>JAADHO010000089.1 GCA_013151775.1 Deltaproteobacteria bacterium | reverse complement strand
CGCCGTTGGGGATCTTGGTGAAGCTCTCAAGGCCGAGCTCTTTTTGCTCCTTGAAGCAGAAGGGGCAGTGATCCGTGCCGATGGTCTCGAGATCGCGGAAGGCGAGGCCCTGCCACAGGGACTCCTGATTCCACTTCTCGCGCAGGGCGGGCGTCATCACCCACTTGGCGCCTTCGAAGCCCTCCTTCTCGTACAGGCTCGAGTCGAGCAGGAGGTACTGCGGGCAGGTCTCCGCGATCACGTCCACACCGCGCGCGCGTCCGCGCTTCACCTCTTCGAGGGCGTCGTGGCTGCTGAGGTGCACGACGTAGAGCGGCACGTTCGCCACCTCGGCGATGGCGATGGAGCGATGCACTCCCTCTGCCTCCATGCGCGTCGGGCGCGTCAGGCCATGCCACTTGGGCTCGACCTTTCCGTCGGCCACGGCCTCGCGGATGATCTCGTCTATGACGATGCCGTTCTCGGCGTGCATGCAGATGCGCGAGCCGTCTTGGCCGGCTTGGCGGAAGGCACGGTAGAGCGTGCCGTCGTCGACGTAGAGCACGCCGGGGTAGGCCATGAAGAGCTTGTAGGAGCTGATGCCCTCGTCGCGCAGGCGGGTCATCTCGGGCAGGCGCTCGACGGCCATGTCCGTGATGATCATGTGGAAGCCGTAGTCGATGGTGGCCTTGCCGGCGGCCTTCTCGTGCCAGGTGTCGAGGCCCTCCATCGTGGACTTGCCCTTGGTCTGAATGGCGAAATCGATCAGCGTCGTCGTGCCGCCATGGGCCGCCGCGATGGTGCCCGTCTCGAAGTTGTCCGCGCTGGTCGTGCCGCCGAAGGGCATGTCGAGGTGGGTGTGAGGATCGATGCCGCCGGGCAGCACGAGCATGCCCTTGGCGTCGAGGGTCTCGTCGGCTTGGACGTTCAGGTCCCTGCCGATCTGCGCCACCTTCTCGTCGGCAATGAAGACGTCGGCGTAGTAGTCGTCGACGGCGGTTACGATGCGTCCGTTCTTGATCAGAATACTCATGACGATTCTCCTCAGGGAAGCTGCTTGACCATGTCGCCGTAGGTGTCGGGCCGACGGTCGCGATAGAACTGCCAGGTGCGTCGCACCTCTTCGATCAGCTCGAGATCCATGGTGGCGATCACGATCTCGTCCTTGTCGCGCGAGGCCTCCGCGAGGAACTGTCCGCGCGGGTCGACGAAGTAGCTCTGACCGTAGAACTCACCGATGTTCCAAGGCGGCTCGTTGCCGATGCGGTTGATGGCGCCGAGGAAGTAGCCGTTGGCGACGGCGTGGGCGGGCTGCTCGAGCTTCCACAGGTACTCGCTCAAGCCCGCGACGGTGGCGCTCGGGTTGAAGACGATCTCCGCGCCATGCAGTCCGAGCAGGCGCGCGCCCTCGGGGAAGTGGCGGTCGTAGCAGATGTAGATGCCGATCGTGCCGTAGGCCGTCTTGAAGACGGGGTAGCCGAGGTTGCCGGGCTTGAAGAAGAACTTCTCCCAGAAGCCGTTGGTGTGGGGGATGTGGTTCTTGCGGTAGGTGCCGAGGAAGCTGCCGTCAGCGTCGAAGACGGCGGCCGAGTTGTAGTACACGCCGGCCACTTCGATGCGCTCGTAGATGGGCACGATGATGACCATCGAGTGCTTCTTGGCGAGCTCGCTCATCACCTGACAAGTGGGTCCGTTGGGGATCTCCTCGGCGATGTCACACCACTTCGCGTCCTGGCTCGGACAGAAGTAGGGGCCGTTGAAGATCTCCTGCAGGCAGAGGATCTGCACGCCCTTCTTGGCGGCCTCCTCGATCATGGGGATGTGTTTCTCGAGCGCCGCTTGCGCGATCTCGGGGACCGTCGCGCCCTCGTCGTTGAGGGGGTTTTTACACTGAATCAATCCACCGACGACGTTGCGTGCCATGTTGCGTTCCTCCGATGGCTCCAAGTGGAGCGGGAATCGAACGGATTATCAGAGCGGCGCGAGGCGCTCAAGCCCGACCGTGCGCCCGCGTGCGCCCACGCGATGTCCCAGGACCGTGCCTCGGGACAGACCCTCGCGACACCTCGCGACGCCACGGCTGGGCACATCGAACCGCAACGAGGACTACACATGAAGCTTCTGACCACCCGCACCCGCATGCCTGCGATGTTCCGACGTGCTCGCATGGTCCCATGTCGATCACCTCGGCTCCGCCCTGTTCTCGGCAGACCCTTGGGCATCCTTGGGCATGCTCCGCATTGACGCCGTGGCGCTAAGGTGAGATGTCGGAATCATTCTTCGTCAGGAGCACTCATGCGTTACCCGATCCTCACAGCTTGGCTAGTCGTCCTCTTCTCCGCTTGCGGTGGTGGGGGCGGTTCTGGCCGCGTCGATTCTGGCCGCGTCGATTCTGGCCGCGTCGATTCTGGCCGCGACTTGGGAATATGCGTCGACAACGGCACCGGCGGCTCCATGTGTGCATCCGCCGAGGGCTGCCCCTTCCAATGCTGCATGGGTGGAGTCATCAGCACGTGCAGCTACCCGATCAATACCGAGTGCAACAGTCTGGGCATGATCTTCACGCGTTGCGGCGGGGACACCTGTGTTGGCGACGGAGAGACCTGTCCGACTGACGCAGGTGTGGATGCGCCTCCCGACGGCTCCACAGCGGACGCCGCGACGGATGCGCCTCCCGACAGCTCCACAGCGGACGCCGCGACGGATGCATGATGCGGCCGTCCGAACGGGACGAGCTGTGGCACGGCCTCGGGCGCCTCGACCAACGCCGTCGGCGTGTACGCACTGAACGAGTTCTTGTGGCCCCGAGAGGGCGTGACCGATAGTGAAGCCTCGGGCAGCGCGCAGGGCCGCCTTCGCAGCACCCGCTTCGGGCCGGGAATCGGGTGGAAGCGCCCAGCGGTCCGCTTGACCAGGCTTCCCGGAGCGTGCTTCAACCCGAGCCGAACGCATGCACCAAACACTCCTCGCGAATTTTCTCCTCCAGACGAGCTCCTCCGCCAACGCCGGCGCGGAAGAGATGGATCCTATCCAGCTCGTCCTGCACGCCTCGACAGTGGTGCAGGGGGTGCTCGTCATCCTCACCTTGATGGGGCTCTTCTGCATCTTCATCATGGGCGCCAAGGCGCTGCGCGTGTTCGCGGCCACGCGCGCGAGCCGCCGCTTCCTCGACCTCTTCTGGGGCGCAGAGCAGGGCCCCGATTGGAACAACGCACGCCTCGAGGGCGTCTACGCGGAGATCAAGGCCTACGCGGCGTCGCCCGTAGCCGCCGTCTTCCGAGCCGGCTATGTGGAGCTCGCCCGCATCGGCAGCGCCCAATCCGCAGGCGATAGTTGGGCCGGCACCGCCGACATCGAGAACGTGGCGCGCGCGCTCAAGCGCACGGCCAACAACGAGCTGACGGCCCTCGAGACCATGCTCCCCTTCCTCGCGACCACCGCCTCCACCGCGCCCTTCATCGGGCTCTTTGGCACCGTGATCGGCATCATGAACTCCTTCATCGCCATCAGCGGAAACCACAACGCGAGCCTCGACGTGGTCGCGCCGGGCATCGCCGAGGCCTTGATCGCCACGGCCATCGGGCTGATGGCGGCGATCCCGGCCGTGATGGCCTATAACTTCTTCATCCGGCGCATCCGCGTATTGGAGAGTGAGATGGAATCCTTCTCCAACGACTACCTGAACATCGTGCGCCGGCACTTCCTCAAGGGCTGATCGCGAATGGGCATGAGCAGCGGCGGTGGCGATCGAGCGCCCCTCGGAGAGATCAACGTGACGCCCATGGTGGACGTCATGCTGGTGCTGCTGATCATCTTCATGGTGGCTGCGCCCATGATGTCGACCGGCGTCTCGGTCGATCTGCCCGACGCCCACGCGCCGCGCATGGAGCTCGACGAAGACAAGCTCTTGCTCTCGATCACCGAGGAGCAGAAGGTCTACCTCGGCGAGACGGAGGTGCCCGTGGAGAACCTCGAGCAGGCGCTGCGCACCAACGCGCGCTTAGCTGCGGATCACGAACTCTACGTGCAGGCGGACGAGTCCGTGCCCTACGGCTTCGTCGTGCGGGTCTTCGCGGCGGCGCGCCAAGCGGGTGTCACGACTCTCGGGCTGGTGACGGATCCGGCGGCCGGCGCCGCGCCATCCGCGCCCGGCGGAGGCGAGGCGAACTAGGTGTACGTCGACCCTACGGACTGGCGACCGCCCTCGCTGCTTCACTTCGCTGCCTTTGATACTCAGGCGCTCTTGGGTGGCTTCGGCGCCCTCTTCGCCTTTGCGGGCGTCGTGGCCTTCGCCGTCGCCTTGGACGTGCTGCTCGGCGGCGCCGTCTTCTCGGGAGACGACGGCGCAGCGGCTAGCGCACCGCCTCCAAGGCAGGTGATCACGGCGCGCTTCGTGCAGCGCGGGCGAGTCTTTCGACCCAACGAGATGCCGAATCGGCAGGTGCCACGCCTGTCGACGGCTCCACCCTCAGGGGTGAACGTCTCGAAGGCGCCGAGGGTGCATCGCGAGCGCCCCGACGCTGGACCACCGCCGCCGAACGCCACCGACGATCTCTTGCGACGGCTCGGTGACCGCGCACAGATCTTCGCCGAGATCGCCGAGGAACGAGACCGCGAGGGAGATCCGGACGGACTCGAAGAAGGCACGGAGCGCATCGCGCGTGCGGGGGATCTCTACGCCGGACAGCTCTACCGCCTCTTTCGACGCGGCTGGACAGTACCGGCGACGATCAGCGAGGAGCAGAAGCAGTCTCTGCGCACGAGCGTCACTATCGACCTGAGCGAGGATCTCCACATCACGGGCTTCGAATTGGTGCACTCGAGCGGCAACGCGCTCTTCGACCAGAGCGTGCTGAACCGTATTCAAGAGGTGAAGGACTCGAACACCACGCTACCGGAGCCTCCGCCCGAGGTGGCCGCCCGATTCGTCGGGCAGACGTTCACGTTGCGCTTCCGGGGTCGTGACGCACGATGAACGATTCCCGATTGGAGACGTCTACCCCATGATGACACGCCGGCTGCCTATGCTCCTCGCCATCGTGCTCGCGACGAGCGCGCTCCTCCTGACAGCCTCGCCCCACCTCTCCTTCGGTCAGACCGCGAGCGAGCATGAGCAAGAGCTTCCCGAGCGCGGCGTCGTGATCGAGATCGACTCGCCCGAGCGCGCCCTCTTCAAGATGGCCGTGCCGAACCTGCGCGGCTCCGGCAGCATGGGCAGCAGCGCGGCCGAGGTGCTGCGCAACGACTTCAAGCTCGTCTCGCTGTTTCAGGTGCTGGACTCGCGCTCCTTCATCGCCAACCTCGAGCAAGAGGGCCTCGGCATCGATCCCGGCGCCTGGAGCGCGGTGGGCGCGCAGGGCGTGATCAAGGGAGAGATCAGCGGCTCGGGCCGCAACCTCACGCTCGAGCTTCGACTCTTCGAGCTAGCGCGTGGATCCACCGCCACCTTGACGCGCAGTTACCACGGCAGGCCAGGACAGATCCGCGGCTTCGTGCACGACTTCGCCAACGAGGTGTTGCGCGTGCTGACGGGAAAGTTGGGCGCCTTCGGTACGCGCATCGCTTTTGCGCGACGCTCGGGACCAGGACACAAGGACGTGTACGTGGCGTCCTTCGACGGTCACTCCGTCGGACGCATCACGGACGGCAGCGGCGTGTCCATGCTGCCGAGCTTCGGTCCCGGGGGCATCTGGTACTCGCGCCTGACGGACCTGGGCATGTTCATCACCAACTCGGGCGCGGAGGGTCGCCCCATCATCGACGGCGACGGCCTGAACATGGGCCCGACCATCTGCAACGGGCGTGTCTACTTCACCTCCACGCGCGACGGCAACTCCGAGATCTACAGCGCGCGCACAGATGGCACGGAGCTGCGTCGAATCACCCACCACCCCGCCATCGACGTCAGCCCATCCTGCGGCCCTGGTGGGCGCATCGCCTTTGTCTCCACGCGTCACGGCAGCCCGCAGATCTTCGTCATGGACGGCAGCGGCGGCGGCATTCGGCGCGTGACCTATCGCGGCAGCCACAACCAAACGCCCGCCTTCTGTCCCGACGCTAGCCAGCCGCTGATCGCCTTCACGGGTCGCGGCGGCGGCATGGACGTCTTCACGGTGAACGTGGCGACGCAGCAATACACACGGCTGACGCAAGGTCAGGGCGTCAACAAGGATCCCGCCTTCTCTCGCGACTGCCGCATGGTCGCCTTCTACTCTTCACGCGGCGGCATCTACATCTCGAACCCCGAGGGGCTCAATCAGAACCGCGTGATCTCAGGTCACGCCGAGACTCTCCGCTGGTCGCGCTGACGCGAGAATCCGAGAGATCGCGAGGCATCCGACACTCTTCAAGGTTTTCGGAGACTCGGGTATCGTACGGCCGCATGTGGCGCACGCAGCACCCGGGGGGCGCGGATCGATGAGGACGTTAGTAGTCGACGACTCCGCCTCCATGCGGCGCCTGCTCTGCGATTCGCTCGAGGAGCGAGGGCACGAGTGCGTCGCTGCCGAGAGCGCCGAGGTGGGTCTGGCGGCCCATCTCGAGAGCCCCTTCGAGATCATGCTGGTGGATTGGACGCTGCCGGGCATGAGCGGTCTCGATCTATGTCGCGAGATCCGCTCCATGCCGGGCGGGGACGACGTGATCATCTTGGTCGTCACCGGTCGGACTCGCGTCGAGGATCTGACGGCCGTGCTCGACGCAGGGGCCTCGGACTACGTCGCCAAGCCGCTGGAGCCAGAGGTGCTCCGCACTCGGCTGATGGTCGCCGAGAGTCGTGCTCGTGAGCTCTCACGTCGCAGGCAGCTCGAGCAGGCCATGCGCGACTCGGAGCACGCCTTTCGGAGCCTGATCGAGTCTTCGCCCGACGCGGTGCTCGTGCATCGCCGAGGGGACATTCGCTACGCCAACCCGCGACTCCTGAGCTACCTCGGGTACACCGACGCGGACGCCTTCTGCGCGCAGCCGGCGGAGGCGATCGTGCACGCACCGGACAGGCCCCTGTGGCGGCAGCGCCTCGAGTCCTACGCCATGCGCGGTGAGCCGGCGCCGCCCACGGAGATGCGCCTCGTGCGTCGGGACGGCAGCGTGGTCACGGCCGAAGCCATGAGCATGCCCGTGGTGTTCATGGGCGAACCCTGCACACTGAAGACCCTGCGCGATCTGACGGAGCGCAAGGAGATGCAGGCGCATCTGGTGATGACCGATCGCATGGCCTCCGTGGGCACGCTCGCGGCGGGCGTGGCGCACGAGCTGAACAACCCCTTGGCCTACGTGGTGACCAACCTCGAGCTGATCCGCGAGGCGCTCGGGGGAACCGCTGACAAGGCCGAGCTCGAGACGCTCGCGACCGAGGCGGCCCACGGCGCAGAGCGCATGCGGCAGATCATCCGAGACCTCAAGACCTTCTCGAGGTCCGACGACGAGCGCAGCGACAACGCCGAGGTGCTCTCCGTGCTGCACTCCTCGATCAGCATCTGCTCCAACGAGATCCGGCACCGCGCGCGGCTCGTGCGCGATCTCGCCGAGGTCCCGAGGGTGCGGGTCAGCGAGTCTCGCTTGGGCCAGGTCTTCGTAGCGCTCTTGATGAACGCGGCTCAAGCCCTCGAAGGCCGAACCGGGGACGCAGAGATCCACGTGCGCACCTCCACGGACGATCGGGGATGGGCGCAGATCGAGGTGGAGGACAACGGGCCGGGCATCCCGCCAGAGGTCATGGGACGCATCTTCGATCCCTTCTTCACCACCAAGGCCCAGGACGTGGGCACGGGCTTGGGGCTGTCCATCTGCCACAACATCGTAACCGCGGCGCGAGGACGGCTCGAGGTGGAGACCGAACCGGGTCGAGGGACCTGCTTTCGCGTGTCCTTGCCGCCAGCACCCAAGGTCCCTGCGCGCTCTGCGACGAGCCGCAAGTTGCGCGCCGTGGGAGGAGAATTCGTCTCAGCGCGTGTGCTCGTGGTCGACGACGAGCCCTTGGTCGGGCGCTCCATTCGACGCGCCCTCAAGGGTCACGATGTGGAGGTCGTGTCCGGAGGCGCCGCCGCCATCGAATTGCTCTTGGAGGGGCGTCCTTTCGACGTGATCTTCTGCGACCTGATGATGCCGACGGTGAGCGGAATGGACGTCTTCGAACGCGTGTCGGAGGCGAATCCTGAGATCGCCGAGCGCTTCGTGTTCATGACCGGTGGCGCCTTCACACCGCGGGCGCACCGTTTCCTCGAAACCACGGAGAACGAAGCCTTGGAGAAGCCCTTCGATCTGCGCCTGGTGCGCGAGATCGTACAGCAGCGTTCGCCCGACGCTCGAGAGGCTGACTCCGCTTCAGCGGACGTGATCGAGGAAGGCACCGAGTAGCCCGGCCGTGTCATCGGCCTCCGGATCGAAGAGACGGGCGTGGGCTCGCGCGAGGGCCGCCTGCTCGGGCGGCAGCTCGGAAGCAAAGGCGCGGTAGCGCTCTCTGGCTTCTTCGCCGCGCAGGTCGGGATGAAACTGAACGCTCCAGAAGGGCGCGCCCCGGACGCGGAACGCCTGCGTCGGGCAAGCCTCTGCGGTGGCGAGCAGGACGACGGACTCCGGCGCGTGCGGGACGGAATCGGAGTGACCCGTGTGGGCGCGGAAGCGGGCAGGCAAGCTTCCGAAGATAGGATCCGCCAGGCCGTCGTCCGTGAGTCGAAGCTCGATCGTCCCGCGCTCCGACGCTCGCTCCCGCGTCACGACCTCGCCGCCGAGGTGCAAGCCGAGGAGCTGATGACCGAAGCAGATGCCGAAGCTCGGCACGGCCTGCGTGAGCGCCCGTTCGCAGATGCGTCGCAGGCCGCTCACCCAGGGTTGGCTCCGTGGGTCATGCACGCTGAAGGCTCCCGAACCGCCGACCAGGAGCGCGTCGACTCCGTCTAGCCAGCCGGGCTGCGGCGGCTGCTCGAACACGTTCCGAGTCGTCAGCAGATAGGGGCGCCGACCGAGTCGTCGGGCGATGCACTGCTGCTCGTGGGCGATCATGGGATCGCCGAGCGCTCGAATCTGAATCAGCAGCAGACGCACGCTCGATCAACTTCTCGCGAAGGCTCGTGGCCCCGCGTCGTCCGTGAGAAAGACTCGATTCCGACCGCTGCGTTTCGCCGCGTAGAGCGCCTCGTCGGCGCGCTTCCAGGCCTCTGCTGAGCTCTCTCCGGGCCGCCGTTGGGTGACGCCCACGCTGATGGTGAGGCGTCCTCCCTCTTGACCTCGACCTCCAGGGATCAGCGCGTCCGCGATGGCCGCGCGCAGCTTCTCCGCCACGCACGCGGCCTCGAGGGAGGTCGTCTTCGGCAGCACGGCGAGGAACTCCTCTCCGCCGACTCGCGCGAGCGTGTCCACCTTGCGCAGCTCGCCGGACAGCACGCGCGCCAGCTCACGCAGGGCCGCGTCTCCCACGGGGTGGCCTTCGCGATCGTTGAGCTGCTTGAAGTGATCGATGTCGAAGGCGATCAGCGAGAAGGCGGTCTCGAAGCGCTCCGCGCGCGCCTCTTCACGCTCGAGCTGACGCAGCAACAGGCGCCGATTGGGCAGCCCCGTGAGCTCATCGTGTGTGGCGAGGTTCTCCAGCTCGCTGAGCATCCGCGCGCGACCGATCGCCAGCGCCACCTGGTCGGCGATGGCGCCCAGGTAACGAATGGTCTCGGCCGCCAGGCGCTCGGAGGTCGCACGCGTCATGGCGAGCAAGCCAATCAGCTGATCGCCAGACTCGATGGGAATGGCGGTGAAGGAGCCTTCCCGCGGGGCCTGTCCCCAGAAGGAGAGATAGTCGGGATCGGTCGTCACATCGGGCACGTGGATGGGGCGTCGCAGCTCGGCGACCTCGCCGGCCACCCCTTCTCCGCGCGCGATGGCGCGACCCAACACGGCGTCGGGATCGGCGAATCCGCGAACGGCCCGCACCACGAAGCGAGGCTCCCCGTCCGCGTCCTCCGCCAGCAAGATGGCGAGCTCGCGCAACCCCAGCGCGGGCACCAGCTGATCGGCCAGGTCGTCGAGCAGCTCGTGCACGTCGCGATCACGCACGCTCGCTCGCAGCACGTCGAAGAGCACGGCGCGCTCCTTGAGGCGAGTCTCGAGCACCAGGCTCTTCTCGGCCAGCTCCGCCTTGAGTCGCAGCTCCTCCCGGGTCGCCATCAGCTCCCTGCTTTGGTCGATCACATCGACCTGCAGCGAGGTCATGTTGGCGAAGAGCTTGTTGACCGCGTCCGCCGTTCGACCGATCTCGTCTGCGCCCATGCGCGGGAGGCGCCGCAGATCGTCGCCCTTCACCCGACCTTCGACGAAGTCGGCCACCTGATTCATGCGTCGACCGATGGCCCAGTGCACGAACACGGCCGTCAGCCCGCCCGCACCCAAGGAGGCCGGCATGATGGCCATGCTCCAGAGACCCCAGGGCAGGGGCGCCGCGCCAAACACGGGCAAGAGCAGCTGCAGCAGGATGCCTCCCACCACCGTGCTGACGAGCGCGAGGGCGCCGGTGCGAACGGCCAGCTTCGACATGGTGAGGGCGACTCGTGAGGGCGTGGACCGAGGTGGCTCGGGGCCGCGCGAAAAAGATAGCGCGTCCTGGTCGCGCGAAAAAACCAGCGCCGCATGGGCGCGGTGGCGATGCGTGGACTCGAACCACGGACCTAGCGCGTATGAAACGCCCGCTCTAACCACCTGAGCTACATCGCCGAAGGAGCGAGTGTGTAGGATCCTCGAGGGCGGCTGTCAACGGGCCCGCGCGTAGAGCAGGCGGCGCAGCTCCGCTTCGGCGGGTTTGGCCCGCGGCGTGTACCAGCGGTCCTCCGCGCCGCCGGGTCCGAACCAGGTCCAGAAGAGCGCTCCCTCGATGGCGGGCGTCTCCAAGATGGCCTCCACCGCCGCGTGATAGGCGCGCCGCTGCTCTTCCAGATCGAGCATGCTGCCCAGCGTGTAGTCCCAGGGATGGACGGCTCCCGAGTCCACACTGGGGTAGCCGAGTTCGAAGAGCACGATCGGCCGGTGCACCTCGTGGGAGAAGCTTGCGAGGCGTGCCGCGACCTCGCGCCAGGCTTGCCGCAGCACCTCCTGGCTGGCGTCTGGATCCCGGGTCAGCTCGAAGTAGGCGCTAACGCCCACGACGTCGACGCTCGCGAAGGCGGCGCGTCGATCGAGTGCGTCGTGGTTGGTCACGTAGGCGATGCGTCCCGGGAAGACCTCGCGCACCTCAGCTGCCAGCGCTCGCCAATGTGCGGCGTCTCGCGAACCCGTCATGGACGAGAGCTCGCTACCGATGGCGAATAGAGGCGCGCGCGCGCGCTGCGCCAGGCGGGCGTAGTGCAGGATGAAGCGGCGGTAGGCGCGCCACCAAAGATCGCGATCGTCGGGCTCGAGCACGCCGCGCCACTCGTCGCGCGCGGCCTGTTCCAGGCGGATGAAGGGCATCACCACCGGCGACATACCCGCCTGACGAACGCGGGCGGCGACCTCGATGAAGGTGTCGTCGTCGATGGACTCCTCTCCAGGCGCGATGGTCGAGGCGTGGAGATCACGCGACTGCCAGGGTACGGCCAGAGTCACGTGGCTCGCGCCCAGCTGCGCCACCTCCTCGAGGTCCGGCGGGAAGCTGAAGCCCTGACGACGCGCCTCGTCCGGGTACATGCCGATGGCGACTCCCCAATAGCCCGCGACATCTGGCGCCGGTGGTTCGGGGCGAGTGGCCGGGAGCAGCAGGGCGAACAGAGCCGCGAGGCCGAGCTGTGTTGAACGACTCAATGGCTCTGGGTGCTGGCGCGCCAGTCTCGGTGAAGCGCGAGGGCGTCGGCGATACCCGCACGCACGGCGGCACGAACGGCATTGGGATCGTCCGGGGCGCTCAGCTCCACGCAGATGTGGCGCTCGGGTCTGCGGCAGGGTCCTTCACGCAGCAGGCGCGCCGCCTCCGAGCGCGCTGCGTCAGTTTCATCCAGACCGAAGCCAACTATCACCGGCACCGCCGTCGCGTTCTGGGCTTCGCGGGCGAGCTGACCGAGCAAGGCGACCTGCTGCGCAGGATCTCGTCCCAGATTCGCGGGATCGAAGGCGAGGACCACGACATCCGGCCAGCGCGAGATCGCGTCGCGCACGCGAGCCGCCGTCTGATCCGACGGCTCATGCGCGCGCGTGTCGATTGCGAGGCGACTCTCCGGAGGCGCGTCCTGCGCACGCAGCGCCGCGATGGGCCCCGCGCCGACCACGGGCACGCGCGTCCCGCTGCCGTTGAGGAGCTTGGATCCGCCGATGATCAGCGCCGGGACGAGCGCCGCCCACAGGATCCAGGGCACGCGTCCGAGCAGCGCCACGAGGGCGGGCTTAGCATGGGGTGTTTCCGACATCGCCCCAACCTACGTCAGGGGACCGAAGACGTTTCGTTCGACGTCACCGCTCGCTCGACCACTCCGACGATGTCAGCGTAGCCGTAGGGTTTGGGCAAGACGGCGTCGATGCAGGTGCGCGCTTCGTCGGGTAGATCCGCTGCGTCCGAGAAGCCGCTGCTGAGCACGATGGGCAGCTTGGGGAAACGACGTCGAAGCTCGATGGCGAGCGTGTCACCGGGCATGCCCGGCATGCTCAGATCGATCAAGGCGAGCTCGAAGTCTCGACTCTCCGTCTCTACCAGCGCGCTCTCCCCATCGCTCGCCACAACGACCTCGAAGCCCAGGCGCTCGAGCATACGCTTGGCGACTCGCGCCACCATGTCTTGATCGTCGACCACTAGGGCGCGCCCTCGGTCTACGCCGCGGGCGGGCACGGGGGTGGAGCGTGTGGCTTGGGCTCGTCGCGCCTCCGAGAGTGGTACGGCGAGGGTGAAGCACGTGCCCTCGCCCGGCTCGGTGCGGAGCATGAGGACCGCCCGATGACGTTCGGTGATCTCCTCGAGGGCCGCCAATCCGAGACCATGTCCACCAGGCTTCGTGGTGTAGAAGGCGTCGAAGATGTGGCTGCGTGTGTCCTGATCCATGCCAGGGCCTTCGTCCTCGATGTTCACGCAAGCGTAGAGCCCCGGCGCGCGTTCGGCGCCCACGTCGGCGGCGCGGATTCGAGGACGGTCCAGCTGCTCCGATCGGACGCTCACGCGCACGGCACCCTGAGTCATGGCGGCCGCCTCGAGGGCGTTCTTCACCAGATTCATGATCAGGTGTGAGAGCCCCGCGGGATCGCCATCCACCATGATCTCGGAGCTCGGGTCGAGCTGAATATCGGCGGCGACGGGCTGGCCCGAACAGGTCAGCTGCGCCACGTCGTGGGTGAGCCGAGCCAGATCGACGGGCTCGCTGCCACGGCTGCCATGGCTCGCGTAGTCGAGAATACGCCGACACAAGAGCGCGGCCTGCTCCGCCGCGCGGTGCGCCTCGTCCGCGTAGTCGTGGGCCGTGCCCGGGGGCAGCTCGGCCCGCAGCAGCTCGGTGTTGCCGAGGATGTTCACCAGCAGGTTGTTGAAGTCGTGTGCGATACCGCTGGCGAGCGTGCCCAAGCTCTCTCGGGTGCTGGCCTGGAGCAGCTCGCGCTCCATCTGCATGCGCTCCTCTTCGAGGTGCTGACGCGCGAGCTCACCGCGTAGACGCTGGGCGAAGGAGCGAAGCACAGGAGAGGTGGCCATCCCAAGAGCGATGCTGCGATCGTGCACCAGACCCAGATAGGCATGACAACGGCTGGCGCTGCCCCGAAGGCGCAGCCCGAGGAAGCCCTCGGGGGAAAATGGCAGGGAGGCGCTCAGACCGGACCGAAGCAGCTGGCGCAGGGGCTCCTGATCGCAGACGACGCTGGCGTCGGTTGTCAGCTGCGCGCAGATCTCTGCGGACTTGGCCAGACGCGCGGGCAGCGCCGCCTCGCCGTCGATCGAGAAGGCCTTGGTGACGAAATCTCCGTCGCGAATCTCGCGTTCGGCCACGAAGACCGCGCGCACGTTCATGGCGTGGGACAGGGAGGTGCAGAGGCTCGCGAGGGTGGGCGTGCCCGTGGGAGCCGGCACCGAGACGACGCGGAGCAGGTCTTGCTCAGCCCGCCGCATGCGCAGCTCGGCGTGCACGCGCGGTCGCCAGAACTCGAGCGTGGTAGCGACTCGCTCGGCCTGCTCGGGGGTAAACGCCTGCGTGTGCATCACGGCCAGCAGGCCGAGGGGACGCCCGGCCGTGTCCACCAAGGGCACGCCCGCGTAGCTCTGAGCGCCCGTCTGGGCGAGCAGCTCGTCCTCGGGGAAGAGTCGCGCCACGTCGCTGCGGTGAATGCAGACCTCTTGTTTCTGGACCACCGCACAGCACGGTGTTCCGCGCAGGTCGTAGTCCATCACCTCGGCCTTGGCGCCGTCCACGGCCAACGCCAGCATGTGTACGCGGTCCCAGTCGGCGCCGGAGATCTCGCCGACGAAGACCTCGTGGACCTCGAGCATCTGACCCAGATGTGTCACGAGCCAGTCTAGGACGTGTTGCCCGGTGTTCGCGATCGTGGCCTCTACGAACGGCTCGGGCTGCTGTCCCATGGCGCGGACGAACTCCTCCCGTATTTCGCTCTCGTCACCCACCACCATACTCTATAATTCTTGCCTCACGGGCCACCAGTCCCCAAATGAGGGCACTTGTGTGGGAAACCACTCGGCGCTTCGAAACCGAGGGGCGATGAGGCCTGTTACGCTCTTCTGCATGACGTGGCGCAGACAGCTGTGGGCGGCCCTGATCGGCGTCTCGAGCCTCGCACTCGCCTGTGGACAGTCCCAGACGGAGACGACCCATCAGGACGTCGGTCGTGCTCAGCCGATCGCGCAAAACGTCCTGGAAGTTTCGGGCGGCGAAGACGTCCTGGAAGCTTCGGGCGGCGAAGACGTCTCGCATGCTTCGGGCGGCGAAGACGTCTCGCATGCTTCGGGCGCGGTCGAGGTCGTGCGCCTGGCGCCGCAGGATCAGGACGCGCTGGACGCCCATATGCGTAGAGCAATCGACTCGCATTTGATACCCGGCGGGGTGCTGCTCTTGGGGCGCGCGGACGGGGTGATCTTTCAGCGGGCCTATGGTTCGCGCGACGCGGGACCGCCGGCGGAGCCCATGACGCTGGACACGATCTTCGATCTGGCGTCTCTGACCAAGCCCATCGTCACCGCCACGGCCGTGATGCAGCTCGTCGAGCGTGGCGATCTCGCGCTGGACGCGCCCATCGCTGACTACCTCCCAACCTTTGCCGCCGAGCGAAAGACCGCCACGCTACGCCAAGCCCTGCTGCACACGAGCGGCCTGCCCGCCGTGGATCCCCTCTCCGCCTACCTCGGCGACCGCGACGCGGACCTCGCGCGCATCCTGCGCCTGGCGCCCGCGGCCGACGCCGGCGCGCGCTACGTCTACTCGGACCTCGGCTACATCGTGCTCGGCGCCCTGATCGAGCGCGTCTCCCGCCAACGCCTCGGCGCCTACGCGGACGCCCAGATCTTCGCACCCCTCGGGATGCGCGAGAGCGCCATGGGCGGCGTGCCCGGCGAAGACGCCCGCGTGGCGCCCACGGAGGAGCGCGACGACGCGCCCATTCGCAACGCCGTGGACGACCCGCGCGCCTACCGCCTCGGCGGCTACGCTGGCAACGCGGGGCTCTTCAGCAGCGCCGCGGACCTCGCTCGCTTCGCGCGCATGTTGCTGAACCACGGCGAGCTCGATGGCACGCGTGTGCTCTCGGCCGCGAGCGTCGCGGAGATGACGCGCGCGATCGACCTTCCGGGTCATCACCGCCGGGGGCTCGGCTGGGACATGCAGCCACCCCATAGCTCGGGGCTCTCGGACGCGGCCTATGGACACGGCGGCTACACGGGCACATGGATCTTCATCGACCCGGCTCGAGACCTCTTCATCGTGCTGCTGACCAACGTGGTGCATGGCGGACGCGCGGGCACTCTCGGTGAGCTGCGGCGTGACGTCGCGCGGATCGCGCTGGACGCGCTGCCCCGGGTCGCCGACATTCGCTCGCAGCCGGCGACGCCCGTGCTCGCTGGAGTGGACGTGCTCAGACGGCGAGGCATGCGGCTCTTCGACGACGCTGGCGCGAGCCCACCACGCGCGCCCCGCGTCGGACTCTTGACCCACGGCGCCGCCCGCACGCGTGACGGCCTGAAGACGGTCGACCTATTGATCGACAGACCCGAGATCGACGTCGTGCGGGTCTTCACACCCGAGCACGGGCTCGACGCGCAGCACGAGGGACGAGTGCGCGGCGGCAGCTACCGCGGCGTGCCTTTGACGAGCCTCTTCGGGCGAAGACGCGCTCCTAGAGTCGCAGATCTTCGCGGCTTGGACGCCTTGGTCGTCGACCTGGTGGACGTGGGCACGCGCTTCTACACCTATCCGTCCACGCTGCTCGCCGCGCTGCGCGTCGCCGCCGAGGCGGACGTAGCCGTGGTCGTTCTCGATCGCCCGAATCCGCTGGGTGGCGTCCTGGTGCAAGGTCCGGTCTCTCGTCCGTCCGAGCCCTCCTTCGTGAACTCCTTCCCGCTGCCGATCCGCCACGGCCTGACTCTGGGCGAGCTCGCGCGTCTCTTCGTCTCCGAGCTGTCGTTGAGCGTGCGCCTCGAGGTCGTCGCTCCCGCGGGCTGGAGCCGCAGCGCTCGCTTCGCCGACACGGGCCTCGCGTGGTCGCCACCCTCTCCGAACCTGCCCACGCCCGAGTCCGCCCTGCTCTATCCCGCCACGGCGCTGATCGAGGGCGCCAACGTCAGCGTCGGCCGCGGCACGGACTCGCCCTTCGCTTTGGTAGGCGCGCCTTACCTCGACGCCGACGCGCTCGCCGTCCGACTATCCGCAGCGCAGCTCCCCGGTGTGCGATTCGAGCCCGCACACTTCACGCCGAGGGCGCGTCCCTATCGGAATCGCGCTTGTCATGGCGTGCGCCTCGTGCTCAGCGACGCGGACGCCTTTCGGGCCGCCCGCACCGGCTTCGCGCTGCTGCTCGCCCTTCGCGCCGAGGCGCCACGTCGCTTCGACCTCGACGCCACCGCGGGCCTGGTCGCCGATGACGCCCTGCTCGAGATGCTGCGCGGAGGAGCACCCCTCGAGGCTCTAGAGCGCGCCTGGCAGCCAGATCTCGAGCGCTTCGAGGCGCAGCGGGCGCAGATCCTGGACGAGGCACGCTCCATGAGCGTCAGGTAGGTAGAGCCCAGGGCTGCCATTTTTCTTGCTGGCCACGGTCGCTCCTGACACGCTTGCTCCTGTTCTAGTGTCATCATTGGCGAGGAGAAGAGCATGGCGCGACTGCTGGGAATTCGCATCCAGAACTACCGGTCGCTCGTCGATCTGCACCTTGGCCAGACGTCGTACTCGACGAGGCGGGACGAGTCGTTGTCCCGCCTCACCTGCCTGATCGGCCCGAACGGTGCAGGCAAGTCGTCCGTGTTGGACGCTTTCGGGTTCGTCGCGGACTGCCTCCTCGATGGTGTCGAGAACGCGTGTGACAAGCCAGGTCGCGGCGGCTTCGAGCGCCTGCGCTCGCAGGGCGCAACGGGCCCCATCGAGTTCGAGGTCTTTTTCGAAGATGAGGACGTCGACCGACCGATCGTATACCGCCTCAGTATCGGTCTCGTGGGTGAGGTTCCGGCCGTGGTCGAAGAAACCCTCCGCCAACGCCAGCAAGGCCAAACGCGTGGGAAACCATACTACTTCCTCAAGCTGAAGGAAGGTTCCGGGAAGGTGTGGGCAGGTCAATCCGTCGGAGTCAAGGCGGGAAAGAAGGACGAGCAGAAGGTGCGTCTGGCTGATCGCGACAAGCTCGGCATCACGACGCTCGGTAACCTGTCGGAACACCCGCGGATCGTGCGCCTGCGACAGTATATCGAGCGATGGTATCTGTCGTACTTCGTCCCCGAGGCCGCGCGAGCCCTGCCAGCGGCGGGCGCTCAGCGCTGGCTCGACCGGACCGGCTCAAACCTCGGAAACGTTCTCCAGTACTTCGAACGACAATACGCGCAGGAGTACGATCAGATCCTTCGAAGACTCGCCAAGGCGGTTCCTGGACTCGAACGCATTACGACGGAAATCAGCAAGGATGGCCGACTCCTGCTGAAGTTCGATGAGGACGGATACGCGGATCCATTCTATCAGCAGAGCATGTCCGATGGGACACTCAAGATGCTCGCGTATGCGATTCTATTGGCTGATCCTGCTCCGCGCCCCTTCATCGGGATCGAAGAGCCAGAGAACGGCCTCTACGTGCGTTTGGTGGATCGCCTGGCGGCACAGTTTAGCCTCAGAGCGAGCAGTACCACGTCACCCACGCAACTTCTCCTGACGACCCACTCGCCATATTTCGTAGATGCGCTGCGCGCCGAGCAGGTCTTCATCCTCAAGAAGGAGCGAGGGTGTTCGGTCGCCAGGCGAGCCAGTGAAGAACCGGAGATCCAAGCCTTGCTCGATCAGGGGATTCCACTTGGCTCCCTCTGGTACAGCAATCATTTCGACGATGGCGCACCCGAGTGACACTCCACCTGCTCGTCGAAGGGCCTTCGGAGCGCGCCTTCCTGGAGCCCTGGCTGAAGCGCCTTCTGCGAAGTGTTGCCGTGAAGGTTCACCCGCACCAGGGCAAGGGCAGCTTGCCAGCCAATCTCACCTCGCCGCCGCCACCAAAACAGCGCGGCTTGCTGGATCAGCTGCCTGCGAAGCTGCGGGGCTTCGCAAATGCGGGCTCCCCGCCTCCGGGAGTGCTCGTGTTGATAGACGCGGACGATGACGACTGTATCGATCTCGCCGCTTGCATCAGGCGAGCCGCCGACGCGGTGGCCCCAGACCTCCCCGTAGTGGTGTGCATCGCCGTCGAAGAAACCGAGGCCTTCTACCTGGGCGACCTCGCCGCGCTGGAGCGAGCCTATCCGAACGCTGACATGGAGATGGCGCGCGCGTACGCCCCAGACTCCGTCTGCGGCACGTGGGAGTTGTTCGGTGAGGTCATCGGGGATGGCGGTGGGAACAAGGTTCTGTGGGCAGAGCGCATGGGAGAGTCGCTGACCACCAGCGCTGCTCGGAGTCGATCGCCCTCGTTTCGCGCTCTGGTCCGAGGACTGAAACACCTGGCCAAGCGACGAACCGAGGCTCCGAAAGCCCAGCGCCGCTATCGACATTCGCCCAAGCCCAAGGACCCGACGCGCCGCAGGTGAGCCTCGGCCTACCCCTCTCGCTCGGCCCCGCGCGACATCGCGCCAAGACCTTGTATGATGCCCCGATGGCTTCACCCGATTCCTCCGAGAGCGCCGCGCGGGCGCTCGGCTTTCATCGCTTCCGGCAGCTCGACGACCGGGTCCTCCTGACCAGCCAGGAGGGCTCTTGGCTGATGGTCTCGCAGGACGAGTTCGCGTCGCTTCAGCGCGGAGAGCTCGGCAAGCTCGAGGCGCGCCTGCTCGAGGCCAACCTGCTCGAGCGTCCGGAGCGCGCCGACGTCGCGGCCTCGGCGCTCTCCAAGCGTCGGCCCTTCCTGAGTTATGGGCCCAACCTGCACATCATGATCGTCACGCTGCGCTGCAACGAGACCTGCGCCTACTGCCACGCCTCGCGCGCAGCGGAGAGCGATCTCTCGAGCGACATGTCCTTCGAGACGGCGGAGCGCAGCGTCGACCTCGCCCTCGCCTCGACCAGCCCGGACATCACCATCGAGTTCCAGGGCGGCGAGCCGCTGCTGCGCTTCGACCTCTTGAAGCACATCGTCGACTACGCCCTCGAGAAGAATCAGCAGGCGAAGAAGACCCTCGAGTTCGCCCTCGTCTCGAACCTCGCCACCATGGACGACGAGAAGCTCGAGTGGCTCTGCGAGCATCGCATCCAGGTCTGCACCAGCGTCGATGGTCCCGCCGAGGTGCACGACGCGCAGCGCAAGCTCGTGAGCGGCAGCGCCCACGCCGAGACCGTGAAGTGGATCAAGCGCATCAACGGCGCCTACGAGGAGGCGGGCCTCGATCCCAACACCTACCGCGTGGAGGCGCTGCTCACGACCACCAAGCGCACCCTCGCCTACCCGCGCGAGGTGGTGGACACCTACCTCGAGCTCGGCTGCCGTGCCCTCTTCTTGCGCCCCCTCGACCCCTTCGGTTTCGCCAGCAAGACCGCCGCGCAGCTCGCCTACCCGATCGAAGACTTCCTCGAATTCTACAAGACCGCCGTCGAGTACATGCTCGAGAAGAACCGCGAGGGCGAAGAGATCCTCGAGCGCTTCGCCGGCATCTTCTTGACCAAGATCCTCAGCGGCCAAGACCCGAACTACCTCGACATCCGCAGCCCCTGCGGCGCGGGCATCGGCCAGGTCGCCTACGGTTACGACGGGCGCATCTTCACCTGCGACGAGGGCCGCATGCTGAGCGAGGAGGGGGACGACACCTTCCTGATCGGTGACGTGAAGTCGAGCAGCTACCGCGAGCTGATGGGGCACGAGACCGTGCGCACCTTGGCCGTCGCCTCGAACCTCGACGGGCAGCCCCAGTGCAGCCGCTGCGCGTATCAGCCTTACTGCGGCGTCTGCCCCGTCCACAACCACAAGACCCAAGGCACGCTCTTCGGACGAACCGCCGAGAGCACGCTCTGCAAGGTGCACATGGGCATTCAGGACTTCCTCTTCAAGAAGCTCGACGAGGCCGATCCGGCGGTGATGGACGCCTTCGCCAAGTGGACCACCGTGCGCCCCCGCGACCACTACCTGCACCGCGCTGATGACTGAGAGCGGCTCGAGCGTCCCGCGCACGGATCTGAAGGTCGGCTTCGCGTGCAACAACCGCTGCGTCTTCTGCGCGCAGGGAGAGAAGCGTCGCGGGCACGCCCGCTTCGACTTCGATGAGCTCGTGGCGCGCATGAAGCAGGCCTATCGCCCCGGCGCGGGCATCGTGCTCACGGGCGGAGAGCCCACGCTGCATCCCGACCTACCGAAGCTCGTCCACGAGGCGCGCAAGCTCGGCTATCGGCCCGTGCAGATCCAGACCAACGGGCAGCTGCTCAGCTACGAGAAGAAGGTCGCCCTCTTGATGCGCGCCGGCGCGGAAGAGTTCTCGCCCTCCCTGCACGGCTCCACGGCGGAGGTGCACGACGGACTCACGCGCGCGCCGGGCAGCTTCGAGTACTCCAAGGCGGGCATCCGCAACGTGGTCGCGGCGGGCGCCATCGTGGTGACGAATACGGTCGTGACCAAGCAGAACCTGCACTGCCTGGTGGAGACGGTGGAGCTGCTCCACTCCCTCGGCGTGCGCGAGTCACAGCTCGCCTTGGTGCACCCCGTGGGCACGGCCGAGGAGCGCATGATGGAGGTCGTGCCGGCCATCGAAGAGGCGGCCGAGGCGATCCGGCGCGCCGCACGACGCGGAATGGACCTCGGCATGCGCATGATGGTCGAGGCCATGCCGCCCTGCCTGATGCGCGGCGTCGAGGAGGCCATCGTCGAGGACATGATCCCCGACACGACCGTGGTCGACATGGACGGGGAGAACTTCGCCTTCTCCGAGTGGCGCAAGGACGAGGGCAAAGCCAAGGGCCCGCCCTGCGAGCACTGCGCCAAGAACGCGAGCTGTGAAGGACCCTGGCGCGAGTACCCGGCCCGCGACGGCTGGGACGCTTACGAGCCCTTCACGGGTTGAGGCGAAGGGTCGTCAGCGGCGTCGGCGACGCCAAGCGAGCAGGCCGAAGGCCAAGGCGAAGAGCAGCGGGAAGCCGCCACGTCCAGCGCCGCCCGGTGCGCTGCATCCGGCGCCACCCGACAGGCCATAGCTCCTGCCGCCATCCGCGCCACCGTCCGTGTCTGACACGCCGGCGTCCGCTCCCGCATCAGCCACGCCCGCGTCCATGCCTGCGTCCACGCCCGCTGTGATGATCGCGCAAGCCGTGTCGCAGGTCGCCGAGCCGGTGGCGCCGTCGTCACAGGCTTCGCCCATGTCGACCACGCCATCGCCACAGGTCGCCGCCGCGCAGCTCGTGCGACAGGCGTCCGCCATGGTGTCGGAATTGCTCGCGCCGTCATCGCAGCCTTCGCCCGTGTCGACGATGCCGTCGCCGCAAGCCGGGTTGGTGCAGCTCGTGCGGCACGCGTCCGCCACGTCGGAGTTGCTCGCGCCGTCGTCGCACTCCTCACCCGTGTCGACGACGCCGTCTCCGCAGCTCGCGAGCGCGCAGCTCGTGCGGCAGGTCGCGCCCGGCGCGTCGGAGTTGGCCGAGCCCTCATCGCAGCTCTCGCCCGTGTCGACGACCGAGTCGCCGCAGCTCGCGACGGCGCAGGTCGTGCGGCAGGCGTCGGGCTCCGTGTCCGAGTTCAGCGCGCCCTCGTCGCAGCCCTCACCGGCTAGCGTGTTCAGTCGTCCGTCGCCGCAGACGACGCTGCTGCAGTCTCCGTCGCAGGTGGCGGTCTCCACGCCGTCGTCGCAGACCTCGGCGCCCACCACGATGGAGTCTCCACAGACCTCGGCGCAGGCCGCACCGGCTGCCGAGCACGTCCAACCAGGCTCGATGGCGCAGCTCGCGTCGCAGCCATCACCGGCCACGGCGTTGCCGTCGTCGCATTGCTCCGTCGGCGCCCCAATGACGCCATCGCCGCACTGCGTCGCGCAGATCGAGCCGCTCCCCGAGCAGCTCACGGCGGGTACGCCACAGAAGAGATCGAGGGCGTCCTGTCCGCAGCCGGAGCGCGTCTGGAAGAAGCGCGCGATCGTGTCGGTCGGGCAAGAGACCGCCTGCGCCACGCCAGCGGCGCCGCCTCCGCCGGGGATGTTCATGGACATGGTCGGACCCGCGGGCTTGCCGTCCACGCCCATCTGCTGACACACGAGGTTCAGGTCTGTGAACAGGGTGGTGCCGCCCACGGGCAAGCTGCCCGTGAGGCCGACGACGGCCCAGCCGGTCGGGCAGCTCACGTCGGGAGACCAGGTGGAGCCCAGCCGAAGCAGCCGCTGCCGCCGCTCTCCTCCGTGGTCGTGGGCGTCGTGGTGACGGCGCCACCCGCGTCGACGCTGACCGCGCCGCAGAGCGCCCGCGTGCGGACGCCCTCGCCCCGCGCGTCGCTCCAGCCGATGGCGAGGCCGATCAGCACGTCGTTGCCGCCGCAGCCCATCCGTGGACCGGCGCTGCCGTCGGGGCCGCCGATGCGCCCGGCGCTCATCTCCATGGAGTAGCTGAAGCTCGGCGCCCCACAGCCGCAACTCCAACCCGTCTCGACGCTGCAGGTGGCGGAGCAGCCGTCGCCGGCCACGATGTTCCCGTCGTCGCAGGCCTCGGCCGAATCGACGGAAGAGTCACCGCATACCTGCGCCAGCGCTCCCCCGGGAGAGCTCGCGTTCAGGGCGACGAGGAGGGCGAGGATCGCTAGCTGCTTCATATTCTTCTCCACGTTGATCCTCACTTCAGCGGTCCACGGTGTCGGCGCCGGCGGCGCTGTTCTGCTGCACGATGCCCTCGACGGAGGGGAGCCTGAACTCCACTCGGCGGTTCTGGGCGCGCTCGTCGCGATTGCTCGCGTTCTCGACGATGGGTTGAGTCTTGCCGAAGCCCTGCGCATCTAGGCGCTCGGCGCTCACGCCGGCCTCGATCAGGAACTGCATCACCGCCTCAGCGCGGCGCCGCGAGAGGTCCATGTTGTGGTCGTCCGAACCTCGCGCGTCCGTGTGACCGGCCACCACGATGCGGGGGATCTCCGGGTGGTTGTTCAGCACCTGCGCCATGTTGCGCAAGAGCTCGTAGCTGCGCCGTTGGATCACGGCGCGGTCCGTGCGGAAGTGCACGCGGTCGAGGATCTCGATGCGCCCGTCCTCCATGCGGATGTGAAGATCGTTGGGGCAGCCCGAGAACTCCACGGGTCCCGGCACGTCTGGGCAGCCGTCGAGGCGATCGACGACCGTGTCCGTGTCGCGGTCCGTGTCGGGGCAGCCGTGGTTCTCCGCGGGCCCGGCTTCCATGGGGCAGCGGTCGGGCTCGTCGAGCACGCCGTCGGAGTCGTTGTCGGGATCGGGGCAGCCGTCCTCGTCTTGGTAGGAGTCCATGTCCTCCGGCTGGTCGACGCATTGGTCCACGGTGTCGAGCAGGCCGTCGCCGTCGGCGTCGCCGATCTCGTCGGGGCAGCCGTCTTCGTCTTCGAAGTCGTTGGCGGTCTCGGGCTCCATGGGGCATTGGTCCGAGACGTCGAGGATGCTGTCGCCGTCGTTGTCGGGATCGGGGCAACCGTCCTCATCCTCGAAGGAGTCGACGTCTTCGGGCTCGTCGATGCATTGGTCGACGTCGTCGAAGAGACCGTCACCGTCCGTGTCGACGATGGCGTTGCGGGTGGGTCCCTGGGTGTAGGCGACGTTGAGCACGCCTCGGAAGTCCGGGCTGCCATAGCCGCGTGTGAAGCCCATGCCCGCGGCGAGGCCGACCTTGACCTCCCGGGTCGCCGCGTAGCGCGCGCCGAGCAAGCCTTCGAGGGGCCCGCTCTCCCGTGCGCCCCGGCCGCCGATGTTCGCGAAGGACTGCGCTCCGTAGGCCTCGAGGTACACATCGAGCTGCTGGGGGACGGCCGCGTAGGTGAGTCCGAGTCCGTAGGTCAGCTCGTGGGAGAGGTCGAGGTTCGCCACCCGTGCGTCGCCCCCGCCACGGACGCGAGCGCCGAGGTTGACGGTCGCGCGCAGGCGCTCGATGCCTCGGAATTCGGCGAGCAGCTGCGGGTGCCACACCGCCCCGCTCTCGCCCGTGTAGGCCTGGCTTCCGCTAACTGCGTCCGCCACAGGGAGCGCGACGTCGAGCTGCGCGGCGAGAGCCCAGTCGTCGTCGGGCTCGCCCCAGATCCTAGCCCGCACGCCCAGGCGAAGATCGCCGATGCCAGCGCCATCGCCGCCGCGGATGCCCATGTAGGCGTCCCCCGTGTTGATGAGGTTCACAGGCAAGGTGGCGTACACCACCAGGCGCTCGAAGAGCCCGAGTGAGAGGCCCAGATTGCCCACGAGCTGATGCTTCACGACGGACTGAAGTTCGCTTCCGGCGTTCCCCAGGCGCCCTTCCACGACCAGCGGATTCAGCGCGTAGTCGAGGTCCAGCCGGACACCCAACATGAGGTGCCCTCGATCGTCCGGCCTCGAGATGGCGAATCCATCGTCGCCGGTCGCGGCGGGCCGGTAGTGATCGAGCTGGAACGGCGTCGCCTGAGCGAAGGAGATGGATGGGAAGAGGAGCGCCAAGGCGAGAGCCAAGGACCACCGTTCGAGGGATGCGAGCATCCCATTGATCTAGCACAACCGCCCTGGTTGACCTAGCGCAATCGCATCCGCTTACACTAGATTAATTTCAGTGGTGCGAATTTCGTACGTAGCGTGTTCCGTCAGATCAGAACGGGCACGATGGTGGTCACGCCGGCACCCCAGAACTGGTCGGCGCCCGTGCCGGTGGTGACGACCTCAGCGGCGCCGGTCGCACGATCGATGCGGATCAGCTGACCTGTGTTGCTGAATCCGTACACGTCGCGACCCCAATAGGCGAGACCGAAGAGATCCTTGAAATCCTCGGTGGCGCTCTTGATGGGGCCGATCACCACGACGGAGCTGCTGCCATCACGCGCGAAGATGATGCGGGCGAGCACGTCACCCGTGAAGTCCGTGCTGCGCAGGGTGGCGTAGGTGCCGCCGTCCACGCTGACGATGTCGCCGCTCGACATCCAGCCGTCGGGGTAGCTTCCGAGCATTCGGGTCGAGGCGTTCGAACGATCGATCTGATAGTAGGTGCCCGCGTTGGTCGCGCCTATCAGCGCCTCCGTGCCGTCGGGGCTCTCGCTCGGCGAGAGGAAGCTGAGCGCGTAGAGCTTGTCCGCTCCGAGCCCAAAGGTGCCGATGGCCGTAGCCTCCGCGTTCAAGGGGTCGACGCTGAAGAGCGTGTCGTCGCTGCAGGTGAAGACGACTCCGTTGGAGTCCACGGCCAGATCGAGCATGAACGGCGCCTGCTCGCCGGTCGGTAGCTGAAAGACGCCGATCTCGGTCACCGTGTTGGTGAAGGGGCTGAACGAGTACAGCGTGTCCCGCGAGTGGGAGTAGATCAGCACGTCGTCCAGACGTGGTCCTGCGTCTGCTGAGGCTGCGTCCATGTCCAGACCGCCGTCCACGTCCAGACCGCTGTCCATGTCAGACACGGACGTGTCCGTGCCGGCGTCGGATGGGACGGGTCTGCGACTGCGATCGGAGGGGCCACAGGCCGCGGCGAGGCTCAACAGCGGGATCAAGGCGACGCGATACATACATTGGCTGGTACTCCTATCCGCGAGCGCCGGCAAGCGGGAGGGCGCCGCCGAGCCCGAGCTGATGGAGCCACAGCCGAACTACTTGCAGGTGATACAGGCGCTGGTCGGCGCGAGAGCGCCGGCGCAAACCAAGAGCTCCGCGAACGTGGCTCGGAGCTTCACTCCCCCAACATCGCGAGCAGCGCTGCTTCGTCGATCACGGTCACTCCGAGCTTTTCCGCCTTGGCTAGCTTGCTGCCCGCCTCGGCGCCGGCGACGACGTAGTCCGTCTTCTTGCTGACCGAGCCAGACACCTTGCCGCCCGCGGCCTTGATCTTCGCGCCCGCCTCGCTGCGCTTCATGTTGGGCAATGTGCCCGTGAGCACGAAACTCTTGCCCGCGACGCCTTCCACGGCTCGAGAGCGTCGGTCTGCGTCGACACGAGGGAGACGCCCGCCTCGGCGAGCTCGCGCAAGACGCGACGCATGGCCTCGCTGTTCAGCTCCTCGAAGATGCTGTCGGCCGTCTTCTTGGCCATGCCCTCGATCACGCCGCTGCCCTTGGCCGGCGCGACCTCGGCGATGGCAGCCTCGTCACCCGCCACGTAGCGTGCCGCGAACTCGAGCAACCTCTGGGCGTTCTGAAAATGCCTCCCGAGCTCCTCGGCCATGGTCGTCCCGAGGTGGTGAACAGCGAGCCCGATCAGCACGCGCTCGAGGCCGCGGGTCTTCGCACGCTCGAGGGCGTCGAGCAGGTTCTTCGCGCTGCGCTCGCCCATGCGTTCGAGGCCCGCCAAGTCCTCGAGGCGCAGCCGGAAGAGCTGCTCTGGTGATGTCAGCTCGCGCTCGGCGACGAGCAGCCCGACCAACGACTCACCGAGTCCGTCGATGTCCATGGCGCCGCGGCTGGCGAAGTGCTCGAGGCGTTCGCGGATCTGGTCCGGGCACGCAGGGTTGGGACAGTAGATGAAGATCTCTTCGCTCAGCACGGGCGCGCTGCACGTCGGACACTCGGTCGGTCGCGGGAAGGGCTCTAGGCCGCGCGGCCGAGTCGTGTCGATGCCCACCACCTGCGGGATGATCTCGCCCGCCTTCTCCACGAAGACCGTGTCACCCACGCGTACGTCCTTGCGCTCGAGCTCGACGAAATTGTGCAGCGACGCGCGCGAGACGGTCGTGCCCGCGACGAAGACGGGCTCGAGCTCGGCGACGGGCGTGAGCTTTCCGCTCTTGCCAACCTGCACGGCGATGCTGAGCAGCTTTGTGGCCTTTCGTTCAGGAGGGAACTTGTAGGCGATGGCCCAATGGGGGTGATGCCCCGTGCCCTCGAGGCGATCGTACCAGCGCAGCTCGTCGAGCTTGATCACCATGCCGTCGATGTCGTAGCCGAGGGCCTCACGACGCGCGTCGAAGCCCTCGCAATGCTTCAGAGCGTCCTCGGCGTCGCTGGCGAGATGGAGCGCGTCGAGATACACGGGCGCACCCGCATCAGCGAGCCAGGCGATCACCGCGTGCTGCGTGTCCGGCAGTGTGAGGCCCTCGGACCAGGGGATCTGATACAGAAAGCTGCGGATGCCCACGTCCTCGAGCCCAGCGGGATGCTTGCGCTTCATCATGCCGGAGCAGCCATTGCGCGGGTTCACGAGCGGCTTCTCACCCGCCGCCTTCAGCTTGGCGTTGTGGGCCTCGAAGGCGTGGTGTGGCCAGTAGAGTTCGCCGCGCACTTCGAGCGCTCCGCTGACGCCGCGCAGCTCCTCGGGCACGGCGTGCGCCTGACGCACCTGGCGCGTGATGTCGTCACCACGGCGCCCATCTCCACGCGTCACGGCGCGCTCGAGCTGCCCCGACACGTAGAGCAGAGAGACGGAGATGCCATCTATTTTCGGTTCTACGAGCAGCGGCAGAGGCGCACCCTCGTCGATGCTCAGATCCTTCCGGCGGCGCTCGTACCAGGTCTCGAGCTGCTCTCCCAAGGACACGGCCTCGCCGTGACTGTCGCGGCGATTGGGCGTGACCTTCTCCAAGCTGAGCATCGGCACGCGGTGCTCCACCTGGGCGAAGCCCTCCGTGTGATCCGCGCCCGGTTTCGCGTCGAGGCGCGCGTCCGCCGACACGCCGAGCGCGTCCGCTAGCTCTCGGTAGCGATCGAAGAGATCGTCGAAGGCGGCGTCCGTGATCTCCGGCGCGCCCGCCCGATAGGCCAGCTCGTGATAGCGCAGCTGCTTCACCAGTGACTCGAGTTCTAGCGCGCGCGCGTCCTCTGCCTGGTCGGATGAACCCATGCCGGCGATGGTAGCGACGCGAGAGTGGGCGTAAAGCTCGAGATGACGCAGCGTCACGGCTTGGGGAAAAGTCGCATCGATTTCACCAGCGAGTGTACTAGCGTGCGCCGCCATGACCGACGTCTACCGCCATCGAGTTCAGATCTACTACGAGGACACGGACCACTCGGGTCTCGTCTATCACCCGAACTACCTGAAGTACTTCGAGCGCGCGCGGGAGCACCTGCTCGGTGTGGACGAACTCGTGCGACTGCTGAACGAGGAGGGCGTGGGCTTCGTGGTCTACAAGGCGGGCATGACCTTCAAGCGTGGCGCGGTCTTTGGCGACAACATCGAGATCCGCACGCGTGTGACGAGCGAGAGTGAGTATCGTCTGATCTTCGCGCAGGACGTCTACCGCGACGAGGAGCTGCTCGTGGAAGGTCGCGTGGAGATGGTCTGCGTGGACGGCACGACGAAGCTCGTGAAGGTGCCCGAGAGCGTGTGCGCGCGACTCGCCAAGGGTTGACCCTGCCGGCCTGGAGCTCCGCTCTAGAATCGGGATGTGCTGCCACGCGTCGACGGCGGCCCCTGAAGGGACCGCCGCCACGCGATTCACAGCGTCCTAGCTGTCAGCCGCCACAGGCGGCGCCGGTGGGGGAGATGTAGCCGCCGCCCGTGCAGGTCGCGCCATTTCCGCTAGCCGCGTCATTGAGGCAGCCCATGCCCGGACACCAGCCACAGAAGCCTCGGTCGGCGCAGGAGACACAGTCCGTGAACCCGCTGCAGTCGACGCAGGCAGAGGACGAGGAGTCGAAGCCCGTGGAGCAGGAGTCACTCCGACTCACCGACATGCACTCGCCGGTGCCACCGCACCAACCACAGCCCAACGTGGCGTTGCAGCTGTCGCAGGCGGTCTGATCGGCGCATGGATCCGCGGTGCACATCTCTGTGCTAGCCGTGGCCGCGGTGTCGCTCATGGGGCGCAAGCACCAGTCCTTGGCAGCCGTCATCAGCTGCGCGGACGTGGGGCTCGTGCCGGAGACCGACTGATAGATGAACGCAGATTCTGGCTTCAAGTAGTTGCAGATGGGCTGCTGTCCAGGATCGCATGCGTCGCTGCCCGTGCGAAGATGCCGCACGGCGAAGGCCACGCAGATTCTGAGCTCGTCACAGCCCTCGCGGCCTGGCCCCGGAAGCCGGTCACACAAAGACTCCCGCGAGCGAGCCCGCACAGCGCGAGAGCGCAGGCTATCGAGCATCTCGGCGGTCATCGTGCTGCACCACTCCGACGCGTGCGCCATGTTGTACGCGCGCGCCAAGACGGCCGCCTTCGGGTCCCCGCCCTCGGCCCAGGGCAGGGGTGGATCTTCGTATCCGGCGGTGTGATCTGCGCGGGGGTAGGCGCTGTTGGGGCTCACGCCGAGCAACAGCAACGGCTGATTGGCAGCGTCGCGAAGCGCGGCGATGTTGGTGCCATTCGGGTCATCCAGAGCGGACGCCTTGGCCGCGTGATAGATGCGCACGAGGTCTCGCGACATCCTGTCGATGCCCGTGTCCGGCAGCAGCACGCTGCCCCCGCGGGTCGCCGTACGCACCAGATAGCGTCCGACACGTACGGCACCCTCGAAGCTCACCTGAAAGCGGGATCCGAAGGCGCTGAAGTCGATGCCCATGGCGTCGAGCATGGCCTTGTTCGTGGCTCGGCCACCGTGACAGAAGGCGGCCACTTGGTCGGCCGGGATTGCGGTATAGGAAGGAGCGCTGGCGGCGCCGAGCATGGGATCCATGCCCGCGGGGCTCAGCGCCATGTAGACCGCGCGCACGCTAGAGGCTGTGCAGCGTGTCAGGTGGTCGGCCTGGACGGCGTAGTCGGAGCCGTCGAGCACGCCCGGGATACCGTCGGTGGCGCGGAGGTGGATGTCTCCGGCCATGGGCTCGGACGAACCACCACCAAGGATGAAGCGTGTGTTGCCATCCGGGCAGCACATGCGATCACAGGTGCCCGCAAGAGCTTCTGCGCCGTGAATCAAGCCCGACATGGCCGCGACCGTGTCCGCGATGATCAGCTTTTGGTCTTCGGGAGGTAGAGCGTAGGAGAAGTCGAACGTCGGAAAATCCTCGAGATCCGTGGAGCCCCAACGCTCCCACATATGCCCGGCGCTCCAAGCGTCCTGGAGAAAGTGCTGAGCTTCGGCTTCGATGGTCAAGGCCTCGTACTCGCACTGCTTGATGTAGTCCTCGAACTCCCGAGCGTGGGCGGCGCCGATGCGCCCGTGCATGTCCGCGCACTTGGCGGCTCGCGCCAGCGCCATCAGATGCAGTCGATCGTAGAAGTGATCCGCCTGGGGCACGAAGTGGTTCGAATTGACCGCGCCCGTGTGTGTGGTGAAGGTGTGGCAGGCGATGGGATCGGCGCCGTTGCCCAGCGGGCAGGTCTCGTTGCCCCCCGCCCAATCCCAGAGCGAATAGGAGAAGTCCGGCAGCTGAGCCAGCTCGTCCACCGTGTAGCGCCGCGTCCGCACGCGGGTCGCAGTGTCCACCGTGACGGGCATGACGGAGGGAACCGTCTCATCAGCACGGAACCAGTGGGTCACGCTGACTACGTCATCGGAGCTGGTGTACACCGGGAGCTCAATCGTGGCCAAGGCCGCTGCTGGCAGCCCGGCCGCCCTCATGGCGTCCTCGAGGATCTGGCGATGCTCGTCCAACGCCGGCGCAGAACCTGCGGCCTGCTGCTGTATGCGAAAACGTGCCTGTGCGGCGGCCGGTCCGGGGGGACAGTTGTCCTCGTTCCCGGCTCCCAACCCCAAGCCCGCGACGGTCGAGGACGTGGGCGTGCTGGGCACGCGACACAGGGAGTCGTAGGCACGCACGTGAGGCTGGGCCCACACGCTCGTGATCAAGGCCACTGCGACGAGGCCGGCTTTGTTACGTGTGTTCATGGGGTACCTCCGACGGCCGCGCCGAGTCCTGGAATGCAGGGGTCACTGCCAAAGTAGATTTCATCCTCGATCGCCGTGGGATCCTGGTCCGCGAAGCGCGCGGCCTCGTAGCGCTGCCAGCACGCAGCCGGACAGCAAGCCGTCTCGTTCCACGGTTCGTCCGTGGCGCAGGTCGGAGCCGAGCGCTCGCACAGATCCATGACCTCGATGCGATTCACGGACGAGCGCCTCTGGTCCACCCAGCATTGCTCGATGACCGCCATGCACGCGGCGAGGGCGTTGGTGGGACCTCGCTGGCTCGTGTCGATAGCGATCTCCACCTGATCCGTCTGAACAACGACAGGGTTACCCTCGGCGTTGAGGGGCAGCTGAGAGAGATCGGGCTCCGGCGGTATCGTCACGGGGACGCGGTCGGGTGGCGTAAAGGGAGTGCCGCCGCCGCCAACGCAGCCGAAGGCCGCAAGCAGGAACAACGTCGGCGCCCAGAGGGCTGACCATCGCTTCATTTCGTCCTCTTCATGTCATCTCTCCTAGAGTGCAATTCGCCAGAGTCGTGAATCCGCGCGAGCATGACGATGTGCTCCACGATGCACACCTATTTGCCTCTGCGAAGTCCCGCCGCATCGGACCTCTATGGCGTGCTCATCCCGCGCACACTTCCGCCAACTCACCGCGGCAGTATCACACTTCCGGACCGCCCGAACAAGGCGAGCACGTCGATCGGTCTTCTTGAAGCGTCCGTCGCGGGGCTGCGCTTCAGCTTCGACTCGTCCGCTTGCGCGCGATGGATTCTTCACGATACTGCCGGATCGCTCCCGCTCAGCCGGAGTCATTTGCTTCAGCCGCCGGCGAGGCGAGCAGCGTCTACCTTCAACATCACGAGTTCATCCATGAAATATCTAGCCAGCCTCCCCTTGGTCTTCGCCCTCTGCTTCAGCGGTTGCGGCGACGACTCCTCCACCCCGATGGACGGCAGCACGGCCACGGATAGCAGCATGGCCACGGATAGCAGCACGGCCACGGACAGCAGCACGGCCACGGATAGCAGCACGGCCACGGACAGCAGCACGGCCACGGACAGCGGCTCCACCGCCGACTGCGACGCCCTGTGTGCGCACGCGATCTCCATCTGCCCCACGGGCGCGCCCGACATGACGGCCTGCCTGACCGACTGCAACACGGGCACCGACGCCGCCACCGTGAGCTGCGTGTTGGCCGCGACCGATTGCACGAGCTTCGCCGCCTGCGTAGCCCCCTGAGACCCTGGCGCACAGCGCATGCCGACCTCTGGCGCTCGAGTCAGCGGCTACGGTCGAGGCGCAGGAGGCAGTGATTCGGAGGCATCCAACGCGCTTCCACGCCGTCGCCCCAGTCGCCGAGGTGGGCCAAGAGTTCTAGCTCTTCCGGATAGAAGAAGCGCCGCAGAGAGACGACGCTGTCATGTGTGAAGTCTGGCTGCCGGAACCAGAGGTGACCCACTGCCGTCATGGTGGCGGCGTGCATGGCGCTGCGTGAACCGTCAATGAAGACCACGCCACGTCCGGCCGCGCGCACCGCCGTCTCGAACATCACGGCCACGAGTCCAGCGGGAAAGTGATGAAGGGCCTGCGTGCAGGTGATGATGTCGAATTCGCCGGGCTCGAGGTTGCTGAGGTCGAGGGCGTCCTGCACGCGCAGCTCGAGGCAGAGCCCCTCGGCGGCTGCGCGGGCGCGGCCAACCTCGAGGTATGTGGCGGAGCGATCCGTAGCCGTGACCCGCAGATCGAGGCCTTCGCTGCGCGCGACTCGCGACAAGTGCAGTGCGAAGCCCGCGTGACCCGAGGCCAGGTCGAGGATACGCGTCGGACCGTCCGGGCGCAGCAGCGGGCGCAGCTCATCGAGGAAGAGGTCGTAGCTGCCGCTGAGCACATTCCAACGATCGAGCGCCTCGATGATGCGCGTCCGCCGCGTCTCGTCGAGCTCGGGCATATCCATCAATTCGATGGCCCCAGGTGCGAGCCATCGCCGGTCCACCGTGGAGAAGAGACGCGAGAGCAGGTTCGCGCTCGCCACGCCTCGCCGCAGCTCCATGAGCGCCCGCGTGGCGAGTGAAGCCAGCTCCTCTCGAGCTGCGGGCTCGCCCGCCCTCAGTCGCGCGCCGATGCGCGTCGCCTCGGCTCGATGACGCTCCTGCAGCTCCCGCAGGACACGCCCTCGAGTAGACGCGAGCAGGACGTCCCCGGGCACGCGCACACCGCGCCGCGCCCAACGCCTGAATCCGGCTTGCAACATGCTGCGCCCATCCAAGGGGTGTGAATCTGCCGTTCACGCCCTGCCACGTCAACCATGACCCTCTGAAGACCCCACGGGGCGATTGAGCGACGTCAACCGGCGCTCTTCTGCTCACGCTGACATGGGGGACATGATGCTCCACGATTTTTCCGTTGCGCTGGTCGGTCGGCGGCTCGCGTACAACGAAAACCTCGGCCTCGCCTACCTGCGCGCAGCCCTCGACGAGGTGGGCATCGCGAGCGTCACGCACTACATCAACGACGTGGCTGAGCTCGAGCGCGCGGCCGCGGCCTTGACCGAGAACCCGCCGAGTGTGCTCGGCCTCTCCTTGGCAGACGGAGGCTCCGCCTTGTGGCCCCTCGCCCTCGGGGAGCTGCTGCGCAAGCGGGGCTTCGAGGGGCATATCACCGCCGGAGGTCAGTTCGCGACGTTGGCGCGAGGCTGGCTGCTCGAGCGCTACGGCTGGCTCGACAGCGTCGTGCGCCACGCGGGTGAGGTGCCCATCGTGCAGCTGGCGCAACGCCTCGCGTCGCAGCTCGACGTGGCCGACGTGCCTGGCGTGACGACTCGAGCCGGAGACGGCAGGCCCGCGTCCGTCCTGGACACGGCGCCCATGCGTCTGGTGCCGAGACGCGACGAGCTCCCCGAGTTGCTTGGCCATCGGGCGTGTCACATCATGGCTTCGCGGGGCTGTAAAGGGCGCTGCTTCTACTGCAGCCCGGCGGCACTTCAGAACGCCGAGCTCGAGGAGGGCAAGCGCGGTCAGCACTCCCTCGGCGTGCTGCGGAATGTGGGCGTAGGAGGCGTGCGCCGGCGCGCGATGGATTCCCTCGCGGACGAGATGGCGACGCTCTGGCACGAGCGCGACGTCCGCTACTTCTACTTCGTCGACGAACACCTGCTGCCCTACGAGGAGCAGGCGGCCATCGACTGGCTTGGGGAATTCAGCGCCGCCCTGACCGATCGCGGGCTCGGTGCCTTCGGCATCGGCGCCATGCTGCGCGCCGATCGCCTGACGCCGGCGGTGTGTGAGGCCTTCCGGGACGCAGGCCTCGTGCGCTGCTTCGTCGGCCTCGAACTCGCGACCACGGAGGAGGCCCATCGCTTCGCGCGACGTCCACCGGGAGAGGCCGAGCTCGAGATCGTGCGCACACTCGGCGAGCTAGGCGTAGCCACCGTCTCGAACCTGATGCTCGTGCACCCCTATTCGACGCCCGAGACCATTCGTGCCGGGGTGGAGCTGCTCGAACGCTTGCCGGCAGGAGTCTTCGAGGCGACGCGCATGATGGTCTACCACGGCACGCGCTTGCACGACGAGATGGCCGCCGCGGGCCGGCTCGTGGGAAACGCATTCCGCTATGGCTACAGCTACGAGGACGCGCGCATGGAGCGCTTCGCAGAGATCTTCACGCGGCTGCGCGGCGAGGCCTTCTACAGCTACAGCCTCGCCTACCGCACGCACGACACCCACCTCGCCTTGGGCTTGGCGCGAAGGCTGCACCCGGAGCGGGTGGACCAAGGGAGTGAGCGTCGACTCGAGCGCGTGAGGCGCGCCGTAAACCGACTCTACGCCGATGGCTACCGACGTGGGCTCGAGCTCGCCCTATCGGGCGGTGGCTTCGCCGAGGCGCGCGAGCTCGCCCATGAACTGCGCCAACGTGCAGACGCCCTCGGAGAGGACGTGAGCGTGGTGGAGTCCAGGTTGCTCCGCTCTAAGAACACCAAGCTCCAGCGCTTCGCACCGGTGCGGGGCGCAGCGGCCTCTGCCATCTCATTCGTGATGATGAGCGCTAGCGGTTGCTATCAGAGCCATGGTCTCGACTCCACGCGTGATGGCGCTGTGGACGCGAGCCGACGTGACGCGAGCCGGCGTGACGCCTCCGTCGTGTGCACGGACGCACGCCAGCGAGAGGAGATGGGCGAGGCGGCTGTCGTGGCCGCCCATGCCGACGCCTGCTTCAGCGGCCAGGTCTCCATCGCCTCGCCGGGTGCGGAGCCCAGCGTATCCTACTCCCCGGGCACGTATGGCGGGAGCGCGTCTTGGAACATCTGCTACAGCGACTCGGACTCAGTGGCGCGCGGGGAGCGCATCGCCGCCGACGTGAAACAAGCGATCAGCGACGCCAACTTGGTCTGCGCCGCCGGCTCCGAGCGAGTAGAGGGTAACGCGCAAGCGGACATGAGTCGCATGTCGACGGCGGCGGAGAGCTGCCTCGGCTATGGCAGCGCCTCAGTTGAGATCGTGCTCGACGACCGCGGGCGGGTCCGCGACGTGCGCAGCCGCGGAGGGGCGGCGCCCGACGTGGTGGCCTGCGTCCGCGACGCCCTGCGTGGGCTACGCTTCCCCTGCCTCGCGAGCTTCACCGTCTGCCCCGAGTTCGCCATCGCCGAGTAGCGTCACTGCGCAGACATAGGCTCAGATACCAGCACCCCCACAACGACAACAGCCCAGACTCCAAGAGCCTGGGCTGCCGTTCGTTTCAGTGGTGTCTCAGAAGAAGGTGTTCGAGATACCGTACTGCGCCTGAAGATCGATCAGGTACTCGAGGAAGGACTCATGCTGCTGATGGCGTAGGTCGAGATCGTCACGCTCCTGACCTGGAGCCATGCCGGCGATCTCCTCACGCATGTTGTAGAGCTGGGCAAGCAGCTGGAATCCAAGCTGCTCCACCTCGAGGTTGTAGTCCGTACGCGAGCGGACCTTGTTCGCCACATAGGGAGTGTGGAAGCGAGGCGACTGGTAGACCACGTAGTCTGCATCTTCCTCGGTGGTGCAGCCAGGATTTCCGTCGCTGACGAGGAGATCCGTCGGGTTGACCCGAAGGTCGCCGTAAGCGCAGGTCTGGGTCCCGTCAGCCTGGGTTGCAGGAATGCTGAAGCCTGCACCGCTGTCGAGGCGATAGATGATCAGGCGCTGCTCGAAGGAGGTGTCGTAGTAGACGGGGAACTGGGCCAACGCCAGAATGGTCGCCCAGGAGCGCAGCACCGTGTTGCTCGTGCCGCGCAGAGCCGGCTGTGGGTACTCCACAGGCTGGGAGTCGAGGCAGGGGAGACGCTTGCCGCCGACGATGCACGTACCGCGGTTCCACGTCGTGTTGATGATGTGCGGGGTGCTCCCGTCCATCACGACACGAGGCGCAAACCAGCTCGGGTTGTCGAGCGCGAGCCCGCCGAAGAACTCCGTCATCTCTACGGGGAAGAGATCGTAGAAGTTGATGAAGAAGCGCTCGTCCAGACTGAACGACAGGTTCCAGTCGCGAATAGCGAGGGCATAGATCGCGAAGAACTTGTCGAAGAAGACACCCGCGCGCTCGGGCCGATAGAATCCGAAGTATCCGTCCTGATACTTCGTCCACATGCCGAAGCCCTGACCAGGCGCGAGGCTGAAGTCCGCGCCAGCCATGTTCATGTCTTCGCCCATGTGGACGTAGGTGTTGCTTCGAGCATCGAGCCGGTACGAGCCCTCGTCGGGCAGGTTCACGAGCTCGGTGAACCAGTTCATGGCGTCGATAGAGGCCATGTATTGGTCGTTGAAGCCTAGGGGCCCTGCCTGAGCTGTGAAGCCTGGCTCGTAGAAATAACGGAAGTAGAGGTGCTGGTAGATCTTGGCGGCGTCGATGATCGAACCGATGGACGAACCACCCCGTGCACCACCGCGCCGGAAGCGACGGTAGTAGGCCGACGGATAGCCCTCTTCCCAGCGGCGGCGATAGTGGTCGATCTGCTCCTGGAAGGACTCACCCGCGTCGAAGCGGTTGCACCACGAGATGTCGTTGGTGCGCTCGTCTCCGCAGAACAGATAGCTGACGGGATAGTTGTCGACGTTTCCGTCTCCATCCACATCGTTGTTGTAAGGCCCGACGCCAGTGACCAAGTAGTCCTTGAAGTCCTCGTCGAAGGTCGAGCAGATGCAGTTTTGCGCGCCGTCACAGGGCACGGGCAGGCGTACATTGCGCGGGTTGCGTACGCAGCGCTGGAACACGCCTTGGCCTGCGGACAGCGACTCGGAACCCTGTGCGTAGGGGCATTGAGCGTCTTGCGTGCAACTGTCACCGCCGCGGTAGTCGTGCAGCAGGGTGCGTCCCACGAGGTTTGGCTGCTCCAAGTTGGAGAGGGTACCGCTGGCGCTGTAGCGGGGATCTCCGGTGTAGGCCTCCTTGAGGTCGAAATAGCTCCAGAGGACAGCGGCGCGGTCGTAGCGACCGAGACCGTGGGCGTCGGAGGTGTCTCCGTTGTAGTCCATCGTGGACCCGGTCATGTAGTTCGAGGTGCCGAGAGCGGCGCGAGCGTTGCGCACACGCCGAAGCTCGGCGCGGTAGCGACCACGCTCTTGAGCACCGACCGTACTGTCACCGTTTCCGCCGTTCGCGGGGTCATCGAAGGACGTCACGTCGGGCAAGGCGAGGTCGTCGCTCGGATCGGCCGGGTCACCGATCACGGCGTTGAAGTAGCCGTCGCCGTAGTTGTCGCGGTCGTAGGACCCGGCGAAGTTGTGCCGGAGACCGACGCTGTGGCCCATCTCGTGGTCCATCACCATGCGCAGGTAGAGCTGCTGCGTCCGGATCGACGCCTCGGGCAGCGGGACGCCGCGGAAGGCCTCGGCCCAATACTCCCAATAGCGCGACCGGTAGAGGGCCTGGGAGTCGGCTGTCGGGTACATGTTCAGGCGGGCCAAGGTGTCTTCACGCTCGCGATCGCGCCGGGCGACGTTGAGCAGACCGCTGTTCCGGAAAGGTGAGACCTGGTTGAGCACTGTGTTGCTGTTCAGGTCGACGCCCGCCGGGGCGGTCGTGAGACCGTCCTGAGGACGGTATGCCGCCTGGAGCATCTCGCGGCCCTGGGTGCCCATGGCGTCGAGCAGATCGGTCTCGAAGTGGGTGCCTGCGAGACGCTGCATGCGATCCGACATGGTGTTGAGTCGTCCGTCACGACCGCGAAGAGCCTCGATGCGAGGCAGCGCCTGCATCATGCGATCCCGGAATGCACCGCCGAGGTCGACTGGGATGAACGGACGCGAAGGATCGTCCGTGGTGAAGCCGTCGCGACCGGAGGGCGCAATGGCGGTGGCATGCTCGGTGTTGCCGAGTCGAGAGAAGTAGCCGCGGATGTTCTCACCCGTGAGGTACTGCGCTTGAGCGTCCTCGTCGCCGGGCTCGCAGCCGAGGGTCTCGTTCGCACAGCGTAGCACCGGGAAGAA
>JAADHO010000065.1 GCA_013151775.1 Deltaproteobacteria bacterium | reverse complement strand
CTGGCAGTGAGCGCGTCCCTCGAGCGTGGGCTGCTGCTGCTCACGGGCGGGCCCGGCACGGGCAAGACGACCACCGTGGGCGCGCTGGTCGCGGCGCAGGAGTCCGCCGGTCGGCGCGTCGCCCTATGCGCGCCCACGGGCCGAGCCGCCAAGCGCCTCAGCGAGGCCACCGGCCGGGAGGCCAAGACGATCCACCGCCTGCTCGAGTGGACCCCGGCGACGGGGGGCTTCCGGCGCGGCCCAGAGGATCCGATCCCCGCGGACGTGGTGTTGGTCGACGAGGCCTCCATGCTCGACCTGCGACTCGCCCAGAGCCTGGTGGAGGCCGTCGCGCCCGAGGCACGCCTGGTGCTGGTGGGGGACCGCGACCAGCTGCCGCCCGTGGGGCCTGGGCAGGTTCTGCGCGACGCGCTGGGATCGGGCGTCGGCGAGACCGTGCGCCTGACCCAGGTCTTCCGCCAAGCCGAGCAGAGCGCCATCGTGCGAGGCGCCCACGCCATCCTCCACGGCCACATGCCTACGCCCACCCCCAGGGGTGAGCAGTCGAACGGCGACCTCTTCGTGATCGAGGCGACCGATCCAGACGAGATTCAGCAGAAGCTGCTGCGCCTGCTCGCGCGCATGCGCGACGCCTACGGGCTCGAGATCCGACGCGACGTACAGGTGCTGTCTCCCATGCGACGCGGAAAGCTTGGGACCTCGGCCTTGAACGAGCTGCTCCAGGCCGAGCTCAATCCGAAGGGCGCCGAGGGTACGCGCGGCATCCGCGTCGGTGACAAGGTGATGCAGCTGCGCAACGACTACGAGCGCGAGGTCTTCAACGGCGACGTGGGCGAGGTCGTGCGCTTCGAAGGCGCGACCACCTACGTGCGCTTCGACGGACGCGAGGTGCGCTTCTTCGGAGACGCCCTCGGCGCCCTCTCCCTCGCCTACGCCTCCACCGTGCACAAGGTGCAGGGCAGTGAATTCCCCGCCGTGGTGATCGTGCTCCACGGCGCGCACCACATGCTGCTCACGCGCGCCCTGCTCTACACGGCCGTGACCCGCGGCAAGCGCCTGGTGGTGCTGCTCGGCGACCCCCGCGCCATGGCCCGCGCCGCGCGCAACGCGGCCAGCCTCCAGACCCGCTCACGGCTGCTCGAGCGCCTGCGCGGGGATCGTCCTCTCGCGCGGCCGAAGCGACCCGGGGCATGACGCAGAGACGACTCCTCAGCCGTCGTAGGCCGCCGCGATGGCGTCGTGAAAGGCGGGGCGGAAACCCAAGATCTTCTCGTTCGCGCGGCTCGGGTGGATGCGATTCGTCAACAGCACGACCACCATGCCGCGGGTCTCGTCGCAGCAGATGCTGGTTCCGACCGACCCAAGCTCCCCGAAGGCGTCCCCCAAGCGCCGGCCGCGCTGACCTGCGGCGATCGCGCGGCTGAACCCCAAGGGCAGGCCCGAGGCCGGATCCACGCCCAAGGGCAGATCTCCGAGGGCGGCGCGTCGCTTGGAGCGCACGTCCAGCAGCGCGCAGCCCAAGGCCGCTACCCCGCGAGCTGTGCCGAAGAGCCCCGCGTGCCCCGCTACACCGCCGAAGGCTGCGCAGTTCTCGTCGTGAACCTCGCCGCAGAGCACGCGTCCACGCCACTGACAGCGCTCCGTGGGCGCCACCCGAGGCAGCAACGCCTCGTGCTCCGCGTGGGACAGCGCGGCCAGATAGAAGACCTCGTCCTCGACTCCGATCGTGGACAGCACCTCTCGACCCAAGAGCGCGTCCAAGGGCTCGCCCGTGGCGCGCACGATGGCCTCGCCCAGGAGCAAATAGCCCAGATCGCCGTGAAGCTCGCGGCCGGCGAGTCGGGCCTCGTAGCGCCTGCCCGCCTCGGCCGAGAGCCAGCGCCGCGCCGCCGGGCTGCCGTGGGCGTGGGGCACGTCCAGGTAGAGGCCGCCCCAGGCGTCGATGCCCCCGCGAGCCTCCAAGAGAGGACCGAGGCACACGGAGGCGGCCGGCCCGCCCCTCAGATCCGAGACCACATCTCGCAGCTGCGTATCGGCGGAGAGCCTCCCTCGATGGAAGAGGCGAGAGGTGAGTACGGCCACGAAGGGACGCGTGAGGGCGCCCAGGTCGTAGAGGCTCTCGGGGCTGACGGGGGCGCCACCGCGGCTCAGATGACCACCCGCGGCGAGCACCTGCACCCAACGACCGCGCCTGCGGTAGGCGATGGCGACGCTGCCCCCGGGGAATACGCGGCCCGCGACCCCGGCCTTCAGCAGCCGGGATGCCTCACGCTGGATTCTCTCCTTGCGATCTTCGCCCAAACACGCATCCCGCGGCAGCACATGCGCCACACTCCATGTATACCCTGCAACGAGCGAAATGATGCATACAGAATTCATCGCCAGCGCCGCCAACGTCGAGCGCCTCCCCCGTCTGCTGCCGAGCGGGCAAGAGCTGCACGCCACGCTGCGAGCCCGACCGGAGCATTTTCGCGTCGAGGAGCTGCCCGCCTACGCGCCCAGCGGCCAAGGGGAGCACCTCTTCGTTCACTTCGAAAAGACGGGCCTGAACACCTCGGACGCCGTACGCGCCATCGCCCGCGGGCTAGGCATCGACAACCACGGCGTGGGCTACGCGGGCATGAAGGATCGACGCGCCGTCACCACCCAATGGGCGAGCTTCCCCAAGGCCACGGCGGAGGCCGCCTCTAGCTTGGAGTTGGAGGGCATCCGTGTGCTCGAGGCCATCCCCCACGAGCAGAAGCTCAGAACGGGCCATCTCCGAGGCAACCGCTTCGAGCTGCTCCTCAGCGACACCTCCGAGGGGCTCGCCGAGGCCCTCGGCCCACGCCTGCGCGAGCTGGCGGAGCGCGGCTTCCCCAACTACTTCGGCGCGCAACGCTTCGGCAAGAACAGCGGTAACTTGGCGCGCGCCGCCCGCTGGCTGCTCGAGGGAGGCAAGGCCCCACGTCAGCGCTTCTTGCGCAAGCTGCAGGTCTCGAGCCTGCAGTCCGCGCTCTTCAACGCCGTACTGTCCGAGCGCCTGACCGACGGACTCTTCGAGGCCGCCGTCGAGGGAGATGTGATGCGCAAGGAGGAGACCCATGGCGTCTTCGTGTCGGACGATCCGGCCCTCGACTCGGAGCGGGTGCTGCGCCTCGAGATCAGCCCCACCGGGCCCATCTTCGGGGAGCGCATGCGCTGGCCCGAAGGCGACGCTAGAGCGAGGGAGGAGCGTGTCCTCGAAGGAGCAGGTATCACCAAGGACACGTTCGCGCGCTTCGGGGCAGCAGGGCGTGGGTCGCGTCGGGTGATGCGCGTGCGGCCGCTGGACGCAAGCGTCGAGCAAACGGACGAGGGGACGCGGCTGTGCTTCACGCTCTCCAAGGGCGCCTACGCCACCGTGCTGCTGCGGGAGCTGTTGGGCCGAGAGCCGAGGGAGAGCCGCGGCGAGGTCCGCGACGAGCCAAGGGAATGAACGGCGGAGAGATGCGTTCTTCCCCGTGATGCGCTAATGCGTGGTCGGCCCCCCGGGTCAGATCGCGAACCTCCCTCCTACGAATCGGTACGAACCTAGCATGGACATCCAAGAACGATTGACAGCCTTCGCCATGCTGGGCGCGGGTTGGGTGATGTGGTTTCTGGTGGGCCTCTCGATCATCGGCCTGGCGGTCATCCTGGAGCGAGCCTGGGCCTTTTTCAACACCCGTGACGACATGCCGAAGCTGCGCGAGGACCTCACCAAGCGGCTGGCGGAGCAGGACGTGGAGGGCGCGCTGAAGCGCCTCGAGAGCTCGCCCTCCTTCGAGGCGGGCATCGTGCGCGCGGGGCTGGAGTCGGTGGAGGACGGCGCGAAGGTGGTCGAACAGCGTATCGACGCGGCGCGCAGCATCGCCCAGCAGCGCATGCAGAGGAACCTGGCGTTCCTCGGAACCGTCGGAAACAACGCGCCCTTCGTGGGCCTGCTCGGCACGGTGATCGGCGTCATCCGGGCCTTCCACAGCTTGGAGCAGAGCGCCGGACAGGTCTCCAACGGGCTGATGGCGGAGGTGGGCGAGGCGCTGGTGGCGACGGCCATCGGTCTGCTGGTGGCCCTGCCGGCAGTCGCCGCCTTCAACCTCTTCATGCGCACGGTGAAGTCACGGCTGAGCTGGGCCGACGCCCTCGGGCACGACATCCGCGCCCACGCCGAGCTCAATGAGCGACGCGCCCAGAGCGGCGCTGAGGAGGCCTGATGGCGGGCGGAGCGTCAGGCGACGACGAGGAGTTGATCACCCAGATCAACGTCACGCCCTTGGTCGACGTGGTGCTCGTGCTGCTGATCATCCTGATGGTCACGGCCACGGCCATCGTCTCCAAGACCATCCCCATGGAGCTGCCCACCGCGGCCACCGGAGAGGGCACACCGACCACCATGGCCGTGTCGGTGGAGGCCGACGGCTCGCTCTACCTCGATCGCGATCCGGTGACCGAGGCCGAGCTGCGACAGCGCGTGCGGGCCGCGCGCGCGCAGGACGAGAACCTGCGGGTGGTCTTGGCAGCGGCGAGCAGCGTGACCCACGGCAAGGTGGTGCACGTGATCGACCTCCTGCGCCTCGAGCACGTGACCAAGTTCGCCATCAACGTCCGGCCGGGGGAAGTCAGCCCCTAGCATGATCTCCGCCGGGCCCCACGGCGCGAACAAGGCGTCGTCCACAATCCTCGCGGGCTGCCTGGGCGTGGCCCTGGCGGTGCATGTCCTGCTCTTCTCGTGCATGCCGACCTTCGCCAGCCTGAGGGCGCAGAGCTCACTCGACGAGGTGGATCTGGAGTTCCTGAGCCCGGCTCCGACTCCGGCGCCCCCCCCGACGCCCACACCCGAGGTCCCGCCCGAACCGGAGCCCGAACCCGTGACGCCTCCGCCACGGCGAGTTCATAGGCCCCGGCCCGTGGTCGCGCCCCCCGAAGCTCCGCCCGAGGAGC
>JAADHO010000091.1 GCA_013151775.1 Deltaproteobacteria bacterium | reverse complement strand
CGGGTCATCGCCGACCCGACCGCGAGAAAGCCCCTAAGCCAGTCCGGGACGAACGGCCATCACGCCCCGCGAACTATCCGGTCCGGTACACCTGGCAGCCGGAGCGCTCACCTCGAGCATGTCTCTCACTTGGGCCTGCCGGGCTGCTGGCATTCATGAGTTTCTCGAGTCTCAGCTGGACCACATGGCGACATCGTGGGCGCTGGGCCCCTTCGTCGAGGACTCTGTGCGTTGGGCGCACGGCCTCTCGAAGGGCCACCTCTTCCTCGGGCCCCGCGCGGACCGACACGCACCGTCTGAATGAGAGGAGAGCGCATGGCTGTCAGCACTTGGCCCAGAAGTCATCGTCAGGTCAGACGAGGACGGTTGAGCCTTTGTGCCTTGGAGGCATTGTGAACGAAGCACCGACCATCGGCTGGCTGCGGCACAATTTCCTGCCGCCGAGCGAGACGTTCATCTACGCATCCCTCAGGGGGCTCGACGCCGCTGGCATTCCAGTGCATGTGCTGGCCCTAAACCGGAGGTCCGCGCGAAAGTTCCCCGATGCGAACGTCACGGCGCTGAATGACTCGCCCGGAGCATGCTTCGGAGCTGCGGCCTACTGGCTGACGGGCAGGTCGGCGCGGGAACGGTCATGGTCGCAGAGAGTTAGCTTGGTTCACGCGCATATGGGCTACACGGGCGCTCATGGACTGCGCATCGCCCGCCGAAGGAAGCTGCCGCTCGTGACGAGCTTCTATGGTCGAGACGTCACGCTTGCCGGATCGCCCATGCGCTTCGCGCCCCAGTATCTTCCCTACGCCCTCTGGCGTGAAGCGCTGATGGCGGAAGGCGACCGCTTCTTGGTGCTCTCGAGACATATGCGCCGCCGCCTTCTCGAGCAGGGTTACCCGGGAGGCAGGATCCGAATCGTGCGCCTCGGTATCGACATCGATCGCTTCACGATGCTTGCACCACGGCCATCGACGCGGATCTCCACTGTCTTGATGATCGGACGCGAGGTTCAGAAAAAGGGATTCGACGACGGACTTCGCGCATGCGCCATCGCGCGCGCGCGCGGGGCGAAGATCCGCGTTGTCCTGCTCGGCACGCGGGGGCCGTTGCGCTCGGGGCTGCAGCGATTGGCGCGAGACCTCCAGCTGGCCGTGGAGTGGCCGAGCCCGAAGACCTGCGTCCCGGGACTCCTGGCGCAAGCCAATATCCTGCTCGTACCTAGCCGAACGGCAGACAACGGCGACAGCGAGGGTACACCCACGGTGATCTGTGAAGCTGCAGCCGCCGGGCTCCCGATCGTCGCGACACGGCACGCTGGGATCCCCGAACAGGTGGTTGATGGGAGCACCGGGCTGTTGACTCCAGAGCGGGACCTCGACAAGCTCGCTTCCGCTCTGGTCACGCTGGCTGCCGACGACGACATGCGACGAGCGCTAGGGGCCGCCGGTCGCCGGAAGATGCTGGCGGAGTACAGCCTGGAGGCGCACACGCGATCCTTGATCGAAATCTACCAGGAGCTGCTCCCCTCGGAGACGCTGGTTCCAGCGGGGCACCAGTGGAACACCACACATCGAGCTATACATGACTATTCCTCAGAATGACCCTCGCATCGCCAGGGCATCGCAGACGTACGCTTGCGACACGCCTGTGGTGATCCTATGCGGAGGACGGGGCACGCGTTTTCGCGAGCAGACCGAGCGTCGCCCGAAGCCAATGATCGAAGTCGCTGGGAGACCGCTCATCTGGCATATCATGAGATTCTACTCGGGGCACGGCTTCAATAACTTTGTTCTTTGCCTGGGTTATATGGGCGATGGTATCAAACGATACTTCTTAAATTTCGCAGCATTGGAGAACGACTTCACGCTTCGCCTGTCTGATCCAGACAGCATCGAATATCATCGCGAACTCGACGTGAAGTGGAACGTGACATGCGTGGACACTGGTTCGCACGCTATGACGGGCGCACGTTTGAAACGGGTAGCCCAATACCTGACATCAGAGAACTTCATGCTGACCTATGGCGACGGCCTCTCGAATGTCGATATCCCACGTCTGCTGGACTTTCACCTTAGACACGGCAAGCTAGCCACAGTCACAGGCGTGCATCCGGCCGGGCGCTTTGGCGAATTGTGCGTGAGTGGCTCAAACGTCACACGCTTCAGCGAGAAACCTGTTGAGAGCGGCAGGATCAACGGAGGGTTCTTCGTATTTCGCAGGGAGTTCCTCGACTATGTAAGCGACGAGGACTCTTGTGTGCTCGAGCGGGAGCCGCTGGAAGCAGCTTCTGACAATGGCGAGTTACAGATGTTCTCTCACGACGGCTACTGGCAATGTATGGATACATTTAGAGATCTAACGCTTCTCGAGTCTGCGTGGAACGGTGGCGACGCACCGTGGCGCACATGGTAACTGGCGACCACTGGGATACGGCATCGCGTCATGACGAACGACATGGTATGACGAGTATGAATGCCGACTTCTGGACAGATCGTCCGGTGTTCGTCACGGGTGCGACGGGCCTACTGGGGAGCCACATGGTGCAGGAGCTCCTGGCTCGAGGTGCCGCACCCATCTGCCTCGTGCGCGACGAGGTGGGGCAGAGCCTCTTCAGCCGTTTGGGACTCGGAGAGCACGTGGTCGTGGTGCACGGACGAGTCGAGGACTACGGGCTGCTCGAACGCGCGCTGAATGAGTATGGGATCGAGACCGTGATCCACCTCGCCGCGCAGGCCATCGTCGGCACGGCGAATCGCAATCCGCTCTCGACCTGGGAGACCAATGTTCGAGGCACCTACAACCTGCTCGAGGCGTGTCGCCGGAACGACAAGACCATCGGGCGCGTAATCGTGGCCTCGAGCGACAAGGCCTATGGCGATCAGCCGGACCTACCCTATTTGGAAGACGCTTCGCTGATCGGGAGATTCCCCTATGACTGCTCCAAGAGCTGCACGGATCTCATCTCGCGGTCGTATTTCGAAACGTTTGGAGTTCCCGTCTGTGTCACTCGATGCGGTAACCTATTCGGCGCGGGTGACCTCAACTTCAATCGGATCATTCCGGGAACGATTCGCTGGGCCCTGCGGGATGAGGCCCCCATCATCCGTTCGAACGGGAAGTTCATCCGCGACTATGTGTATGTAGGCGACGCAGTGTCTGCCTACCTCGATCTCGCGGAGCAGATGGATCGCGACGAGGTCCGGGGTGAAGCGTTCAACTTCTCGGATGAGCGACCACAGAGCGTGGTCGAGATCGTCGACTGCGTGCTGCAAGCGATGGGCCGCGGCGATCTGGAGCCCAAGATTCTGGGCCAAGGCAGTCACGAGATCGTCGCCCAATACCTCTCCTCCAAGAAGGCGCGGAAGCGTTTGTCGTGGAGGCCGCGCTTCGGGCTGGAAGAGGGGCTCGGGCGGACCGTGGCCTGGTACCGCGAGTTCTTCAGTCATTGGTCGGCGAGGTAGTCGCATCATGCGCGTGGCGGTTGCCGGAGGAAGAGGCTTCATTGGAGGCCATCTTTGCGAGACGCTCGAGGCATCTGGACACGCTGTAGAGCGCTTCGGCCCTGAGGGTCCAGGGAGGATCGAGGGGGACCTCGATGCCCTAGTATGGCTCGGCGGCAGCGCTTCGGCGCAGGACGATGAGGAGCTGCTCCGACAAGCCCACGTGAAGGATGCGATGAGGAGCTTGGTCGCCCTGGCACCACGCTATGTGGTCTATGTCAGCTCGGGGGAGGTGTACGGCCGGGGTCGAGTTCCCTTCTCCGAGAGCGATGTTCCGGCGCCGCTGACCAGCTATGCCAAGGCGAAGCTCGCTGGCGAGCGTGCGGTGTCGCTGTGGTGCGCCCATTCGGGAGTCCCGCGGGCGCTGCTGCGACCAGCTGTCGTCTACGGTCCGCGCCAGACCGGCCGCATGCTGATCCCGGCGGCGCTCCGAGCGCTCGCCAGGGGCGCGCGATTTCCGACGACAGATGGACACCAGACACGGGACTTCGTGTCGGTCCACGACGTCGTGGAGCTGATTCAGGCGTGTGTCGAGCGAGGCGTCGATGGCATCTTCAACGCCGGTTCGGGCGAAGAACGTAGAGTGCGCGACGTGCTGCTGATGCTCGCCCACCGTGTCGGAGAGAATGCCGAGCAGCTCCTGGAATTCGGAGCCCTGGAGACACGAGCGGGAGAGGCAGAGCGCTACGTGCTGGAGGTGTCAGCCGGAGAGAAGACCCTCGGCTGGCGGCCGAGGATAGAGCTGGCGGAGGGGCTCGACGAGTTCGTGGAGTGGTGTGCACTACGCGCGTGAGATTCGGCGCGGAGCCTGGGTCAATGCTGTGGGGCTGGTCGCCAAGGCTGCCCTGCCTCTCTCGTACTTGGTGCTCACACGGCTCTTCGGATCTGAACTCTTCGGGCAGTACCTGCTCGCTTTCTTCATCGCGAATCTCTTTGGGAGCGCGCTCGGTACGGGATTCATGAACGCCGTCACCATCTTCGCCGCGCCCGCCGCTGGTGACGGTGACGAGGCGGGGCTCCTGGATGTGACGGCCTCAGCCTTGCGCGCTTCCTTGGGACTGGGGCTCGGCTTCGCTGTCTTGGCGTGGTTCGTGGCCGGCCCCTTCTGCGCTGCGATTTATCCTGAGCTCCATGGACTCCGGACAGGCCTCATTCTGCTCAGCTTCGGCATGGTGCCTGAGATGCTGACTCGCGTAGCGGTTGGTCTAGGGAAAGCTCACCTGCAGATGCGCTGGGACCCACTACTGCTCGGGTTGGCGGGACCCACTCTGCAGGTACTGCTGGGTCTGGGAGCCTGGGACATGGATCTCGGACTCTCCGGCCTGTTCTGGTCGATGTTCTTGTCGCAGACCCTCGTCGGCGTAGGTTCTTTGATGTTGTTGGGCCGCTTCCTCCCGCTGCGTGCCCTCTGGTCCGCCGGCCTGTCACGCCGAAGCGGGCAGGCGGGTCTGCTGTCCTTCGGTCTAGTTCAGAGCGCCAACATGGGCGTGACGCGTTACGCCAGCCGCGTGGACGTGATGATGCTTGGGGCCATGGGCATGCCAGCGTGGCAGCTCGGGTGGTATGCGACGGCCGCCATGATCACGTCGGAGATCCGTCAGCTGCGGATCATCTTCGCGGCCATTGCCACTCCCCTCGTGGCGCGCGCCAAGCAAGCCGGCGAGATGTATGCGCTCGGCACCACCTTGGCCCGGTTGTCGCGTGCTTCGACGCTGCTCGCGTTCCCGACGGTGATGCTGGCGATCGTGGTGCTCGGGAGCGTGCTGACCCTGTTCGACCCTCACTACACTCACGCACCATTTCTACTCGTGCTGCTAGTGACGCCCACGCTCAGCTGCGCCTACGGTCTCTCGGGCAACTTCCTGGTCGCGACGGGCCACAACCGCATGAATCTGATGAACGCTACGATCACCGCCGTGCTGAACACGGGATTGAACGCCCTGCTCATTCCCAGCCATGGACTGCTCGGTGCGGCTGCGGCCACCGCCACGGCCCAAGCCGTGCAAGTCGCGCTCGAGAACACGGAGCTCTGGAAGCTCGAGCGCGTGCGGTTGCCAGTCTCAGGGCTGCTGAGGCCGCTGGTGCTCTTCGCGCCTCCCTTCGTCCTGCTCGTGCAGACTCATTCGTCGGACTCCATGGCCGGCCGAGCGCTAATCGCCACCGCCGCCTTGCTCTTGGCTCTTGTCGCACATGCCGCCAGCGGTCTGTTCAAGCGTCAGCCAACGGGAGGGCTCTCGTGAGAAGCTGGCTCGAGTGCCTGATACGCTTTCAGATCCAGCGACCAGGCACCATCGTGCTAGTAGCCGCCTTGTGCGCGGTGGCGGCGATTCCGCTGGTCGCGCGCCTGCATGTGGATGGGCGCTTCGCCGCGCTCTTGCCCGAGGACGCACCGAGCGTTCGAGATTTGGAAGCTGCACGCTCCCGCGTTCAGGGCCTCGAGACGCTCACGCTCGCAGTGCGCAGCCCCTCGGGAAATGTGACAGGCATGGAGCGCCTCGCCGATGTGCTCGCGCCGCGTCTCGAGCAGCTGCCTGGCGTAGTTCATGTCGACTTCCGTGTGGGCGCGTACGCGCAATTCGTGCGGGAGCACCTCGCTCTCTATGCCACGAGTGAGCAACTCGACCGCCTGAATTCGGCCCTCCAGGAGCGCCTCGACGAAGGGCGCGCTCGCGCCAACCCATTCTATGTCGCTCTCGACGAGGACACATCCGGGCAAGACGAACTGGACGAAGTTCTGAACGAGCTCGAAGCGGAACGCGATGCCCGCTCGGCGCGCTTCCCAGATGGTTACTACCTGAGCGCAGACCGTCACGCGCTGGTGCTCTTCGTACGTAGTGATCTATCGGGAGGTGAGTCCATCGGCTCACGCGAGCTGGTGAGGCGCGTGCGACGTGCGGCAGACGCTGCGCTCGAACAGCAGGCTGGCGACTTGAATGTGGCCATGGGTGGCAGTGTCAAGGTCGCCATGGACGAGGCGGAAGCCATTGGCGGTGAGTTGGTGCTGGCGACGCTAGCGACGATCGTGTCGGTGCTGTTGGCGATTCTCTTCTTCTTCCGTACTGGGCGAGCCATCGTTCTGCTGGGGGGCGCGCTCGTCGTGCCCGTGCTCGTCACATTCGCCTACGCGGCCGTCGCGGTGGGCGCCCTGAACACCTCGACCGCATTCTTGGCCAGCATAGTCATCGGCAATGGCGTGAACCCCAACATCATCTGGCTGTCGCGCTTCTTCGAGGAGCGTCGCGCCGGGCAAGCGTTGGACGAGGCCGTCCGGCGAACGCATGTCGGGGTCTTCGTGGCCACCGCGACCGCGTCCGGCGCCGCGGCCATCGCCTACCTCTCGCTGATCGTCACGGACTTTCGTGGCTTCCACGACTTCGGAGTCATCGGCTTCGTGGGCATGGCCCTCTCGTGGCTCGGGGCTATCGTGCTGCTGCCAGCGCTCACCATACTCTGGGGGAGGCGGCGTCCCTTGCAGAAGGACACGCAGCGAGGCGCGGCGAGCTATGGGCGGCTCTTCGCCACCGTCGCCGCGCGCGCACCGAGGACGGTGGTGTGGGTCAGCGTGTTGCTCTCGCTCGCCGCGGCGTGGGCTGTGTGCGTGGTTGCGCACGATCCGATGGAGTATGACTTCCGGCGCCTGAGCTCAGACCGAGCCGAAAGCGAGGCCAAGCGCGTCACCCATCTCGCGCACGACATCGTGGGCGACGCCGCCCAAGGAAACGGCATGGTCATGCTCGCGCCCAGCGTGCGTGAGGAGCGACGCTTGCGCGGACTCTTGCAGGCGCAGACCGCACAGCACGACCTCTTCGGTCGTATTCGCTCGCTCGATGATCTGCTGCCCCAGGACGCCGCGAAGAAGTTGCCCAAGGTCCGCCGTTTGCGTGAGCTGATGCTCGAACTCAGACCCTTGGCCGACGCCCAGACCCGCGAGCGCATCAATGCCTACCTACCGGACGCAGATCTGCGCGTGCTCACACTCGACGATCTGCCCGAGGAGGTCGCGCGTCGTTACACGGAGCGCGACGGTGTCCGCGGACGAGCGCTCATCGTGACTGCGAACACCGGGCATTCGCTGTGGGATGGTCGCTATCTGGTGCGTTGGACCGAAGCCATGCGACGCTTGCGGCTCGCCAACGGGGAGCGACCACTCCTGCTGGGTCGCGGACCCGTCTTCGCCGATGTCTTGCAAGCCATTGGTAGGGATGGAGGACGCGCCGTTGTGCTCTCACTGCTGGCCACGTTGGCGCTGCTGGCGATAGCCTTCCGTGGGAAGCGCGCGATGTGGTCCGTGATGCTAGGCCTGGGACTCGGCGTGCTTTGGATGGCAGGAGCGATGGGGGTTCTTGGCATGAAGCTCAACTTTCTCGACTTCGTCGCGTTCCCGATCACCTTCGGGAACGGCGCCGACTACGGCGTCAACGTCATGCAGCGCTACCTCCAAGAGCGGAAGCTAGGCTCGAGCAGTGCCATGCTGGACGCCGTGCGCAGCAGCGGCGGCGCCGTCACGCTCTGCTCGTTCACGACCGTGCTCGGCTATGGCTCGCTCTTCATCTCGGCCAACCGCGCCGTTCGCTCCTTTGGTGGCGCGATGGTGATAAGCGAGATCACCTGCCTCTGCGCCGCCGTCCTCACTGTGCCGGCTCTGACCATCTGGCTCAGCCGGCGTCGAACGAGGTCTCAGGAGTCAGGAGCGCGCAGGTAGCCATGCGCGTTCTAGTCGTAGACGACGATCCCGAGTTGGCGGAGCTGCTGTCCCAGGCGCTCGCGCGCGATGGGCACCGGGTCGATGTGGCCGGGAGCCTGGCGGCGGCGCGGGACGCGATGACGCGCCAACACGATGTGTTGGTGTTGGATGTGGGCCTGCCTGACGGGTCAGGGCTGAGCTTGTGCCGCGAGCTGAGGCAGGCCGCGAACGCCACGCCCATCTTGGTGTTGACGGCGCGCTCCGGTGTGGCGGAGCGTGTGGAGGGCCTCGACGCAGGCGCCGACGACTACCTGGCCAAGCCCTTCGCGCTCGCCGAGCTGCGTGCTCGCGTGCGGGCGTTGGCGCGTCGCCGGGGAAACCCGCCCGCGGTCACGTACGAGTCTGGAGAGGTGCGACTCGACATCAGCCGTCGGCGCGCACGTCGAGACGGCCTGGAGGTGGTGCTCACTTCTCGCGAGTGGGCGATCGTGGAGGCCCTCGTGACGCGTCGCGGGCGGATGCTCCCACGCGGTCAGTTGCTCGACGAGGTGTGGGGTGAGGCGACGCCGGCGGCGGCAAAGTCCTTGGAGGTCCTGATCGGCCGCATCCGCCGCAAGCTGGGCCGAACCATCATTCGCACTCTTCGTGGGCAGGGCTATGCGATCGACTGAACGCTCCATGGTCCGCCGCGTCGCTCTCACGGCCGCGGCGGCGGCCATCGCGGCCTCTGCCGTGACGCTCGTCGTCGCCCTGATCGCGAGTGACCGACGCGCCATCTCCAACGCGGAGAGAGACGCGCTCGGCAGCGCTCGGGCGGTGCTCGCGGAGATCCCGACAGACGCCGATCACGCCACACTCGTGACCGAGCTCCGGGAAGAGGTGAAGGAGCTGGTCCCACGTCGCTTCTCCGTGGCGATCTACGATCGAGATCGGCGCGTCGCAGGCGCGGACACACTTCCGGCGCGCTTCACCGCGCGAGAAGGCTGCCTCTTCGCGCCCGGCCCCGAGGGCGAGTGGTTGTTGTGCGCGGCACTCGATCGAAACAGCGATCGAGTCCTGGTGGCGGGCATGCCGCGTGACCGAGTCTTATCCCATCGCCGACCGCTGCTCTTCGGTGGCCTCATCGCGCTGCTCGTGGTGGGCTCGATGGCGGTGCTCGGCGGCATCTTGGTCGCGCGCTACTCTCTGCGTCCGTTGGTGCAATTGCGGCGAGCGCTCGAAGGTTTTCAGACCAGCCGCGAGTCCTCGCAGACGCCTCCCACGCTCCCACGCTCCGATCTGGTGGAGATCGACATCGTCGTGGTGACGCTGCAGAGACTGCTCGATCAGCTAGATGCCGAGGTGCTGCGCGCGCGACGATTCGCAGCGGATGCGGCCCATGAGCTGCGAACGCCGCTGACCAAGATTCAGGCAGATCTCGAGCTGATGAGAGAAGACTTGGGCGCACAGCCCGAGCACACCGCGCAAGCGACGCGTCTCGTCGCCCGTGTGGGTGATCTCGGGACCTTGGTCGAGCGGCTGCTGGTACTCGCTTCGCCCCTCGCTTCGCTCCGCGCGCAGAGTCTGGTGTCCCTCGCAGCGACGCTGGAGGCCGAGCTCGAAGGCATCTCGGACGCGGCGCGCGTTCGGACGCATGTCGAAGACGACGGCTTGGTGCGCGGAGACCCCTCGCTGCTGGCAGCCGTGGTCTCGAATGCCGTGGGGAACGCGCTCAAGTTCTCCGACGGACCGGTGGATGTGCGAGTCTTCGTCAGCGGCCAAGAGGTCGTGCTTCGCGTCGACGCTCGAGGTCCTGGCCTCAGTCCGGAGGCACGCGATCGAGCGTTCGATGGCTTCTACCGCGCTCCGGAACACCGAAGCCGGTCCGGCCACGGAATCGGCCTGGCACTGATCGCACACGTGGTTGCGGCCCACGAGGGCGTGTGCGCCTTCGTCGACGACGCACCCGGAGCCCACCTCGAGATTCGGCTGCCCAAGCACTCGGCCGCTGCTGACTGAGACGGGGCCACGCTCGGGCTTCTCCGCTCAGTCGTCGTCTTCCGCTTCGCTGTCCTGGATCCCCTGCGAGCGCCCGAAGACACGCTCGAGCCCGTCCACGAGCTCGAGCTCTGAGGTCGCGGCTGTCTCGAGCCGAGCGGCGTCGCGGGCCACGATGGCGGCACGCATGCCGTCGATGCTGGCCTGAAAATCCGCGACCTCGCGCTGGCCATGCTGCTCGAGCGCCGCGTCGCCCACGGAGGAAAAGACCAGCTCGAGCCGATGGAGGTGAACGCCTGCGTCGTTGAACTTCCCCTGCCGCGCATCCAAGGCGACCTCTCGCCCGAGGTAGTCGAGTTCGAGTACGGCGGATGGCACGGCCGTGTCGTAGAGCCCGAAGAGGTCGGCCATGGGCGCGCTCAGCGCGTTGGTGACGCGGGCGAGCACGACCGGGTCCACACCTTGATGCGCGGACTCCTCGAGCCCTCGCACGGCCGCGTCCATCTGATCAAGCACCACCTCCGATGCACCCGCCGAGGCCGCGCGCGCGCGGAAAGCGCGCCAGCGCTCGGTCATGCCGTGCGCCTCGGCTGCGACCCTGGAGACCTGACCATCGAGGGCGTAGTCGTAGGCGTCTTCGGCTTCGCTCTCGAGGGCGTCCAAGGCCGGAGGGAGAGAGCCTTCGCCGTGCTCCGTGTGTTCGGCCGGTCGCCGCGCAGGTGACGGCGATGCGGCCAGCGCTTGCTGTCCGCCACACGCCGCGAGGAGCATCGGGACTCCGACGAGGACAAAGTGAAGGGCTCGGGTTTCACGTAGATTCACAGCACAAGCTCCGATTCAAAGATTTGTTCCTGGCGTGATGGCAGGAACGCAATTCGTTTGATGTGTTCTTCCATGCTGGCAGCAGCACACGCAATCGAAGTCTGCGCCGTCGTTAGGTCTGCGTTGGGCTGCGAGCACTAGGCTCTCAAAGTCCTACCCGTCGGGCTGGGTCACGATCGCTTCGAGCCCGATGCACCCGACGAACCACGGCATGCTGCTCACCCGAAGAATGATCCGAGCCTCGACGCTGGCGCTGCTGCTGGTCGGCTGCCCGAGCGCGTACGGCCGGCCTTCCAACGCCGGCTCGGGGCGCATGCTCGACATGGGACGACGGCCTTGGCGAGCGCGAGCGAGTGAGCTGTTGGCCGAACGGCTGCCGCAGACGCAGCCGCCGTCGAGCACAGAGCTCGACTACGATGATGCGGCGCTCACGGCCTTGGCGCAAAACCTCGACCTTCGCGCAGCCCGGGCGGAGCGCGGTATCGCACGCGCGCAGATTGTAGAAGCGAGCATTCTACCGAACGTTCGACTCTCGGGCGCGCTCGACATTCCCACCGATGGCGCCACCACCGGCAGCAACGTGGGCTACGCGGCGGGAGTGTCATGGCAGGTGAACCCGCTCTTCGCCCTGCGCACGGCGATCGCTGCAGGGCGCCTCGAAGCGCAAGCCGTCGAGTTGGGCATCGCCTGGGCCGAGTGGCAGGTGGCGGAGAGGGCGCGTCTCGGGGTGGTGCAGCTGACGTTCCTGCGCCGCAGGCTCGACCTGGCGCGGCGCATCGCCGACGAACTGGGTGCGCGCGAGGGCTCTCTCGAGAGGTCGATGCATGAGCACGACGTCACGGCGTTGGAGCTCGCGACGGCACGGTCTGCGCGAGAGTCCGCATGCCTCACCGCCCTACGACTCGCGCAACAGCGCCGCAGCGCGCGCCTCGACTGGCTCGACACCTTGGGTCTGGTCCCCACCTCCCCCATGCGCGTGGTGAGTCACCCACACCTCCCGGAACAGAGGAACACGCCTTCGCTGGCGAACTTGATCCGGCGGCTGCCGGAGACGCGCCTCGACCTGATCGGTCTCCGGCGAGCCCTCGAAGCTCAGGACGAACGCGCGCGAGTGGCCGCCATCAACGCCTTCCCCGCTATCGAGCTGAACCTGGGCCGGACGCTGGACACGTCGAACCTGGGCAGCTTCGGTGTGGGTGTCTCGATCGAGCTGCCTTTCCTAGACAGAAATCAAGGGCACATCGAGCGGGCACGCGCTACGCGCGAGCGTCTGCGAGAGACCTACTTCGCGCGACTTCAGGCGGCGCGTTTCGAGGTCGCGCGGGCGTACGCGGAGCGGGTGTCTGTGGATGAGCGGCTGCGATTGGTGCGCGAGTCCATCCCCCACCTGGAGCAACTCGTCCGCCGCGCGGAGGAGCAGGCAGCGCGAACCAACTTGAGCGTCGTCAGCGTCTACGAGCTGCGGCTGCGATGGCTGGGTCGGCAGCTCTTGGAGCAACAGCTGCGCCAGCGACGACTCGAGCTACGAGTAGCTCTCGAGCTGGCCTCGGGGTCGCCCCTACCCTCGCGGAGAGCTGGGCCATGAAGACCGCCCTCTGTGCAGTGGGCGCCCTGTTCGCGGTCGCGGGCTGTGGTCGCGGCGAAGCCAGGGAGAGCCGCTCGGCCGTGGAGGTGACCGCCCACGTGCGGCTCGAGCCCCTGACCCGACGCGACCTGGTGGAGGAGGTCCCGCTCTATGGCGAGGTGGTGACAGGCCCGGAGTCAGCCAAAGCGAACAGCGTGACTTTCGACGCTGTGGTCCGAGGCGTCTTCGTACGCGTGGGCGAGCCGGTCACCTTGGGCGAGCCGCTCGTGGAGGTGGAGGCTAGCCGGGACGCCAAGCTCGCGCTGCGTCAGGCGCACGTGGTGTCGGTGGCCGCCGATGAGGTGCTGCGCGCCGTGCGCGAGCGCTTGTCGACGGGGCTCGCAACTCGATCCGAACTGACGGGAGCGGAGCGCGACGCACGCGCGGCCGCCCTCGACGTGAGGAGCTTGATCGAGCGCGGAGTCGCTCGCCGACGCCAAGTCCGAGCGGCGGGGCCAGGCGTGGTGGTGGCGGTTCACGCGGGAGTCGGCGACCTCGTGGCTGCCAACGCTTCGCTGGTGGATCTGAACCTCAGACGACACCGAGAGGTCCGCTTGGGACTCGAGGTCGAGGACGCAGGCCGCATCGCAGCCGGGTCGACTCTGACGGTGCGCGACCTGGCGCTTCCTCCCGCGAGTGAGGTCCACGCCACCGTGCGAGCGGTGGGGGAGTCCGTGGACCCGGCGACGCGCTTGGTGGATGTCTACGCGGCCTTGCCACAGGACTCTCGCTTGCTGCTGCACCAACGCGTGGCGGCGACTGCGAGCGTCCACTCGGGGCCCGTCCTGGTCGTGCCGAGGTCGGCGATCCTGCCTCTTCCAGACGCCTTGCTCGTGTTCACGGTGGACCACCAAGGCGTGGCCCACGCCCACCAAGTGCGCAAGGGCATGGAGAACGCCACCGAGGTGGAGATCGCCGCGCCGGACCTGCGAGAAGGCGACCGGGTCGTGGTCACGGGAGCAGCCGTGCTCGTCGATGGCATGCGCACCGTCGAGGACGCGGAGTGAGCTTCGCGAGGCGGCTCGAGCGCCATCGACGCTCCGTCTTCTTCGTCGCCGCGCTGTGCGTGGTCGCCGGCATCTCGGCCCTCTCCCAGTCGCCCGTGGCGCTCTTTCCACACGTCAACTTCCCTCGCATCGTGGTCACGGTCGACGCGGGAGATCGGCCCGCCGAGCGCATGGCGATTCAGGTCACCCGTCCGATCGAAGAGGAGCTGCGCGGTGTCCTAGGCGTTCGGAGCGTGCGCTCGGCGACCAGCCGGGGCACCGCGGATGTCTCGGTCAGCTTCGACTGGGGTCAGGACATGGTCTCCGCGCTGCTGCTGGTCGAGTCGGCCATGGCGCGTCTCACTCCGACGCTCCCACCGGGCACCCAGTTCGAAGCGCGTCGCATGGATCCGACCGTGTTCCCAGCCTTGGGCTACAGCCTCACGTCGGATACGAGGTCAGCCACGGAATTGTACGAGCTAGCCGAGTACGACTTGCGGCCCATGCTCGCCACCGTGCCGGGCGTCTCCCACGCGAGCGTGCTCGGAGGTCGGCCGCGGGAACTCCGCGTCACCCTGAGTGAGGGCCAGCTGCGCGCCTACGGGCTCACAGTGGACGACGTGGCGACAGCCCTGTCCTCGAGCAATCTGATCGTGGCCGCCGGGAGACTCGAGGATCTTCACCACCTCTACCTCGTCACGGTGGAGGCCCAAGCTCGCGACCTCGGCGCGCTCGCAGAGATCGTGCTGCGCGCGGGCCCCGAGGGCGTGGTCCACTTGGATGACGTAGCGAGCATCTCCAGCGCCTCCGTGCCCCAATGGACGCGAGTGGTCGCCGACGGCCACGAGGCCGTCTTGCTGCAGGTTTACCAGCAGCCTGACGGAAACACGGTGGGCATCGCGGAGCAGGTGCGCGCGCTGCTGCGGCAGCGAGAGGCGAGTCTGCCAGCCGACGTGCGCATCTCGACCTGGTACGACCAGAGCGAGCTGATCGTCGCGTCGGAGCACTCCGTGCGAGACGCGGTGCTGGTCGGAGTGCTGCTGGCGTGCCTGGTGATCCTGGTCTTCTTGCGCGACCTGCGCATCACCTTGACGGCGCTGGTGATCGTGCCCTCCGTGCTCGCGACGACGGCGCTGATCCTCTACGCGCTCGGGCAGAGCCTCAACATCATGACGCTCGGAGGCATGGCCGCCGCCGTGGGCTTGGTGATCGACGACGTCATCGTCGTGGTGGAACACATCGCGACCCGACGTGGACACGTGGGACCACTCGAAGCCGCCGCGGAATTCACGCGACCGCTCGTCATCTCCTCGAGCGTCACCGTGATCGTGTTCGCTCCGTTGGCCTTCCTCTCAGGCGTGACCGGAGCCTTCTTTGCCGCCCTGGCCGTCACGATGGCGAGCGCCCTGCTGATCTCCTTCGCGATGGCTTGGCTGGTCGTTCCGCTGATCGCCGAGCGACTCGTAGCCGGAGGAGGTGGAGCGCACGAATCGTCGGAGGGCGGGCTGATGCGCGGCTACCGACGACTGCTCGGATGGGTCGTGGCGCACCCGCTTGCCACCAGCGTCGCCGTGCTTCCGCTCCTCGGGATCGGCTACGTCGCGTACACGGCGGTCGGCTCCGAGTTCATGCCGGTGACCGACGAAGGAGGCTTCATCCTCGACTACCGTGCCGCACCCGGCTCGTCCTTGACCGAGACCGACCGCCTCTGCCGCCAGGTGGAAGAGATCCTCGCGGAGACACCCGAGGTCGCGGCGTATTCGCGCAGAACAGGCCTACAGCTCGGAGGTAGCCTCACGGAGGCGAACGAGGGCGACTACTTCATAAGGCTCCACAGCGGTCCGCGGCGCGCCATCGACGAGATCATGAGCGACGTGCGAAGTCGTATCCGAACACATGTGCCCGGCCTCGAGATCGAGATGGCTCAGCTGATGGAGGACCTGATCGGCGACCTCACGGCCGTGCCTCAACCCATCGAGGTGATCGTGTACTCCAACGATCCCAGCGTGCTCGTCAGCAGCGCACATCGAGTGGCCGAGGCGATCTCGAGCGTCTCGGGAGTGGTCGACGTCAACGACGGCATCAAGCCAGCGGGCGATGGTTTGGTGGTCGAGGTGGATCTCGCCCGGGCGGCGCTCGAAGGTCTCAGTCCCGAGGCGATCTCGACCGCAGCGTCCGCACAGCTCCGGGGCGTGGTGGCGACCGAAGTGCAGCGGGGAGTGCAGATGGTGGGCGTGCGGGCGTGGACGAGTGCGAACCGGCGCTCTCGAATCGGAGACGTGGAGGCGCTCAGGATTCGTGCGCCCGATGGGCACCTGGTGCGCCTCGGCCGCGTCGCGCGCGTGACGCGCATCAGCGGCGAACCGCAGATCGCCCGCGACGACCTGCGCCGCATGGTCGCCGTCACAGGTCGCATCGAGGGACGAGACATGGGATCCGTGGTCGCCGACGTGAGGGGCGTGCTGTCGAGACCAGACGTGATCGGACCTCGCAGCAGCTATCGACTCGGCGGGCTCTACGCGCAGCAGCAGAAAGCGTTTCTGGGCCTGATGGCCGTCTTCGGCGCGGCGGTCGCTTTGGTCTTTCTCGTGCTGCTGATCTCCTTCGAGCGCTTTCGCGTCGCGGCCTGCATGTTGTTGGTCGCGCTCTTCGCCATGTGCGCCGTGGTCGTGGGTCTCTGGTTGACGGATACGCCGCTCAACATCTCCTCCATGATGGGCATGACCATGGTCATCGGCATCGTCACCGAGGTCGGGGTCTTCTATGTGACGGAGACCGCAAGACCCGCCGACGTGCCGCTTCAGCGGGCTCTGATGGATGCGGGCGTGGCGCGCTCGCGCCCGATCCTGATGACGAGCGTCGCCGCGATCCTGGCACTGCTGCCCCTTGCCTTGGCCATCGGTGAAGGCTCGTCCATGTTGCAGCCTCTCGCCGTCGCCATCATCTCGGGGCTGGTGGCGCAGATTCCCCTGACGCTCCTCGTGCTGCCCGCGTTGATGAAGCTGACCCGCGCTCGCCCCCTGAACGCTCGCGTTCCCTCGACAGTATCCGGACAAGCGGAGGGGTGACATGAAAGCCTACGTCCCGTTTGGTTTGTGTTGGGTCTATCCGAAGGTTCGAGCGAGCGCGGCTACCTATAGGTCAGAACTCGAAGCCCTTGGTCGCCCAAGGGAGACAGGCACGAACCGATGAAGAACGCTCTCACCCACCTTTCACTCGCGCTCCTGGCCCTGGCCCTGGCGGCCTGCGGGCAAACGCCATCTGGAGCCCAGGGGGCACTGACGATCACGGGTCGAGCGGCGCCGGCCGAACTCGGTCAGCAGTTCACGAACGTTCAGGCCCTGCGAGCGGGAACCGTAGTCGCCCAAGTCCCCGTGGAGCGCGACGGCAGCTTCAGCCTGCGCGTGCCCGCCGGCCGTGGATACACGCTTCAGCTCACGTATGGAGCTGGTACTTCCACCCTCGTCTTCCCACGGCAAACGGGATCCCTGGAGCGCCGCTTCGACGTTCTCGGCCACGGCAGCTTCGACCTCGGTACGGTTCGCCACATCGGTAACCCGGCGTTGCACTCATTCCAATTTTCAGGGGCGCAGGCGGCCCTGACCTCGACCGACACAGCTGCTGCGACCACTGGAGACACGGACGACGTGGAATGCGAAGACGGCGTCAACTCGATCACGGGTGCCGTGTGCATCGACGACGATGCCGCGGATGAGGTTGGCGCCTGCGAGCGCGAAGACGACGGTTCGGCAGAGGACGACGGCGTCGATGGCGTGGACTGCGAGGATGGCATCGATTCCGCGACTGGAGCGGAGTGTGACGGCGGGCCAGCCGCGAACGCGACGGATGGTGCGGACGGCGACGCTGAGGGAACCGACAGCGAAGACGGCACGCCCACGGACGCGACCGTGGCGGATCACAACCTGCCAAGCGCGGCCGGCTGCGGAACCGATCCCGATGAGGACAACGTGGACTGCGAGGATGGCATCGACCCCGCGACTGGCGCAGAGTGCGACGGCGGACCGGCAGCCAACGCAGACGACGGAACGGAGAGCTGAGCTGAGGTCCGCGCATTGCACTCGAACCACTCCTTCGAAGGCCGCACTCGTCGTGCTCGCGCTCAGCGCTTGGACGACGGGCGCCGCCGCGGACTGTCCGCCGATGGTGTCGCTCGAGGGCGACCCCGTTCTGACGCTCGACGTGCAAGCGCGGCTCGCACGCCGTGGAGTCGTCACCGCTGCGGATCCCTCGTGCCCTGCGGTGACTGTGAGCTTGAGCGTGTGCGAAGCGGGTATTCGAATGACGGTCGTTGATTCCATGCGCCCGACGGAGGAACGAGTCGTCAGCGACACGAGCGTGGCAGCGAGCGTCATCGAGTCCTGGGCGCGCCAAGACATAGACGCTCCGCTGCTGCGTGGTCCGGAGTTCGAGAGCGCGGTGGCGTTCGCGTCGGCCGAGCTAGATCTGGAGTTGGTGGAGTTGCAACCCCGGCCACGCGAGCCAGCGCCGAGTCGATACTTCGCCGCCACTACCTCGGTGGGTCTGGGCGTGGCCGGAGACGAGAGTGTGTGGCTCGACTCCGAGCTTCGTGCCTGTCTCGGTTTTGGCCCGCTGTGCACCGGCGCAGTGATTCGTGGGCGTTTCGACCTGGGCCTGTCTGGCGATTCGTCTCAATTCAGCACCGAGCGCACGGGGTTGGATGTGCTCCTCACTGCGGGTGTCCCCGCCGATGTGGGGACGATGGAGTTGACCCCGAGCATCGGAGCGGGTGCCGGCTGGCTTCACAGCCGCTCTGGTGGGGACCGGCTCCGGGACGGTGCAGTCAGCCGAGATTCCGCCGGAATCCGACTCGAAGTACGACTCGATCTCGCCATACCACTCGCGACACATTGGGCCATTTCCACCGCCCTTCAGCTGCTAGTGTCACCGCTCGCGCACACCGCGCCCGGCATGGACGGGGGCACGCTGCTCGCTGGCGAGCCCCGCTGGTCCATCGGAGCAGAAATCGGCCTTCGCTATGGCGGGCCATGATCGCCAAGATTCTACCGATACGTCGGAGCACCGGCGCACTCCTCGACATGACTGACGAGGCTCTGGTCGCAGCTTGTACGGCGTGTGACGCTTCTGCGCTCGCTGCGCTCTTCGACCGCTTCGGGCGCGATGTCCATCGCTTCCTCGTGCGTATGCGGGGAGTCGACGACCACGTGGTAGACGATCTGGTGCAGGACACTTTTCTCGCGGCTTACGACGGCGCACGCAGATTCCGCCGTGGATCGGCCGTGCGAACCTGGCTCTTCGCGATCGCTGGTAACGTGGCCAAGGGCCATATCCGTGGCGAGATCAGGCGCCGGGGTCGCGCCGCAGTCTATCTGGAGAAAGCGCCTGTCCAGGTCTTGAGGCCAGACCTGGAGAGTGAGCAGCGTGAGCTGCTAGCGCGCATGCCCCGTGCCTTGCTCGATTTGCCACACGATCAGCGCACAGCCTTTCTGCTCTGCGATGTCGAGGGCGCACGCGGAGTCGACGCGGCGAAGGCGCTTGGGATTCGTCCGGGGACTCTCTACCGGCGACTCCACGAAGCACGCCACGCACTGAGACACGCAGTGATGGGCGGAGAACCATGAGCCTGGACCGCTGCCGAGGCAAGCGCTTGCTGAGCACCCCGAGGGGTGAGCTTTCCGAGAAGGACGCCACGCACATCGCAACTTGCAGCATCTGCCAGGAGCGGTGGCAGACGGTGATTGACCTTGCAGATGTGTACAAGCAGCTTCCAGTGTCAGAGATGTCAGAAGCTCGGGCGCGCTCCATACGGGACGCGATCACGACTCGAGCGAACGCGCGGACAGATAGGCAGCGCCCGTGGAGGAAGCCGCGAGTCGTGGGGATGCTCGCCATCGCGATCGCCGCTGCACTGCTCACCCTAGCGCCGCGCTGGTTTCGCGCGGGGCGGGATGGGGTGAGCGAAGGGCATGTCGTCGGTCCGACCTATCGCGGCACCATCCACGCACAACCCGGAGCGCGATTTCTTCGGGTTGGATCTTCGCCCGATGAGATCGTGCGCCTCTTCGAGGGTCGTGTCACCGTTCAGGTGCAGCCTCTGGCTGCAGGGGAACGCTTCCGCGTACTGACGGATGATGCAGAAGTCGAGGTGCGAGGTACGGCCTTCGAGGTCTCGGCGGAGCACGATCAGTTGCGTGCGGTCTGGGTCCTTCACGGGCTGGTGTCGGTGCGGGGGCGTGCGGTCCACGCACCGATCCTGCTGCGCGCGGGCCAACGCTGGGACCACGCAGAAGAATCGCCTGTCCCTGCGACCCCGATGGTCGCCGAGACCGAGGGCACCACCTCGCCCGTGGCACGGGCTGCCCGCGATCAGGTGGGCCGTCCAGACCCGCGGCCCTCGGCAGGGCACGACGCTCCAGCTAGGCCATCTCACACGCCCGTGAGACGAGATGCTTCCGCCGCCGAGCCAGTGTCGAACGGCTCCTCCTCGACGACTGCACACGAGGTTCCCGCGCCTGAGCCGAGCGCCACGCGCGTGGAGAGGAGATTCCGCGAGGGCTGGGCGGCCATGCGTCAAGGCGACTTCTCCAGGGCCACTGCTGCCTTTGACGACGTCCTCACGGAACCGGACTCGCCGCTGAGTCAGGACGCCAGCTACTGGCGAGCCGTTGCTCTCGCTCGCTCAGGCCGAGGCTCAGACGCAGCTATGGCGCTGGCTCGCTTCCTTCACGACTACCCCACCTCAGCGCGCATCGGAGAGGCACACGCAATGCTCGGCTGGTACCTCCTGCGCGAAGGTGACCGCAGCGAAGCCCGTAGACACTTCGACGCAGCGCTGGTCTCGGGCTCCGCCCGTGGCGCCGCCAGCGCCGAACGGGGCCTCGCTCGACTGCACGCAATGACGGTGAATTCACACCCCTATTCGGAATAGCCCATGTCCCTAATCATATCGAAAGAAATGCGACTAATATGAACTTATGTGTCGTTGGAACCGGATATGTTGGCCTGGTAAACGGTGCCGGATTCGCTGAGACGGGTCACACCGTTGTCTGCGCGGATGTAGACCAGGAGAAGATCCTGTCCCTACAGGCTGGCGAGATACCTATATTCGAACCCGGTCTACCTGCGCTCGTGGCGCGCAACCGCTCGTCCGGACGTCTCAGATTCACAAACGATGTTGAGGCCGCAGTCTCCGACGCTGACGTTATCTTCATCGCTGTCGGCACGCCCCCACGCGGCGATGGCGGCGCCGACCTCTCCGCGGTTGATTCAGTCGCGACACTAGTGAGCGAACGAGCGACACGAGAGTGCATCCTGATCCTGAAGAGCACGGTGCCGGTCGGCACAAATGATCGCGCTCGCCGTCTGGTGGACAACGCGGCTCAACGTGTGCATGTAGTGTCCAATCCTGAATTTCTGAAGGAAGGCTCGGCAGTGGCTGACTTCCTTCGTCCTGATCGCATTGTGATAGGTGTTCTCCCCGGCGACGACTTTGCTCGTAAGGTAATGACACGACTCTATCATCCACTCCTTCTGAATAAGGACCGCGTAGTCTGGATGCGCCCAGAGAGCGCAGAACTCACGAAATATGTGGCGAACACGATGCTTGCGATGCGCATCAGCTTCATGAATGAGGTAGCGATGCTGTGTGAGCAGGTCGGTGCCGACTGCCATGAGGTGCGCCATGGCGTGGGCTCGGACGTCCGCATTGGCTCCCAGTTCCTGTACGCTGGCCCTGGATACGGCGGCTCTTGCTTTCCAAAGGACGTCAAAGCGCTCGTGCACACAGGACGCGACCACGGGCTCGAGCTCGAACTCGCATCCACCACGGACCGCGTCAACGACAGACACAAGGGCGTGCTCATGCGCAAGCTCCGGGCCCAGCTCGGCGGCGACGTGCGAGGCCGACGCGTTGCGATCTGGGGGCTCGCGTTCAAGCCCAAGACCGACGACTTGCGAGAGTCTCCGGCGCTCACGTTGATCGATGCCCTGCTAGCAGACGGCGCCGAAGTGGTCGCCCACGATCCCGAGGCTGGTGACGCCGCCAGAGCACACTACGGCGATCGGGTTCACATCGCAGAGAGCGCCTACGCGGCGGCCGAAGAAGCTGACGCGCTGGTCCTCGTCACGGAGTGGCGTGAGTACCAAAACCCAGACTTCGGACGCATTCTCCAAGCGCTCCGCAATCCGGTGCTCCTCGACGGGCGAAACCTGTGGACGACGTATGGCCTCTGCGAGCTGGGATTCACCTACGAGGGGGTGGGCACGGCCGTGTCCTGAGCGGCGTCGACCCGCTCAACGGAGCGTCCATCATGGAGACGCTTCCACGTGATGGAGACCGAATACTCCGAAATAGTCACATTCGTGACGGTCAAAGCGCTCGCATTCAAACGGACCGCATATGCGTCGTCCAGATCCAGAGATTAGACGCACCTCGACTCGAGCTCCATGCATCAGCGAGACGAAGGCTATCATGTCGCGACCTGCGAGTGGTCCGCTCTCCGGTTCGAGAGAGTACATTTCGTTCTTGATTCGCCCATCACCCGGGAAATCGTACTGTGAAAGACTATCGTGAGCTAAAGGTGTGATTGCGACCAAAGGAGTGCTGTTGAGAGTCTGCCCGCAAGCTTCGCCGGAGGTTGTCAAGACTCCTGGAATACTATCAGCGAGCGCCGGATCGTAGGTCATCGTGAGCGTAGTTCCGGAGCTAAATCCCCGCCGGATGAACGAGCATGACCCTCCACCGGAGCACATGGCGCCATCCCCGCCGAGGACATTCCCTCTGAGTGGCCGAGTGTCATCTGCGCGAAATCCGCTGAGGTTAGTACAGGCGGAGCTGCAGGCAATGACAATGAGGATGCAAAAGGAAGTCCTAGACATACGCATAGCTAGCGGAGCATAGCACAATGATGTGAGTCTTTACATCAATGACCACCGCGGTTCAGACCTGATCGGTGGAGCGGAGACCGAGCGCCCTCGACCGTACGAGCGGGACCCAATCACGAAATGAAGGTCATGGCATGCGCGGATGTGCGAACCCGGTGTGTTTCAGCGGGCGAGCCGGTAGAATCAGCTCATGGATCGAACTCGCCGACGAGGCACGCGCCATGCTCTCCGCTGGAAGAACGCCGGCTTTCATGGTCGAGAAATCATCCGAAAACCCAAGAGCGGTGTGGACCTGAGGCACGCGCGTGATGTGGTTGCGCATATCGCCGAAAGTGAACGCCTGAATCGCATCAACGTGAACGCCTGAATCGGGCGGTGTGAACGGAGCGAAGCGACGCTTGGGGTC
>JAADHO010000133.1 GCA_013151775.1 Deltaproteobacteria bacterium | reverse complement strand
TCTGCGCGTCGGTCGTCTGCGCGTCGCTCGCCGCTGCGTCGGACTCGGACGCGGCGTCGGTCGTCTGCGCGTCGCTGGCCGCGTCGCTGAGCGCAGCGTCTCCTCCGGCGTCTGCTGGCCCAGAGTCCAGGCTGGGGACGCAGCCGAGGATCGCGCGGAACGTACACACGTTCGACAGGCACAGGTTCTCCGTGCACTCCGAGCCGTCATCGCAGTCTGTCGCGGAGACGCAACAGCCGGCGATGAACCGGTTCTGGCAGATGTTGTTCGCCACCAGGCACTCGTCCTGAGTACACAGCTCTCCGTCATCGCACGGGTCCGACGAGGAGCTGCATGTGACGAGCGACTCACGGCGTGCGGACGCGCGACCGGAGCCGGGCGCCTGGCAGGCGGAGAGCCACGTCAGGCCAGCCCCCAAGACGAGGGACCACAGCTGAATTTTGACGGCCGCTGACATGGTGTCGAGATTCGAGGACCTCCGACACCGCGGGTCTCCTCGTTTGCCGTAGGATACCACGCGTGGCTGGCCAACCTCACCCGCTGACAACACGAGGCCTGGGGATCATCCTCTCGCTGCTCGCGTGCGTGAGCGGAGCCTCGGCCCAGGCGCTCACGGCGACCGCGAGCCCGCTGGTGCTGCTCGTCTCCTCACCGGAATCGGCGCCGGAGGAGATCGATGGTTTCACCACGGCGATCCGAGCTCAGCTGGGTGACGCCGTGCGCGTTCAGCTCTACGAAGCCACGCCGCCGAGCAGCGAACAGGTCGAACTTCGAAGCTGGGCGGGCGCGCTGGCGGACGACGCAGACGCCCGAGCCGTGCTCTGGCTCGAGCCCGGTGAGCGGGACACGGAGATCGCGCTCTGGATCTTGATCCGCGGGCCACGCGGAGACGACCTGCAGCGCTTCTACGTGACCGAGCCCAACGACTTCGATCGCTTCCGAAGTCTGGCGATTGGAGCTCGCTCGCTGCTCGGAGAGCTGCTCGACGCACAGCCCGTCGAGCCGCAGCCCGTCGAGCCGCAGCCCGTCGAACCACAGCCCGTCGAACCGCAGCCCGTCGAACCGCAGCCCGTCGAACCGCAACCGCAGCAGCCCGTCGAACCGCAGCAGCCCGTCGAACCGCAGCAGCCCGTCGAGCCGGTTCGCCCCGAGGCTCCGGCGCTGGCTCTTCACGCGGCTCTGGGGCCCGCGCTGAGGATGAGCTCCGGACGCGCCGTCCTGGGCGTGGACGCTCGCGTGGGCCTTCGCGTCAGCGCCAACCTGTCGGTCCTGCTCGGGATCGACTTCACGCGCGAGGAGCGGATGTCCCGCTCGGACCGCGATCGGCTCGCGATCGGGTCGCTAGTCATGGGCACTCTGCCCCTGGGACGCGCGTATCTCTCCCTTGGAGTGGGTGGCACGCTGGTGCTGGCTCGACTCGGCGGCGCCGAGCGCTCCTCGCCCGCGACTGAGCTCGCCGGCAGCGTCAGGCTGCAGAGCGCCGTGGGCCTGCGCGTGTTCGACGATCTCTTCCTGGAGCTGCCCATCTCGCTGGATCTTCGCTACGCCGGAGCGTCCCGGGCGACGCCGCTCGTGGAGCTCTCCGTGGGCTTGATGCTCGGCTTCGGCGCACCCTGATTCGGCCTCGGGTGCACCCTGAAGCGAGGCTGCGGGTACTATGGACAGTGAAGCATGATCCGCGAAGCCGCACAGAACGACTCCAAGACGGGCAAACTCGGGCCCGAAGCGGCCGCTCGGCTCGCCGACGCCGCGCGCGGCGACAGGGGCGCGCAGCAGGAGATCCTGCTCGAGTATCTGCCGCGAGTCCGGGCTCTGGTGCGCCGACTCGTCGGTCCGGGGGCTGACTGCGAGGACCTGGTTCAGACGGCGTGCATCGAGATCCTCCGCAGCCTGCCGCGTTTCCGTGCGCAAGCGTCGCTTCGGCTCTGGATCGACCGGATCACGGCCAGGACGGTCTACAAGCACTTTCGGACGACGCGCCGACGCAGAGCGCGCTTCGGCTGGATCTCGGATCCCGACACGCGCGCCTCGCAGTTCGACCAGACGAGGCGTCTCGAGTCTCGTGAGGCCCTCGGACGCGCTCACGAGCTGGTGGCGTCGATCAAACCCGAGCGGCGCATCGTCTTTCTGCTGGTCGCCCTCGAGGGGCGCTCGCTGCAGGAGGCCGCGGATGTGCTCGACCTGAGTCTATCGGCGACGAAATCACGCTACCTGCGCGCGCGCCGCGACCTCGATCGCCTGCTCGCGCGGGAACCCGGGCTGGTAGAGCTGCTGACCTCATCCTCAGGGAGCGAGCCATGACATCCCTCTCACATCGCAGCGCGGAGCTGATCGCCGCGGATCTTCAGGCGGGCCGGGCCTCGGAGGCCGAGCGCATGAAGCTTGAGCTGCACCTGCAACACTGTGAGCGCTGCGCCGCCCGACATGAACGCCTCGGCGCGCTGGTGACCGCGCTGCGAGCCGATCACGAGGCTGGCGAGCTCGCGAACGATGGCGCCGATCGGCGCATCGTGATGCAGGCCATGATGCAGGCGGGTTCGAGGCATGACGCGCGGCCGCGACGCTCAGCCGGCCGTGCGCGCTATCTGTGGGCTGCCGCGGGCGCCTGCGCCGTGGCGGCGAGCGTGTGGATGTTCTGGGCAGCTGGCGTTCACGGGCCGGAGCAGCCTGTGAGCCAGCGCTCCGTGACGACGCCGCAGACGCCGCGTCTCGCGCCCGAAGCGCCGACCGCCCCGAACGCTCCCGTGATGGACGCTCCCTGCCGGGGCGTTCACACCAAGCCCTCCGCAGACGTCGAGGCGGCGGTCGCCGTGAGCCGCGAGCACCTCTGTCGCCTCACGCTCGATGACGGCACGCTGCTCGTCCACGTCGACCCGGAGGCCGAGCAGCGCGTCTCGATCGACACCCCGAGCGCCAGCGTTCGCGTCGTGGGCACGGTGTTCCGAGTGTCGGTGGAGCATGGCCAGACGAGGGTCGTCGTGTATCGAGGCGAGGTCGAGGTGGAGACGCGAGGCGCTCGCGCGCGCCTGCTCTCGGGTCGCGAACTCGAGACCGCCGGGGCCGAGCTCGAGCAGCGCGTGGCCGAGCGTGAGGCGTTGATGGAGCTGGCCGCCTTCGTTGGCGAAGAGCTGCCCGCGGAGCCCAGCTCGACGAGCGAGCGGACACCTCCCGCGACGACGACCTCCCATCGAGCTCGCCGACCGGTCGCCGCGAGCCCGCAGCGATCTCTCGGGGATCTGCGACGCATGCTGCGCACGGGACACACGGCGGAGGCGCGTGCCCAAGCCGGGCTGCGCGTCGCCGACCCGGAGTACGCGGGGCGTCGATCCGAGCTGCTGACGATCATCGCCGAGAGTCACGCGCTCGAGGCGGAGTACGGGCGAGCGCTCGAGTCCTACCGTCGAGTCTGGGCGGGACCGCGCTCTGCGACAGCCGCCAACGCGCTGCTCGCGGCCGCCGCCATCGCGATCGACAGGCTAGGGCGCCCAGCCGAGGCCCGGCGTCTCTACGAACGCTACCTTCAGGACTACCCCGAGGGCAGCCTGCGTGGAGCCGCGTGGGTGGGCCGATGCCGCGCTCTTCGGCGTGGCGGTGAGCGCGAGCAGGCCGTGACCTGCGCGCGTGAGTACCTGCGCGCCCACCCGGATGGACGTTTTCGACGTCAAGCGGAGTCCCTCGCCGAGTAGCGAGCGCACGAAGTGGGTAGACGCCGAGGTCGGCCCTATAATCCGGGCCGTGGACATGGCCCCTCACTCGCTCGTCACGCCGCTCGGCCTCGCTCTGGGCCTGAGCCTCTGGGTCGCGTCGGGTCTGGCGCAAGACACGCGCCCGGACGCTTCGACTCACGGCTCGTGGCTCGTGCTCGACGACGCGGCACCGGCGCTGCGTGAACCACGTGAAGGCGCGCGCCGCAGAGGCACGGTGCGCGTGAACACGCGGATGCCGAACTTGGGTCTGGTGCGCGGCTCGGGCTGTCCTGGCGAGAGCTGGGCGCGCGTGGGACCTCAGCTCTACATCTGCGCCGAACACGTGCGCGCGTCGCGCCTGCCTCCTGCGGGTGAGAGCATCCCGCGGGTGGCGGAGGGAGAGATCCTCCCCCGTCGCTACGCCTTCGTGCGCTACGACGGAACGCGCGCCTATCGTCACCCGAACGACGCCTTCGTGGACCGCTTCGAGGAGACCTATGGTGAGGGCTTCGGCTTGGTCGTCACCGAGCGCCGCGACGTACGCGACGTGCCCTTCCTGAAGACGCGGCGCGGCCTGTGGGTCGAGGCGGACTCCTTGGGCTTCGCGCGCGGCAGCTCCTTCGCCGGTCAAGAGATCGCGGTGGGCGCTGCCGGCGACCTCGGCTGGGTCTTGCCGCGGCACGCCAACGTCCACGCACGCCGGGGCGGACGCGTGACGGGTCGCCTCGGACGGCGCGAGGTCGTGCACATCGCGTCCACGCGCCGTGGCTGGGTCGAGCTCGTGGGCGGCGGCTTCATGCGTGAACGCGACGTCGCCCACATGACGCGAGCGCCGCGGCCTTCCGAGCTGCGCGACGACGAGCGCTGGATCGACGTGGACGTGGGCGAGCAGGTGCTGACGGTCTACGAGGGCATGCGCCCCGTCTTCGCCACCCTCGTCTCCACGGGTCGCGCCGACGCGGAGCACGCCACCCCTCTGGGTGAATTCCACATCTGGGCGAAGCTCGCCTTCAGCGACATGACGAACCTCGCGCGCGCCAACGTGCGTCGCAACTACGCCATCGAGGCCGTGCCCTGGGTGCAGTACTTCGAGCGCGCCAACGGCCTGCACGCGGCCTTCTGGCACGACGACTTCGGACATCGCCACAGCCACGGCTGCGTCAACCTCTCGCCCCGCGACGCGCGACGCCTCTTCGATCTCACGAGCCCTGCGCTGCCCGTGGGCTGGAAGGCCATCTTGCCCGAAGCCGCCGACCAGCCGACCCTGGTTCGGGTTCGCTGAGCGCTCATGGCATGATGCACGCGAGATGTTCGTCCGACGTCACCTCGCGATCAGCGTCGCGGTCTGTACGCTGCTGCTCTCTGCGACCCACGCGAACGCGCAGACGGTCGCCGACATCGCCGCGCGCGGTGCCTGCTCCACCGCCGGCGTCGAAAACCTGTCCGCGCAGCTCGCCGAGGCGCAGAGCTGCATGCGCCCCGACGCCTTCGTGCCCTTCGCGCCCTACCCGAACATCACGCTCACCTCGTCGCGCGTTCACGCCTTCGTGCAAGCCTCCGCCCGGGACGCCATTCAAGCGGCCGCCGACGCGACGCCCCTCTCCATCACCTCGGCCTTCCGCACGGTCGCGGACCAATACGTGCTCTACAACTCTGGAGGCTGCGGGCTCGCCGCGCGCCCAGGACGGAGCAATCATCAAAGCGGGCGCGCCGTGGACCTCTCCAACGCGAGCGCCGCGCGCGCCGCCCTCGAGGCGCAAGGGTGCGTCTGGTTCGGCAGCCGCGACCCCGTGCACTTCGACTGCCCGGGAATGGATCTCCGCGCGGACGCCATCACGGCGTTTCAACACCTCTGGAACGTGAACAACCCGGGCGACACCATCGCGGAGGACGGCGCCTACGGTGCGCAGACCGACGCACGCCTCGCGGGCAGCCCCGCGGGCGGCTTCTCCGACACGGGCTGCGGCTGCATGCCCGGCTGCGACGGGAGCGCCGTGATCATGGCCGACTGCTCGCGTGTGGCCTGCGACGCGGCGGACACCTGTCGCGCGGGCGCCTGCGTCTTCGAGGGCTGCGCCGGTGGACGCGTCAGCGTGTGCGTCGACGCCACGACCTTCGGCAGCTGCGTGATGGGCGACCTCGGGATGACCACGACCTGCGCCGCCGGCTGCGTGGAAGACGCCGACGGCGCGCGCTGCGACGGGACGCCCGACGTGGACGCGGGCTTCGGCGACTCCGACGCGGGCGTGACGGACGACGGCGGCGTGAACGACGCGAGCGTGACGGACGACGCGGGAGGGCGTATGGGCGGCGTGGTCTCGGGCGGCTGTGGCTGCCGCGC
>JAADHO010000129.1 GCA_013151775.1 Deltaproteobacteria bacterium | reverse complement strand
GCCGAGGCGACGCGCCAGAAGCGCGGACGAGACGAGCTGCGCGCCTACGTCCGCTACCCCGCCGAGGAGCGCAGCTCGCTGGCGCAGGTGGAGCGCTTCATCTTGCGTACGCCGGCAGGCGGCGAGATGACCTTGGGCGAGGCGGCGCGCATTCACCGGGGCCGGGCCTACACGACCATCCGGCGCGTGGACGGGCGCCGCGTGATCTCCGTCACGGCCGACATCGCGGAGGGTCAGGCCAACGGCAACCAGGTCGTGACCTCTCTACGCGCGCGCGAGCTGCCCCAGCTGATGGCAGACGTGCCAGGCTTGAGTTGGGAGATGGGCGGCGAGCAGAAGGCGCAAGCGGAGACGCTCGAGAGCCTGAAGAACGGCTTTCAGATCGCGCTGATCGTGATGTTCGCCATGCTCGCCATCGTCTTCCGCAGCTACTCCCAACCGGCGCTCGTCATGTTGGCCATCCCCTTCGGCATGGTCGGCGCCATCTGGGGTCACCTGTTCATGGGCTTCGGGCTGTCGATCATCTCCATGATGGGCGTGGTCGCCTTGGCGGGCGTGGTCGTCAACGACTCGCTGGTGCTGGTGGACGCGGTGAACACCTTCAACAAATCCGGCATGAGCCTGCACGACGCGGTGATCGCCGGAGGCACGCGCCGCTTCCGCCCGATCCTGCTCACCTCACTCACGACCTTCTTCGGGCTCACCCCGATGATCCTCGAGACCTCGCTGCAGGCCCGCTTCCTGATCCCCATGGCCATCAGCCTGGCCTTCGGCGTGCTCTTCGCTACGGCCATCACGCTGATGATCGTCCCCAGCTTCTATCTCGTGCTCGAAGACATCCGCTACCTGCCGGAGCGCCTGAAGCAGCTCTTCGACGGAGGCGGCACGTCGAGCCCTCGAGAGGATCCCGCCGCCGCCGAGTGAGCTGCGGCGCGAGCCCCGCCATCTGGGTGTTTCCTTTTGACACCCCCCAGGGCCTGGGCTACACACTCGCCTCGCCCGGGCATCGGCCCTGGCGGTGGTTCGTTGGAGCGGTAGTTAAGTTGGTTATAACGCCGGCCTGTCACGCCGGAGGCCGCGGGTTCGAGTCCCGTCCGCTCCGCCAACGATCTCGAGTGTTTACGGGGACCCCGCTGGTCCCCGTAAACGCGTGCGGCCCCCTCAGAGGCCCCCTGTTGCAGGAACGTGATGAACCCAAGGCCGGCCGTCGGCATCCCCTGTATGCTCACAGAGCTGCGGCGGAATGAACGCGGCCTGTGGTACGTTGAGCGGACAGGAGGAGACCGATGGCCAGTGTCTACGATGCCGCCGCATATATCCTGGAGCAGCAGGGTGAGATGACGGCGATGAAGCTTCAGAAGCTTGCCTACTACTCGCAGGCGTGGTCGCTCGTTTGGGACGAACGTCCGCTGTTTTCCGAAGAGTTCCAGGCGTGGGCAAACGGACCGGTTTGTCCAGACCTCTACAGAACCCACCGGGGCCAGTTCACCGTGTCCAGCTGCTCGCCTGGGGACCCCTCCGCGCTCGACGCAGCGGCGCAGGAAACCCTCGCGGCGGTGCTCTCCTACTACGGCGACAAGTCGGCGCAGTGGCTCAGCAACCTTACGCACGCCGAGCCACCATGGCGTGACATGAGGGAAGGGCTCGCCCCGGGACAACGCGGAAACGGCACAATCACGCAGGCCGCGATGGCTGAGTACTACGGCAGCCTCGAGACCCAGTGATCGCGCGAGCGAAGGGAAGGAAGAGGCCCTGCGCCGATCCAGCCCTTGTTCCCCAGCCTTTCACCAAGAGAGTTCCCGAACAAGCCGCGCCCTCGCGCGGGTGGAACGTCTGCAGGCCCGCTTGGAATCTGAAGCACCTCAACATCGACGGGCCGTTCTCCTGTGCGCGGCTTGATCTGGCCGCCGGCGTCCGAGTCCTGAAACTGCTCTAGAACCTTGAGACCATGACGTGGGCAGAGATTCTCAATCGGAAAAACCACGCGATCCCCACGCCGGACATCTGCTCCGAGGCGCAACAGAGCCTTCGGGACTCGGGCCTGGACACTATCGACGGCGTCGTCTCGCTGCGCCTCTCCGCTCGGGAGCGTGTGTACTGCGCACGTTTCGAGAACATCGGATATCTGCTCTGGTGGGACCCCAAGCACCAAGTCTGTCCTTCCCACAAGAAGCACACCTAACCGGCGGCCGTGGCTTCTGCGTCATTTCCACCATCATCTGCGCGACCGCGCCCGGCGCCAGCCAGCGCTCAAGGACGCTGCGCAGCCAACGGGGCTGCGCGGTCGTGAGAGGTTCAGTCGTGGCTACCGTAAACGCGTGCGGCCCGCTGAGCAGCGGCGCGCTCTACGAGTCAGGGGCGCTTCAATCCGTAGCGGCGCAGCTTGTTGTAGAAGGTGGCGCGGGAGACGCCCAGGGCCTTGGCCGCGGCGGCGACGTTGCCCTTCGTGCTCGCGAGGGCGTGGGCGAAGACGCGGCGCTCCACCTCCGCCAAGGTCAGCACGGGAGCGTCGGTCACGGGCACCAGAGCGTCCGCGGGCGGAGCGCTCGAGTGGCGCTCGAGGCGTCGAGCCAGCGCCCTGGGGACGCTCGTCAACCACTCGGTACCGGGCGGCGCCAGGCTCGCCTCGGCCTCCACCATGTTCGCCAGCTCGCGCACATTGCCTGGCCAAGCGTAGGCCTCGAAGCGGCGCATCACCTCGGGCGTCACGCGCATCCTCGGCTGACCCGAGTCGGCGGCGAAGCGCGAGAGGTAGTGCTCGATCAGCAGCGACACATCGCCTCGGCGCTGCCGCAGTGGCGGCAGCTCGAGCTGCACGACCTTCAGCCGGTAGTAGAGGTCGAGGCGGAAGCTCCCCTCCTCCACGGCGGCCTCCAGATCGCGATGCGTGGTGGCGAGGATGCGCGCGCGGATGGGCGTCGCGCGGCTGCCCCCGAGGCGCTGCACGCGGCGCTCCTGCAACACGCGCAGCAGCTTCGCCTGCAGCTCCGCGCTCATCTCCCCGATCTCGTCGAGCAAGAGCGTCCCGTCCTGCGCCAGCTCGAACTTCCCCGGATGGCCTCCCGGGCGCGCCCCCGTGAAGGCGCCGGGCTCATAGCCGAAGAGCTCACTCTCGAGCAGCTCGCGCGGGATGGCCGCCACGTTCACACCCACGAAGGGCGAGCGCGCGCGTGGTGAGGCGTTGTGGATCGCCTGGGCGAGCACCTCCTTACCCGTGCCACTCTCGCCCGTGATCAGGATCGGCACGTCGACCTGCGCCGCTCGCCGCGCGTCCTCCAGAGCGCGCCGCAGACCCGCATCTTCGCCCACGATATCGCTGAAGTCGAAATGCGCGTCGGAGCCCACCAGACGCTGAGCTCTGTGCTCCGCGCGGGCGCGCTCGGTGAAGCTGAGCACGCAGCCCCCGGGATGCAGGCGCAGGCGCACCAAGAGGTCTTGCCTCGGCAGGCTCACGATCTCGTCATCCAGATCGCGTCCCCGATCCAGCAAGCGACCCAGGGCCGCCACGGACGGCGTGTCCACGAGGGCGCGGCCCACCAGAGCCTCCGCCGTGATCCCGAGCAGGCGCGCGCCCGTACGGTTCAGGGAGCTGATGAAACCCGCGTCATCCAGGGTCAGCACGCCGTCCCGGATCGCCTCGATGGTGGCCGCGTCCCGTGAGGCGGCGAGGTGCAGCGCCTCGGCCCCGCGGGCGCGCTCGAGGGAGCTCGCGGCCAGGGAGACGAAGAGCCGCAGGCGCTCCAAATCGGCCTGACGGATCACGCCCGCGGAGGCCGAGACCCCGACCACCAAGCACAGCTCGCGGCGGTCGTTGCGGACGGGCAAGACTGCGACACGCTCCCGGCTAGGCTCTGGCCGTGCTCCGGGGGCTTCGCTCGCGGACGATGCGCGCTGAAAGAGCCTGGCGTCACCGCCCTCTAGAACCTTGAAGAGCTCTGGCTCGGAGCGCGCCCGCGCCCGCGCCGACGCCGGCCCCTGGCTCGCGATCACACGCAGCTCACCCTGCTCGCTGCGCTCCACTACCTCCGCCGTGTCGCCGACGCCGAGGGAGAGCGCGAGCGCGGGGATGGCCTCGATCACGTCCTGGCTGCGCTCCAGAGGCATCAACCTGCGACCCGCCTGGATCAGCTGACCCACCCGCTCCCTGTCGACCAAGGCGCGCTCGAGATCCGAGACCAACTCCTCGGTCGCGTCGCGCAGCCCGGCCGCCACCTCCTCGACCTCCGGGACCGACTCGACAGCGCGCCCGCGGGTCAAGAGCTCGTCGTGGAGCGTGGTCGCCAGATCCCGAAGCGCGCTCCGCGCGTGTCGCATGGCGTCGATACGACCGCCCGCCTCGGCGTCCACCACCCGGTCTACGGCACGGCGGCCGAAACTGCGAAAGGCCGCCCGCAGGCGCTGGAGATCCTGCGGTGTGCCCGCCCGAGCGAGCAGCGGTTGGGCGCGTGCGAGCCAGTCTGCGGCGACCCTGCGGTCCGCGCCGCTCGCGACCTCCACATCGCTCATGCTCAGGTAGGCGACGCCGAGCTCACGGGGCGCTCCGAGGCGAACGAGCTTCCACACGGCCAGGCTGAGGGCCGCCCGAGCGGCGTCGATCCGGGTCTGATCTCCGAGCAGCCCACGGGCGCGCAGCATGTCCGCCCGCGCCGAGAGCAAGCCGCTGCCGGGACCCACGCCCCTCAGATGAGCCTCACCGCCGGACACGTCACCGACGGCTAGGCGAGCCTCGGCCAGGATCAGCTCCAGCCACTCCGCCTCAGCCGGCGCTCGGCACGCGAGGGCGCTCTGGGCCAACGCCTCGGCCTCGCCCACATCTCCACTCAACAACAGCGCCTCGGCGCGCAGCGCGACGGCTGACGCACGCCCCTCGGCGCTCGGGTCGAAGGGCCGCGAGTGGGCACGTCGGGACGCCGCCAGGGCGCGCCGCGGATCGCCCGAGCGGAGGGCGACGAAGGCCGCGATGT
>JAADHO010000377.1 GCA_013151775.1 Deltaproteobacteria bacterium | reverse complement strand
GACCGAGTGGCAGGCGTCGCACGCTCCACTGTCCGCGCGATGCTCGAGCTGACCCGCGTGGGGATCCTCGTGGCAATCCTTGCAGGCGTCGTGGGCGATAGGTCGGTAGCGCCGTCGCGCCGGTCTGCGGGGGTCGTGACAGCTCGCGCAGGCGACGGCACGGTGAGCGCCGCGCAGTGGGTAGTGCGTGCGCTCGTGAAAACGCACGTCTCGACGCCGGGCGCCACCGCGCAGCCACGAGACCGTCGTGTGACAGCCCGCGCAGTCGGCGCCGAGCGACGGCTGATGAGCGTTCTGATGACAGCTCGCGCAGGCGCGGTCCGGGCGTTGGGCGTTGCGCTCTCCATGACAGCGTGCACAGGCGAGCTCGGCGTGTGCGCCAGCCAAGGGAAACTTGCGAGGCGCGTGGGTGGAGCGAATGAAACGCACCCGATCCCAGGCGATGGACGTGTGGCAGCGGCCGCATTGGGCGGGCGATCCCATGGCGCCCGCGTGGGGATCCTCGTGACAATTCGTGCAGGATTGGAAGCGAAGTCCACGGAAGCTGGCGGGCTCACCCTCGCGCGCCGTGGGGTGGCAACCGGCGCAGTCGACGCGAGCGTGGGCGCCGCGCAGAGGAAAGCGGGCGCGCGCGTGGTCGAAATTCTGTTCGGTGGCGTTCCAGTCGCGCTGATCGTGACAGCTCGCGCAGCGCGCGCCGAGGGAGGGCGCGTGGGGATCGCGATGACAGCTGGTGCACGCGCTGCCCAGGCCCAGATACGAGCTGCCGCGCTCGCTCGGCGGCATCGCTTGAACATCCGCCGCCCGGATGTGGGCCGGATCGTGACATTGGCGGCAGCGCAGCTCCGCGTGGGCGCCTCGCAGCTCGAAGCCCGCCAAGCGCGTATGATCGAAGCGGGCTCGTCCGCCTTCGGGCCAGCGGATGAGCGGCGCACTGCGTCCGCGATGCTCCATGTGGCAGCGCTGACAGGGTCGCCCTCGGAGCTGGCCGTGATAGCCCTGACGTGCGCGGATGCGACGGCCGAGCGCCTCGTGACAATGCAGGCAGCGTTGGGGGTCGATTCCGTGACCGGACGAGTGGCAATCGGTACAGCGAGACGCGCCCTCGAGCTCGCTGTGCGCCCGCGTCAGCGGCCCCGGGGAGAGGCCCTGCGCGTCGGCACGCCCGACGCAGATCAGGGACATGAGCGCCAGAATCAGTGGGAGGTGCCCGGAGAGCGGCTTCACAGGCCGAAGCCCAGATAGAGCGCCACCGTGACGTGCAGACCCGCGGTCAAGATCATGACCACGGCCAACACCCGATGCAGGCCACGCCAGCTCGAGGCGGCGCCGGCCAAGAGACCGTAGAAATCCGACGGTAGGATCAGCGCACGGATCCGCGCCGCGGCTCGTTCGATGCGCTCGAGCTCCTCCACGGAGGCGCCATCCCGGGACGCGCGGAGGCGAGCTCGAGTGCCGAGACTGCGCAGTCTCAGCAGCGCGGTGAGGGTGGCGGGCACGGCCGCGAGGCCCGCAGCACGACGCCTGCGGAGAGGCGAGAGCAGCTCGTCTGCGGCGGCCTCGAGGGAGTCCACGCTGACACGTCCCGATTGACCTGAGGCACGGATCTGCATCAGCGCGCGGTCGAGCTCGGCGCACATCTGCTCGTGGCTCACGGCCTGGCCTGCTCGCGCGCGCGGGATCAGCCCGTAGAGGTAGCGCCCCACGATGCCGCTCGTGACCACGATGCTGAGCGCTCCCGCGGAGAGCATGGCGGGCCAGGTGCGCAGGGTGAACGCGGAGTGGAGCATCACCAGGGCGGGCCCGACCAGACCCGAGAAGACGTGCCAGCGCATCCACGAACGCATGGAGCCGAGGGCACGCACGCGCGGAAAGCGTCGGCGCACCAGGTAGAGCAGGTTGCTTGCGATCAGCAGGCCACCGGCGATCCCGTAGCCGTGACCGACCAGTCCAGAGGGGCGCAGCCAGCTGTGCTTCGAGGCGTCGAAGCGCGCGCTGTAGGCGAGCCTGTAGTAGTCGAAATGGACCAGGGTCAAGAGCGCGGTGGCGCTGACGACGACGATGGGCAAGATCCACCAAGGGATGCCAGAGCGTCTCATCCAACCCTCATCGGACTTGGGCGCACGGCCGCAGTGTACGCCTTTGCGATCAGCGTTCAACAGGCCAATTCCCATGCTAAGGACTCGGTTGATGTGCCCACGATCCTGACCGTTTTTGCAGCCCTTTCGCTGATTTCCGTCGCGCTGCTGGTCCGAGACGCCCGCAGACGTCATGTCGAGACGGCGCGGGCCAGCAAGATTTTGGCGCGGCACGGCGGAAGAGAGCCTCCGCCCACGCTCCACCCGGTGATCAATCCGGAGATCTGCATGGGCGCCGCGGCCTGCGTGCGCGCGTGCCCGGAGAAGAAGGCGCTGGTGGTCGTGAACGGCGCGGGCCACCTCGCGGACGCGGCGGGCTGCATCGGACATGGCGCGTGCAAGAGCGCGTGTCCCGTGTCGGCCATCGAGTTGGTCTTCGGCACGGCGCGTCGCGGGGTGGACCTGCCCGAGTTCTCGCCGAGCTTCGAGACCTCCAGCGCTGGCGTCTACATCGCGGGTGAGCTCGGCGGCATGGGGCTGGTGGCCAACGCGGTGCGACAAGGCGTGCGCGCGGTGACCGCAGTGGCCGATGACCTCCAGAAGAAGAGGTCTGGCTCCGAAGACGCGGTCGACCTGCTGGTCGTGGGCGCCGGTCCCGCAGGGCTCGCCGCGACCCTGATGGCCAAGGAGCGCGGGCTCTCGTGCCGCACCCTCGAGCGCGAGGCGAGCCTGGGCGGCTCCGTGCTGGCCTACCCGCGCGGCAAGATCGTGATGACAACGCCGGTGACCCTGCCGCTCTACGGCAAGGTGCGGCTGCGCCGGGTCACGAAGGAGGCGCTGATCGAGCTGTGGCGAGACGTCGTGAAGGTCACGGGCATCGAGTTCGAGTTCGATGTCCTCGTCACAGGCGCCAAGCGTGTGGACGACGTCTTCGAGGTTCAGACCAGCCGCGGGGAGCTGCGCGCGCGCCGCGTGCTGCTGGCCACGGGTCGTCGAGGGAAACCGCGGACGCTAGGCGTAGACGGCGAAGAACTCTCGCATGTGCACAGCCAGCTCGTAGACGCCGCGCTCCACGACGGCGAGGCCTGCCTGATCGTCGGTGGCGGCGACTCGGCGGTGGAGGCCGCGCGCGCCTTGGCCGAGAGGCCCGGCACACGCATCACCCTGAGCTATCGACAGAGCGCCTTCGGACGCGTGAAGCCCGAGAACCGCGAGGCCATCGAACAGCTCGCGAGTGACGGACGGGTTCGCCTGATGCTCGGCTCGCAGGTCCAGAGCATCACGCAGCAGACGGCGCGCCTGAAGGACGCAGAGGGCGAACACGTGGTGGACGCCGACCGCGTCTTCGTGCTGATCGGCCGCGAGCTGCCCAACAAGCTGCTCGCAGGCTTCGGTGTGGAGCTACGGACCTATCGAGGAGAAGCGCCCGGCTTCGTCTAGCACCGCATCCGCGAACGTCGCCAGCTCCGCGAACGTCGCCTCCGCGAACGTCGCCGCATCCGCGAACGTCGCCGCCTCGACTAAGTTGCGGTTGTGACTCGGGTGATGTGCGTGAAGGACCGCGATGTGGACACCGTGTCAGCCACCCCAACGAAGTCGAGGCTCAACCAAGTGTGCCGTATCCTGGGACGGACCTCGCTGCGCGAGGACCGTCCCTCGTCATCGCGCGCGTCGCCGCGTCATGCAGGGCATCGTGCCCCTTCCAGCGATCAGTCGCTGGTGAGCGGCTCGAAGAGGAAGGTGCCGCCGATCAGGAAGAGGATGTCGAAGGCGAGCAGGATGCGGATCCAGCCGAGGGTGGACTCCAGGCTGGCGCCGCCGAGCAGCTCGCGCATGGCGACGACGCCCGCGAGCAGAGCCGGGGCGACCAGCGGGAAGAGGGCCACGCTGATGGCCAAGTCGCGCGCCGCCGTGCGCACGGTCATCACCGCGAAGAGTGTGCCGGCGGCGCAGAAGCCGAGGGTGCCGAGGAAGAGGATCAGGCTGACGCGCCCGAGCACGTCGAAGAGATCGAGGTGGAAGAGCACGCCGACCAAGGGCACGAGCAGGACCTCGACCACGCTCAGGAAGAGCAGGGTCGAGATCAACTTACCGTGGTAGATGCCGGCGCGCGGGATGGGGCTCGAGAGCAGCCCGCGCATGGCGTCGTGCTCGCGCTCGCGCGACCAGCTGCGACCCATGGCCAAGACGCCCGAGAAGGCCACGCTGATCCAGAGCACGCCCGGGGCGAGCTGACGCGCCGTTGTGCGATCGAGGTAGAAGGAGAGGGACGCGAGCACGACCACGAGCACCGCGAAGAGCGCCGTGGTGGTGGTGATCTCCCGCGTGCGCAGCTCGATGCGCAGATCCTTCTCGGCGACGAGCAGGGCGGCCTTCCAGACGCTCACGCGGCGCTCGCTTCCTCGACCACGCGGCCACGCTCGAGGCGCACGCGGCGATCGGCGACGCGACCGGCGAAGTCTGCGTCGTGGGTGACCAAGATCCCGATGGCGCCCCGATCACGCTCGGCCAAGATGGCCTGCTCGAGGCGTTCGACACCGAGCACGTCGAGACCCGTGGAGGGCTCGTCGAGCAGCAGCAGACGCGGCTCGTGCATCACAGCGCGCGCCAGAGCGACGCGCTGAAGCTGACCTCGAGAGTAGGTGCGCACGGGGCGGTCGGCGAAGCGACCGATCTGAAAACGCTCGCACTGCTTCTGCACCACTTGCTTGCGATCGGGGAGCGAGAAGAGGCGCGCGTAGAAGTCGAGGTTCTCGCGTGCCGTGAGGTCGGGATAGAGCATGGGTGAGTGGGCGAGGATGCCCATGCGCGCGCGCAACGCCGCGGCGTGACGGCGGCGGTCGAGCTTCCCGTACTTCACCTCGCCGCGGGTCGGCTGCGCGAGCTGCCCCA
>JAADHO010000122.1 GCA_013151775.1 Deltaproteobacteria bacterium | reverse complement strand
GATATGGCCGGGAACGTCCGCGAGTGGGTCGACGACGCCTTGCCCGCAGACGCTGGCGAGGAACCTTGGCGCAGCTCCGTGGACCCACGGGGTCCCGCCGAGGGAGCCGCCTACGTCGTGCGCGGCGGTGGCTACCTCTCGGCGCCCTTCGAGCTGCGCGTGAGCTATCGTTGGGCCGAACCGGGCGAGCGCTTCGCCGCCGACCTCGGCTTTCGCTGCGCCTACCGTGCTCGCCCATGAGCTGGTGGCGCCTCGTGCTACATTGAATTCCTCGTGTCCTCCCCCGCCAAGAAACTCGCGACCTACGATGACGTGCTCGCCGCACCCGATCACGTCGTCGCGGAGCTCGTCGCGGGGGAGCTCCACACGCAGCCTCGGCCGGCCTACCGGCACGCTCTCGCGGGCTCGGCTCTCGGCGCTGCGCTCTTCAGTGGATATCACGGCCCGGGAGGGCAGGGCGCCGGCGGCGGTTGGGTCATCCTGACCGAGCCAGAGCTACATCTCTCTGGCGATGTGCTCGTGCCAGACCTCGCGGGCTGGCGACGAGAGCGCATGCCCAGCGTCCCGGATGCGCCCTACTCGGAGCTGCCGCCTGACTTCTGCTGCGAGGTGCTCTCGCCTTCCACGGCGCGCCTGGACCGCCAGAAGAAGATGCCCCTCTACGCGAGCCATGGCGTGGGCCATGTGTGGCTCGTCGATCCCAGCGCCAAGCTGCTCGACGTCTTCGAGTTGGACGGCGTGACCTACCGGCTGCTCTCGACCCACGCCCAAGACGAGGTCGTGGCGCCGCCTCCCTTTGAGGCCTTGCCCTTGGAGCTCCGCCGCCTCTGGAGTCCTTGACGCTGTCCGCCGCGTACCCGGCGCGTCCGTGATGCGCTATCCTTGGTGGTGTCCCCTCGCCGCGGAGTCCCCATGCGCATCGTGTTTCTCGCCTTCGTCGTCGCCGGTATGGCCCTGGTGTTCGCCCTGCCGAGCGCCCAAGCTCAACCGGGTCGTGCCGCCCGCGTCGTCGTGCTTCACGGTGATGGACCGATCCACGGTCGCGTGCAGCGCCCGGCGGCGATCACCATCTTGCCTCGCGCCCGCGTGCGCCACGAGCGTGCCGAGAGCCGCGCTCACTTCTTGCCCGAAGTGGCCCGCAGCGTGCAGCGCCGACCTTTCTAGGTCGGGCCCGTCGCCGCCCTGTTCCCACGCACGCCCCCGGGAGAAGCTCGAGAAGAAGGGTGGCTGGATCGCAGCCCATGGTGCGGCTATGCTGCGCCGCCCATGGACCACGCCTCGACCTCACGTCCCCTCTTCCTCCTCGGCTTCGCCCTGTGCGCGTCGTCGTTCCTCTTCGCCTGCGATGGCGGGGCTGGAGCCACGTGCGTCGAGCACGATGACTGCGCCGGTAGCCTGCTCTGCTGCAAGCCGAGCCCGAGCCCGACGGCTCGAGGCACCTGCCAAGACGTCCCCATGTGTGGCGTCGTCACGCCCGTCGACGCGGGCACGCCGGACACGGGCGCGGCGGACACGGGCGCGGCGGACACGGGCACGACGGACACGGGCACGACGGACTCCGGTCCTGGCGACTCGGGCACGACGGACTCCGGTCCTGGCGACTCGGGCACGACGGACTCCGGTCCTGGCGACTCGGGCACGACGGACTCAGGCATCACGGACTCCGGTCCCGGCGATTCCGGCTCCGCGGACGCTGCCTAGCTCACCGGCGATCTCGCCCCGCGTGTCCGAAGGCGCAGCAAACTCACTCTAGAACTGGTATCATGCGGCCCCCGTGGTTTGGCCCCGCCGATGAAGATCTGTCCGCGCTGCTCGGAATGTTATCCCGACGACGTCGAGCGCTGCCCGCGTGACGACGCCGCGCTGAACGCCATCCGCGATCCGCTGATCGGCCGCACGGTGGCTGGGCGCTACCGGCTGATCTCGCGCCTCGGACGCGGCGGCATGTCGAGCGTCTACCTGGCGCGGCACGTGATGATCGATCGCCTCGTGGCGGTGAAGACCCTGCGCCGTGACCTCGCCAAGGATCCCATCCAGCGCGACCGCTTCATCCGCGAGGCGCGCGCCGTCAACCGCATCAACCACGCCAACATCGTCGACATCTCCGATTTTGGCGAAGGCGAAGACGGCCTCGTCTACTTGGTGATGGAGTACGTCGCGGGCGATCCCCTGCACCGCCTGCTCGAGGACGGCCCGCTCAGCGCCACGCGCGCCATCCACATCGCGGGGCAGATCGCCAGCGCCCTCAGCCGAGCTCATCAGATGGGTGTGGTGCACCGCGATCTCAAGCCCGACAACATCTTGATCGTCCAGCGCAAGGACGACGTGGAGGGCGTAAAGGTGCTCGACTTCGGCATCGCCAAGATCCTCGACGCGCCGTCGCTCACGGGCAGCCAACAGATCTTCGGCACGCCGGGCTACATCGCTCCCGAGTACATTCAGTCCACCAACATCGACGGTCGCGCCGACCTCTACTCCCTCGGGGTGATCCTCTACGAGATGGTCACGGGCGCCTTGCCCTTCGACTACGAGTACCCCGGCGACCTCTTGGTCAAGCACGTCACGGAGCTGCCGATCCCTCCGCATGAGCGCTACGCAGACGTGGAGGAGCCGATGGAGCGGCTGATCCTCCAATGCCTGGAGAAGGACCCCGCCAATCGTTTTCGCGACGCCTTCCATTTTCTGGAGGAACTCTCCCGCGTGAGCGAGCTCTTGGGCAGCGACGAGCGTTGGGGAGGGCTCTCGGAGGACTCGCCGCCCACGCCGGTGATGGGCACGCGGCACATCGACCCCTTGGCGCGCACTCGCTCCAAGGGCAGCGACACCATCGAGCAGGACCGCCCGCCGCGCATGGCGACCCTCTCTTACGACCGCCCCACCATCCCCGAGCCGCCCTCCGTGGACGGCGTGCCGATCCCCATCGACGTGGAGATCATCATCAGCGACACGCCGGCCGTGGCGGCGCGCTCCGACAGCGATGGCGCCCTGGGGGTGCGGCGCTGGCGCATGCGCTTCGATGCCCTGCGCGCCGCTCTCGATGAGATCGAGGAGCGCGAGCCCGCGCCGGCGGCGGTGGTCCACGCCATGGCCTTGGCCGAGAGCAAGCTCGAGGATCTGGAGCGCGGGCTGTCCCAGCTCGAGACCCCGCAGCGGCGCATGGCCGAACTCGAGGAGGCGGCCCGGGACTACCGCGCCACCCTCGGGCGGGCCATCGAGGACCTGGGGCGTCGGCTCTCCCTGGTGCGGGGTGACTTCGAGCAGGTGGTGGCGCGAAGGGATTCGCTGCGAGCACAGCGTGAGGCCGCCGCCCTGAAGGTGCGACGCGGGGACATGACCGAGGGCAAGGCCGACGCGCTGCTCTGGGAGCTCGCCACCGTGGACGCCGAGCTCGCGGGTCGCGCCCGTCGTTGCGACGCGATCGAGGTGCAGCTCGCCGAATTGAAGGATCAGCTAGAGCGCGAGAGCGCCAACCTCGAGCGTGAACTCAGCGATCTCGCGGGTCGGACGGAGGGCGAGCTCACTCACCTCGACAGCGTCTCAGCGGCTCTGCGCGGGCCCCTCTCCGAGGTCGAGGCCTTCGTGGTCGAGGCTTGGGGCGCCGACTGATCGAGGTCAGGCTGATGGGCCATCGGGTTCTGAGTGTTGACCCCGCGGGCTTGGGGTTCTAGCTTCGGAGCTTGTCAAGGACGGAGAGCGGAATGCATCGACCCAGAGCTTCTCTCATGTGCGCGCGGATTTTCAGCGCGGCGATCTCGACGACGCTGTTGGCGTCGGCCCTTCTCGCGGCCGGGATTCCGAACGCGGCGCAGGCTCAAGCGGCAGCTGCCGGGCCCAGCGACGAGGCGCGCGCCGCCGCTCGCGAGGCCTACGGTCGCGCTCAGCAGCTCTTTCGCGACGGCGACTACGCGGGATCGGAGGCCGCCTTCCTCGCGGCCTACGCAGCCATCCCGAACCCCGTCGTGCTGATGGGCGTGGGTGAGAGCCGCGAGCGCGCGGGCAACGTGCTCGGGGCCATCGAGGCCTTCGAGCGCTACCTCGCGGAGCGCACGGACGCCCCCGACGCCGAGGCCGTGCGCGCCCGGGTCGAGGGCCTGCGCGCCACGCTCGGCACCTTGGCCGTGTCGTCCACGCCGGACGGTGCCGCCGTCTCGATCGACGGTGAGGCCACCGACGAGCGGACCCCAGCGGAGTTCTCCCTGGCGGCGGGTGAACACAGCGTGATGCTGCAGCTCGACGATCACGAAGACGCGACGCGCCAGGTCGAGTTGACCGCCGGCGCTCGGGAGGAGCTCTCGGTCAGCCTCGAGAGCAGCGTCGCGGACGATCTCGCGCTGGGCGACGGCACGCCCATCGAGGAGCCGGACATGGACGACGCCGACGCGACCGAGGGCCCAGAGGACGTCAACACCGGCGTCTGGATCACCGCGGGCGTGTCCGCAGGAGCGCTCTTGATGGGCACGGTGCTCGGCTTCCTCGCGCTGTCCGAGGAGAGCGACTTCAACAGCGCGCCCACCGCGGACTCCGCGGATCGCGGCGAGAAGCTCGCCCTCTTCGCGGACGTGGCCTTCGGTGTCGCGGCCGCTGCGGCGCTGACCGGCCTCATCTTGCATTTCACGGAGGGGGACGACGAGGACGAGGACGCCACGGCGACCCGTCTCAGCGTTTCGCCCGCCGTGGGTCCCCATGGTGCGGGGCTCGCAGCCCAACTACAGTTCTAGAGGAGACGCACGATGAAACGACTCTCGACAGTTCTTCTCATGCTCGGCGTTCTCATGCTCGGCCTCTTGGCCGGCTGTGAGGCTCTGGTCAGTTTCGACCGCAGCAAGATCGGCGACGGCGGTCCAGACGCCACGGCAGACTCCGGCGGCGTGGATGCGGGCGACGACGCAGCGACGGACGCGGGCGGCGATGCAGCGACGGACGCGGGCGGCGACGCAGCGACGGACGCGGGCGGCGACGCAGCGACTGATGCCGGCGG
>JAADHO010000365.1 GCA_013151775.1 Deltaproteobacteria bacterium | reverse complement strand
TGAGGGCCGTGGTCAAGGCCGACTTCCGCGACCGCTCCGCCCACCCCAAGCGTTCCTGCCGCCCCTACGCCTTCGGCAGCGCCCAGGCCAAGGCGCAAGAGCGCGCCATGATGGATCGCCTCAGCCAGGGCCACGCCGTCGCCTCCGAAGCCTGGAGAAGAGGCGACCACCGTGCCGACTTCCCGCCCGGCACCTACCGCCCACCCCTCATCCAGGCCGCCTGAAGCGCGCCATGGCCTCGGAAGCGCCGCTTCCGGGGCACAGCTGCACCAGGCGGGTGCGTGGAGCTCGAAGATGGCGCTGCACATCGCCGCACATGGGCTCAGAGCGCCCTCGTAGACCCCAACGCGCCCAGCACCCGCACGTCGGCGGAGCAAATCACACCCAAGACGAGCTTTCCCCCAAAGGACCCTGGAACCTTAGGGGGGAAGAGCGAATCGCAACGGCAGGGAGCGCGCCCCACTTCCTCAAATGACCGGAACTCCTCGGGAACCTCTTGAGGGCTTCGTGGAACGTCATGAAGAGGACGAACCTGAGCCTCCAACATCTGGCAGGTATGCGTTGGGTCCGCGGGCGGCACTCCACTCGTCCACGGTCGTGAACAGCTCGATGAGGCGCCGGCCGCTTGCCGTGAGGTCGTTGGCCTCGTGGTCGAAGAAGGGAACCGAGTCGTGGGTCTCCCTGTCCTTCGCGCCGTCCCAGCCATCACCCTGCGGCGTGTCGAATTCGGGGAAACTCTGTGCGTACTGCTGCCCGAACCAGGAAACGAAGCCGCTCTGCAAAGCGACCTCGCGTCCGACGAGCCGCAGGCACATCGTGACCAGATTGCCGAACGACGGGGGCAGCTTCGGCAGGTGCTGCTCGAATAGCGCCGAGTCGGAGAAGACCAAGCGCGCGATGAACGTCGTGCCTACGTGGCCCAAAACCGTGTTGTCACTCCAGATCGACTCCGGCACGCTGGCCAGATACTCGACTACCTGGATTGCGCTGGCGGGCTCCGCCGCCGCGCCTACGGCGACCGCCATCCCTCGACTGGTCTGGGCCGCATTGATGGCGCTCATGTAGATCGAGTGGGCGAGCTCACTCTTGCCCTGGTCCGACAACCCGCCACGGGCGAGGAATCGAAAGGCCCGTCCGTACTTCGCTTGGACGGGTTCGGCCGCGAACGCCCCGAGGACGAGCTCGGCCCGTTTCCACGGTTTGGCTTTCTCGAATTTTTTCTGGAGGGACGCGACTTGTTTGTCGGTCAGTTCATCGCCTGAAACGGTCATCGGCTTGCCACGTAGCTCATGCTGCGCTCCTTCAGTCCCCTCGTACCATGGGTCTGGTGGAGACCGCTGAAGTCTGTAGTGCTATCGTCGCGGCGTGCGCTCCTCTGGCCCCGAGATCGTGCGTGTCGGCGCGCGCCTGCACCCGCTGCGTGACCTCTACGCGCGGCTGATGCGTGCTCGCTGGAGTACGTTGTTCGTGCTCGTCATCACGCTCTACATCGCGGTGCACGCGCTCTTCGCGGGCGTGCTCGTGGGCGTCGGTGACTGCGTGGAGGGTGCACGACCAGGCTCCTTCTGGGACGCCTTTCACTTCAGCGTGCAGACGCTCTCGACCATCGGCTACGGCGCGCTCTCGCCCAAGGGCGCCTGCGGTGACGCGGTGGTCGCCTCGGAGGCGCTCGTGGGCATGCTCGGCTTCGCGTTGGTGACCGGGATCGTGTTCGTGAAATTCGCGCGGCCGCGCGCGGGCATCCTCTTCAGCGACGTGGCCGTCGTCTCCCGTCGAAACGGCGAGCCCTGTCTGATGTTTCGCCTGGCGAACGAGCGCGGCAGCGACATCGTCGAAGCCTCACTCCACGCCACTGTGCTGCTCGACGAAGAGACGGCGGAGGGTGAGCGCATGCGCCGACTCCACGACCTCACGCTGGTGCGCGACACTACACCGCTCCTGCTGCTGAGCTGGCTGGTGATCCACCCCATCGACGAGAGCAGCCCGCTCCATGGCCTCGACCCGGAGACCTGCGCCAAGGAGGACCTTCGCATCATCGTGAGCGTCACGGGCATGGACGGAACCTTCATGCAGCAGGTCTACGCCTACCATCAATATCACCACGCCGACCTGCGCTTCGGACATCGTTTCGAGGACGTGGTCGAGCGCCTGCCCGACGGACGCACGCGCCTCGACCTCGCACGCTTCCACGACACGAAGCCGAGCGGCCAGAGCTGAGGGCGCGCTTTACAGCGCTGGGCCTGGGCGCCAAGGTAGAGGAGCTGATGGCCCGAGAAGACGAGAGCGGACATGGACACGGACACGGACACGCCCATGACGTGCCCGCGAGCGGCCGGCGGCTGGCATTCGTCGTCGGACTGAACCTGATCATCACTGTTGCCGAGGTGGTCGGCGGGCTGCTCTCGGGCAGCCTCTCCCTGCTCTCGGACGCCGTGCACAACTTCAGCGACGGCGTCGCCATCATCATCGCCTGGGTGGCGATCCGCATGAACCGCCTGCCGCGCTCGGATCGCCACACCTTCGGGCTCAAGCGTGCCGAGGTGGTCGCCGCCGTGATCAACGCGGGCAGCCTGGTCGCCATCAGCCTGTGGCTCTTCTACGAGGCCTATCAGCGCTTCCGCCACCCCACGCCCGTGGAGGGCGTGTTGATGACCACGGTGGCCACCATCGGTCTGGCCGCCAACGTGCTCGGCACGCTGCTGCTGCGACGCGGCGCGAGCAAGAACATGAACCTGCGTGCGGCCTATCTGCACCTGCTCTCGGACGCCGTGTCGAGCGTCGGCGTGATCATCGGCGGCATCGCCATCAGCGTCTTCGGCGTGGCCTGGATCGATCCGCTGCTCACCGTCCTGATCAGCATCTACGTGCTGAAGGAGAGCCTGCAGATCCTCTGGCGCGCCCTCGACGTCGTGCTCTTGGCGTCGCCGCCCAACCTCTCCCTCGAAGAGCTGAAGCAGGCGGTGCTCTCGCAGCCCGGCGTGGAGAACATCCACCACATCCACCTGTGGCAGGCCACGGAAGAAGACACCCACTTCGAGGCGCACGTGGAGGTAGCGAATCAGCCCTTGGGCAACGCCGAAGCCATCCGCCTCGCCATCGAAGAGCTGCTCCACGACAGCTACGGCATCCGCCACACCACCTTGCAGCTCGAGTGCACGGGCTCCCCCTGCGCCGCCGGCTGCCTGTGTTGATTCAGAGCGCGAGCTGCGCGCCGACGTGGAAGATCATCTGACGCAGGATCGGCTCGACGGTGCCGCCGACGCGACGGATGTCGTTGTGCGTGTGGTGCATGCCCCAGCCGATGTCCGTGTAGAGGCCGATGCGATCGGTGAGCCAGATGCGCCCGCCGAAGAGGATGGAGATGGCGAGGCCGGTGCCGTTGTCCAAGGCCGAGTCCGAAGGAAACAGAATCGTGAGCCCGACGGGCATCTCGATGTAGGCCTCGATGTCGTGCTGCGCGACACGGAAGGGGTAGCGCCCTTCGAGCACGAGCTGCAGATCCAGCAGGGGATCACGCTCGGGCATGCCCTCGGCGCGCGCGTAGAGGACCTCGACCTGCCCGCCCACGGAGACGTAGGTGAGCAGCGGGTAGAGAAAACGCAGACCGAAGCCCAAGCTCGAATCCGCGTCGGTCGACAGCCCCATGCCGTCGAACTCCACCTCACCGCCGGCGCCCAAGCTCATGTGCACGCCGAGACGCGGCCGCTCGACGGGTCCGCCACGACTCGGCGCCTGGATGGCGTCTCCATAGACCGGCTCCGGGAAGGGCCCGCTGTCCTGCGCCTGAACCACGGAGGCCGAGGCCACGATGGAGCAGAGGCCGAAGAGCAGCAGTAGTATCGAGCGCATCGGTGGCCTCCTGATCCGCGGCGCCCACAGCAGCGCCGCCCGCAGGCAAGTATCACGGAGTCGAGGACGAGGGCGAGGGCGGTCGGCTCCGACCCTAGCTCTCGGGTGGCGCGTCGGCGGCCTGCGCCTCGGGAGCGCTCGCCGCGGAATCGGACTCCACCCGGGCGTGGCATTCGAAGCAGCCGAAGCCCTGGCGCGTCTCCATGTTGTAAGGCTGCTCGCCCAACAGCTCCGCCATGCGTGTCTCCACCTGCTCCGCCATGAACTGCGCCGTCTGGCGAGTCTCCTCATCCTCGGACTCGAAGGGCATATGTGCGGGGTCGAGGGGCGTCACGGCGTTGGGCATGTGGAATTGGACCGCGAGCATGTTGTCGCCGTGACAGGTCTTGCAGCCGAAATCGGGGTGGTGGGGCCGGAAGAGCGGCGCCATGGCCGGCACCACCACGTCGCGCATGTAGTGGGCGCGGGCCGCGTGGTTCATGTCGGCCCAGGCCACGTCCGCCGAAGGCGACGCCACAGCGTCAGAGCCTGCCGTGTCCCCGCCTGCCGCAGACTCGGCGCCGCCTCCGCACCCGAGGACCAAGACCGCACACACCATCATCATTCGCTTCATCGTCGAGACTCCTCCATGGCCGAAGCCAAGGCCGAGACCATAGCTGGCGTTCTATCGATAACAAGCGCCTTTCCGGTCCGACTGCCTGAGGCGGGTCGTTGACTGCCCTGCTCCTGACCTCGAACTGCTGCACGATCGAGCCTCTCAGCGGCGCCCATGATACCCTCGCGGCTCGGAGCGAAGTCGGGCCGCGCGCGGCGCCGAGAAGGGATGATCATGCGCACGATCCACAGAGGAAGCTCAGCGATTTGGCTGGTCGGTATCACGTTGCTGCTCGCGGGTTGCGGAGACGACGGCGCCGGGACGGTGGACTCGAGCGTACCGCCGGCGGACGCGGGCACGCCCGACGCAGACAGCGGCACTGCGGACAGCGGCTCTGCGGACAGCGGCTCTGCGGACAGCGGCGCAGACGCCTCGATCGACTCGGGCACGCTTCCGCCGATCGCCGACGGGGTGCCCGGCGGACCACGCAGCGCCGCGCCCGTGGTGGGCTGTGAGGACGCCGAGCGCCCGGCCCAACGCGACGAAGCCT
>JAADHO010000380.1 GCA_013151775.1 Deltaproteobacteria bacterium | reverse complement strand
CCTGAGCGTCTGCGCCCGCGTCCGCCGGCGCGCTGCATGTGCCGGCGCCTGCGTCCGGCGCGGGCAGCGCGCACTGACACACGCCGAAGCTGCCGCTGGCGCACACCTGCGCGCCCGTGAAGCAGGTGTCGCCGATCCGGCAGTCGCAGGGCAAGGTCGCGCCCTCCACGCACGGATCGGAACCGCCACAGGCCGCGAGCGCGAGAAGCAACAGCACTGCCGGAGCGCCGCTCGCTCGCGTCAGCCATCGGCTCCCGCGCACGCCGCTCAAAACGCGCTGCCTCGCCACGCACCCGCTCGAATCTCCACCTTCGATCCCCATGCTGCCTCCCGCAGTGCGACTCGCCTCACTGACTCCGACGGAGCCCCTCGACTGCAGAAGGCGTCTATCATCGGCGATGCAATCTGATCAACCCCCCCCCCGATATTTTCTAGTGAGTGACATCACGCATGCGGGGAAGTGGGGCACACACCCAACGCACGCACGAAGACGGGCTTGGCGGTGAAGAAGGGATCACACACCTGTGCTGGGTGTACATCTCGTCGAGGAGGTCTCCTTTGGGACAACCGATCGCGCGTGAGCACAAGGGGAGCGCCCGCTACAGCTCTTCCATGCCGGGGCAGGTCCTCGCGTCGTAGCAATCCGCGTAGGCCGTCCACATGTTGCGGGCGAGCCATGACGTGTACTGGTTCTGGTTGCCGGTGCAGCTGGATCCCGGACAGTCCCCGTTGTTGCGGCACTGCTCTCCGGCGCTCGTTCCACCGTCACAGGTGCCAAACGCGCGCACGTAGCTGCCCGCCTGGTCGCTGCGGCAGGAGGCTCCCTGGTCGACCATCCGGGTGACGTAGGGGATCAGGTGCTCGAAGGCGATGGCCCGAGCCGCCGGGATCGCGCGTATCAGGTTGGCCGTGGAGTGCGTCGGCCCCAGCGTGATCGGCTGGTATGCACCAAAGCAGGAGCCGACGTCCGCGGCGTCGTTGTCCGCGTTCTCCGCGAGGCGGCCGTTGTCGCCCATGTGGGAGGGGTCCACGTAGTTCGAATTCGTCTGCCGGGTGTAGTCCGTGTAGCCGCCGCACCCGGGAATGTTGAAGTAGCCGTAGAGCACGCGATCGGTGTCCGGCCAGTAGTGAATCTCACCGCTGATGTCGAAGCCGCAGCGATCCGCTGTGCCGTTGTTGACCCGCGACATGTCGCTCCTCATTTGGTCCCCCGCGGGTCCCCGCATCAACGCGGCCGCGACCACGGGAGCCAGGTAGCGCCCTACCGCGTGGCCCCCGTTGGGCTGGTACATCGCGCCGAAGCCGCGGGCCTTCCACATGTAGTAGTTGTCGAGGCCCCACTGCACCGCGCGAATCGTCAGCAGGCGCTTCTCCGCTTCGTGTCCCGCGCCGTCGATCGCGAGCAACTGCATGGCGTCCAAGAGCGGCGCTGTGGAGCGAGGAGGGTAGCCGCTCACGTTTCCAGAAAAATTGTAGAGGGGAGGCATGTATTGCCAGTAGGGCCAATTCCCTCCGGCAGCCCATTCCACCTTGGGCGGCCCCATTCGGTCGACCGCAGCGGCCCACGTGGGGTTCTCCACGACCACGCCTCCCTGGGTCGGACGCGGCAGGTCGGGAAGCAGGTCGAAGGCCACGTCCGTGGTCGACAGCAGAGGTTTCTCGCTGCCCGTGAGCGGTGGACGGAACACGGTCGAGCCGGAGTCCGCGGGCGCGCCGCTCAACACCGTCAACGTGGCGGCTTGCCAGAAGCAGTGGCGAGACAGACCCGTCGCGTCGTCGGTGCCGCCGCAGCTCGTGTCACCCGTCTCGAGCATGCTGTGGGACTTCACCAGGGTGGTGACGGGGGCGACGGAGGTGTCGACGATGAAGGGGTCGGCCCGCGTGGGACGCAGCGGGCGGCCGGTCTCCGCCATGTCGCCCAAACGTCCATCCATGAAGGTGCTCTCGGTGACGGCCGAGGGGTTAGCCACCCATCCATTGCGCAAGCTCGCGTCCGCCTCGCCCACGGCGGTCGGGGTCATGTTCACGATACGCACCTCGGCGCCCGCGCCCGGCGGTGCGACCCAGTAGTCGTACTCGTTCGCGAAGAGACCGCAGGCGCAGGGCCCGCCATCGCACTCGAACTCGAAGCGGATGGTCGACGCCGGCAGCGAGCCGTCGCCCACGCGCACGTAGGAGATCGAGGTGCCGAGGCAGGGCGTGTCGACCGACGTGCTGCCGCAAGCGCACCCCAGCACGTCGGGTCCGGCGTCGGGAGCCCCAGCGTCGATGACCTCAGCGTCGATGACCTCTCCATCGACAGAAGCGTCCCGACCCGCGTCGCCGCCGTGGCCGCTCGAGCACGAGAGCGCCGCGAAGACGCAAAGCATGGAGAGAGATTGGATGCGCATGCGGTACCTGCCTCGAGAGCGACTCTCTCAGGCGTGTCGATCATCCGCAACAGAGGCGTCCTCCGCGGGTGCTTTCTCCTGAGCGGACATCAGGTCTCCGGCGCAGCGGGCGATCCTGCTGCCTACGCCTCGACCCAACCGGAGGAGGCGCGCTGTTGAACGGCGGCGACCGCGAGCTCGTCGGCGCGCTCGTTGAGCGGGATGCCGGCGTGGCCCTTGACGTAGTGGAGCTCGAATCCGGGGAGCGCCGCCAGAGCCTCTCTGGTCTGGGCCACCAGCTCTTGGTTCTTCTTGGCCTTCCAGCCCTTGGAGAGCACGCCGATGCTGTAGCTCGAGTCGGTGTAGAGGCTCAGCGGCAGCCCGAGCTCCAGGCTCTGCTCGGCCGCCCGCAGGATGGCCACCAGCTCGCCGATGTTGTTGGTGCCGCGCCCGAGGTACTCGCTCAGCTCGAGGCAGCCCTCGGCGTGGATCAAGATCACGCCGGCGCCGGCGGGTCCCGGGTTGCCGCTGCAGGCGCCATCGGCGTAGGCCAGCGCCTCGCCCTCGGCGGGCTCCGTGGGCGGCGGCTTCCCGTTCGACTTGGCGGCGCCCCGCTTACGCCCGCCCGCCTTCTTGCCCGACGCCTGCTTGGGCTCGGGGCGCACCGCCTCGCCGCAGTGGTCATCAGGCAGGATGGCTCCACCCGCGGGCTTCAGGTTGCGCGCCGCGGCGCCGTAGGCCCGCCCGTCGTTGGGCTTGTAGCGGATCTCGACCCGCCCACCCTCTTGGACGAGCTCGCCCGCGTCGTTCACCCGCGCGAGCACCTTCGCCCCGCGCAACAGCATCATCTTCCAAGCCATGGGCCGGAGTGTGCACGCGCGGGCGGTTGGCGAAAAGTCCCCAGCGGAGGCGCCGGGAGCCATTTGGTCCGCTAGGCCCTATGCTGCCGCGGTGAGCAGGCGAAAAAACACGCTCCTCTCGTTGGCCCTGATCGGCGCCGTCGTGGGCCTCTCCTACCTCGGACGTGTGCGGAACCCGGGGCCGGCAGCTCCGCGGGTGCCCGTGGGCGCCCTCGAGGTCGTACCAGTGGACGCGACGGCGATCCTGCGGGTCGACGTGAGGCGCCTGCGCGACTCGAAGATCTGGCGACGGCTGGTCCACGAGCGCGGCGCCGACCGGGGGCTCGAGCAGCTGCGCGAGACCTGCGGCTTCGACCCTCTGAAGAACGCCCACGACCTCGTCATCTTCGTGCGCGGAGACGCGGAAGAGCCCCTCGCACATGTCGGCTTCGTGCTGCGCGGTCGCTTCGACGCGGCGCGCCTCTCCAACTGCGTCGGCCGCGCGCTGAATCAGCAGGGCGCCGAGTTGAGACGCACCGAGGTCGCGGGTTTGCCGGCCATCGCCGGAGGCCGGGGCGATTCCCGCTTCGCCTTCGTGGGTGACCGGGCGCTGCTCGGCGGCTCCCTCGAGACCGTCAGGGCCATCGCACGCGTGATCGCGTCGGGGGCGCCCAGCGCAGCCTCGGGCGACCTGGCGGCCAGCTACCGGCGCGTCGAGCAGGGCGCCGATCTGACGCTCGTGGCCAAGACGCCGGCGCGTTGGCTGGACTCTCTTCGACGGGCCGCGGCGAGGGCGAGCCCCGGTCTCGAGGCTGCCTTGACGGAGCCGCCCCTGCTCTCCCTCGGCGCCCGACTGCGCGAGGATCTCAGCTTCGACCTGCGCCTGCGCCTCTCGGACGCGGCGAGCGCCGAGAGCGCGCGCGCGAGCGCCCAGACCATGCTGGCGCAGATCGCCCAGAACCCCAGCCTGCGCCTGCTGGGCATCGGAGAGCTCCCGGAGCGAATCGAGCTGACCCGCGACGGTCCGGTTCTGCGCCTGCGAGCCAGCCTGCAGGGTGCGCTGCTCGATCGCACGCTGGATCTCGTGGCCCAGAGCCTGCCCCACTCGCGTCGACCCGCGGGACCCGACGTGGAGCACGCGGCGCACCCGCGTTGACCCGAGCTTCCGGGCAGAGCCTCAGCGCAGACGCGCGGCGACCGCGTCGACGAAGACGTCTGCGTCCTGCTGCGTGAGCCCACCGAGGGCGATGGGCGGACCCGAGCTGAAGTGCACCTCGACTTCGACGCGGCCACGCCGGGCGGGCCATAGAGTCGCGAGCGCCAGGTCGAGCGAGGCGCCCGCGAGGATCAGCCCAGCACCCACCAAGAGCAGGACGGTCTCGCCCGTGCGCACTCCGTCGAAGAGCGTCAGCCCACCGACGATCACCCCCGCGGCGAAACCGAGGGCGCCCACCAAGAGCTGCAGAGACGGGTAACGCGCGCCGCGCACCAAGCGCTTCACCTCACGCAGAGGTCGATGGGTGCGCGCGCTGCGCACGCGGCGGCCGAGCATGGAGTCTTCGGTCTCGACCTCGAGCCCGGTGGCGCTCAGGGCCAAGGTCGCGCGACGCCTCAGGCCGACCGCGAACGCCACGAGCGAGAGCAGCCAGCGCAGGAGGGCCCAGCCGCTGAGCAGGCCGAGGGCGTGCCGAAAGACGCCTGGCCGAGGGCGCGCGCGCGCACCCTCGATGCGGCTGAGGGAGGGCGTCGCGACGCCTCCCGTGAGCGCGGCGGCGAGGGCGCGCACCTGGGGGGAGTCGGCGTCCTC
>JAADHO010000373.1 GCA_013151775.1 Deltaproteobacteria bacterium | reverse complement strand
CCCGGCGCGAGCCGCTGAGCAGCTTGTCCGACGCCAGCTCCTTCGCGCACGACGGAGCCTCGGCGTCTTGCAGCGAGCGCTCGCGCCAGCTCCATGAAGAGCTCGCGGGGACGGCGCCCGCGGGCCTCGAGTGGGCGCTCTTGCTCGAGCACCCGCGCCCCTACGCGAAGAAGAGCATCGACTCCCTGCCCGCCGCCTTGTCCGCGCGCGTCGAGGGTCTGATCGAGGGCTCGGGCGCGGCGCGCCTGCAGCTCATCCATCAGCCTGGCGTCGAGCTCCAGACGCCGCGGGTCTTCGTCGCCTCCACGTCTCTGCGCGGTTCACGCCTGGCCAGCGTGCCCTACGCCGCGCTGCTGCGCCCCGACGTCACGAGCCTCGCGGAGCTGATGGATCTGGGCGAGCCGCTCGCCGGGCCCGTCTACCTCGTCTGCGTCCACGGTCGGCGAGACGCCTGCTGCGCCAAGCGCGGTGTGGCCTTCGAGCGAGCGCTCGCGCTGCGCGTCCCGGGGCGCGTGTTTCAGAGCTCACATGTCGGCGGGCATCGCTTCGCCGCCACGGCCGTCGTCTATCCACAGGCCATCTACTACGGTCGGCTCGAGCAGGCGGAGGCCGAGCCGCTGGCCCGAGCGCACGAGGCGGGGAAGATCGGGCCGACCCAGAGGTTGAGAGGCCGCGCCTCGCGCGGCGCCGAGGCCCAAGCGGCGGAGGTCTTCGCCCTCAGGCGTCACGGCAGCGTCGCGCCAGCGGAGGTGCATCTGACTCGCGAGGCGAGCGGCGAGTTCACCTTCGACGCGTCGGGAGCACGCGCGCGCCTGCGCCTCGAGCGTCGATCCCTCGCGCAGGCTTCGCCCAAGGGCTGCGGTGAGGAGCCGGCGCGTCTCAGCGCCTTCGTCGAGACGAGCTGAGCGTAGCCTCAAGCCTCTTCGATGCGCAGCAGCATGGTCGGCGCGACGACGTGACTCAGGCGATCGACCTCGGACAGAGCCGAGACTACATCCGCCTCGCGCGCAAGGTGGGTCAAGATCACGATCTGCGCGGGCGTCTCGTGGTCGCCGCCCTCCTGCAGCATCTGCTCGATGGAGACCTCGAAGGCGCCGAGCACGCCGGCGATGCGCGCCAGCACTCCGGGGCGATCCTTCACGCTGAAGCGCAGGTAGTAGCGCGAACGCAGCGCCCCCGCCTGGTCCACGGCGCGCGCCTTCGGCTGTCCGCGGAAGGCGCGCGAGGGCACGCGACCGTGTGCGCCGGCGAGCAGGTTGCGCCCCACGTCCACCAGATCGCTGACGACGCTCATGGCGGTGGGCAGAGCGCCCGCGCCGAGGCCCGTGATCATCGCCGGGCCCAACATGGCGCCCTCGATGGCCACGGCGTTCAGCGCGCCCGACACGCCCGCCAACACGCTGCTCGAGGGCAAGAGCGCCGGGTGCACGCGCAAGGAGAGCGCGCCGTCTTTCGTGGGCTTGGCGATAGCCAGGGGCCGCAGCACGAAGCCGAAGCGTTGGGCGAAGCGGCAGTCGACGGAGGTCACGTCTTGGATCCCCTGCGTGGGGATGTCCGCCGGATCGACCCGCGCGCCGAAGGCCAAGGTCGCGAGGATCGCGAGCTTGTGGCGCGCGTCTCCGCCGCTGATGTCCAAGGTCGGATCGGCCTCCGCGTAGCCCGCCTCTTGCGCCAGGCGCAGCGCCTCGTCGAAGGCGAGCCCGTCGCGCTGCATGCGCGTGAGGATGTAGTTGCTCGTGCCGTTGAGGATGCCGCGCAGAGAGAGGATGCGGTCCGCCGCCAGCGCCTCGCGCAGCACGCGGATGATGGGGATGCCGCCCGCCACCGCCGCCTCGAAGTAGAGGTCGAGGCCGCGCTCCTCCGCTAGCGGGATCAGCACGTCGCCGCGTTCGGCGATCAGCGCCTTGTTCGCCGTGATGACGTGCTTGCCGCTCTCGAGGGCGCGGCGCACGACCTCTCCCGCCTGCTCCACGCCGCCCATCACCTCGAGCACGATCTCCACGTCGGGATGCTCGGCGACGACGAAGGGGTCGAAGACGAGGCGCTCCATGGGCACGATGGGATCGCGCTCGCGCTCGGCGCTGCGAGCCGCGATGGCCACCACCTCGAGCTTGGCTCCGAGGCGCCCCTCGATGGTCTCGGCGTTGTCCCGAAGCAGGCGCAGGATGCCCGTGCCGACGACACCACAGCCCAAGAGCCCCACTCGAATCGTTCGCTTCATGCACGCTCCAACGAGCTGCGGACCTTAGCCCAGCCGTGCTCCGTGGGCGAGGTCAGCTCGCTCCGTGCTATGACGCGCCGTGCCCCAAGGCCTCTACCCTCTGCTCGCGCTCGTGACCTTGGCGGCCCTCGCGGCGGTGCTCTACCTGCGCACTCTGCTCGAGGCCCTGCGCGCAGGGGAAGGAGCGAAGCGCTGGCTGGCGCTCGTGCCTCCCCTCGCGCCGATCATGGCTTACCGCGCGGGCAAGCGCGCCAGCGTGTGGGCGCTGCTCGTCTGCCTCGGCCTCTACGCCGCCGTGGCGGTCATCCTGCCTGCGTGAACTCGATGGCGCCGCCCGGCAGCAGGTAGAGCACGTAGGCCGCGCCCTCGGTCACCGTCGGTCGATGCGCCGAGCCTGGAGCGTAGACCACAAAGCCTTCTCCGTGACCGTCGAAGCGCGCGCCCGGGTCGATGGGCATGACGAGGTCTACCTCTCCCTCGGGGTGCCGATGGTGAGGCCCGACCACGTCGCGCATCTCGACCACGTCGACGCTGAAACCGCCGAGCTCGTCGCTGGGCCGCAGCACGCGTCCGAAGCGCACGCCCCCAGCCTCGTGCTTCAGCAAGAGGCCCGCGCGCGCGCCCAGCTCCACGGCCTCGCGCAGGGCCCGCCACTCGGGCCCGTCCACGGGAAATCGCGCGCTCAGCGCCCGCTCCAGCTCGCCGTCCAAGCTCGCCCCCGAGGCCGCCTCGGCGAAGGGCCGCACCCGCGCTGCGAAGTCTTCTCTGTTCATGGTCGTGCTCTTAGCATGCGCATCGCCGGGCTCTACCCTCTCGCCCGTGGCTCGGGTAGCATGCCGAGCATGTCGTCTCGATGGCTCGCCTGGGGGGTTCTCGTCTGCCTCAGCTTTGTCGTGTTCCGCGCGCCCGCCGAGGCGCAGCGCTCTCATCATCGCCGGGGCAACCCGCTGATTCAGCAGGGCCAGTCCCTGTACGACGATCTGCGCTTCGAGGAGGGTCTGCAGGTGCTCTCGGCGGCGCTGATCCGCGCGGGAAACACGCCGCAGGATCGTGTGACCATCTACCGGCTCCTGGCCTTCACCTACCTGGCTCTGGGCCGCGAGGAGGAGGCGGCGGGCGCCTATCAGAGCCTGCTGGCCATCGAGCCCGAGTACGAGGTGGGATCCGACGTCTCGCCGCGCACCCGCAGCTTCTTCGAGCGGATTCGGCAGCAGTGGGAGGACGCGGGGCGCCCCGGTGTGTCTCTGGCGCCGCCCGCGCCGGTGGAGATCCGCCACCGCTCGCCGGCACAGGCGGAGCGCAATCAGGCCGTGCAGCTCAGCGCCAGCGTCGACGATCCCTCGGGTCGCGTCGCGCGCCTCGTGCTCGCGTATCGGCAGGGCACGAGCGACGTCTTCCAGCGCATCGAGACGGAACCCGCCGATGGAGGCTTCACGGCGACCATCCCCGCGGACGACGTCAGCCCTCCGCTGGTCGAGTACTACTTCGAGGCGCTGGACGCCCAGGGCTTGCCCATCGCGGCGCGTGGAGATGTGGCGGCGCCTCTGCGCATCGCCGTGCCGGAGCCGAGCCACTCCGTCTTCCGCAAGTGGTGGTTCTGGACCGCCGCCGCGCTGGTGATCGGTAGCGCGGTGACCACCGCGGTCGTGCTCTCGGGTGGTGGCGGCAGCCCCACGCAGCAGGGCACCTTGCTGATCACCGTGCGCTGAGCGGACGCCCATGACCGAGCCGCGCTATCCCTACGTTCACGTGGACGCCAAGGCCGAGGAGGTCGAGCTGTTCTCCGCCGAGCTCTTCGCCTTGGGCGCCGCCGGCGTCGAGGAGCGAGACGCCACGACCCTGCTGCAGGCCGAGGGCGGGGACAGCACGCTGGTGGCCTCCTTCGCCGACGAGGCGTCCGCGGTGCGCGCCCTCGAGGCCTTCGCGGATCGCGGCGCGAGCCTGCACTTCGTCGAGGGCGACGACTGGGCGGACGCCTGGCGCGAGTATTTCCATCCGATGCGCATCGGTGAGCGCCTGCTGCTGCGCCCGAGCTTTCGCGAGGTCTCGCCCGAGCCCGACGTCGTCGTGCTCACCATCGATCCCGGGCGCGCCTTCGGTAGCGGCATCCACGAGACCACGCGCCTGGTGCTGCGAGAGGTCGAGGCGCGCGTGCGCGGAGGTGAACGCGTGCTGGACGTGGGCTGCGGCAGCGGCGTGCTCTCCGTGGCGGCGCTGCTCTTGGGCGCCGAGCACGCGACCTGCGTGGACGTGGATGCCGCGGCCGTGGAGGTCAGCTTGGAGAACGCGCGGCTCAACGGCGTGGAGGAGCGGCTCGACGCCTCGACCACCGACGTGCGCGAGCTGGCGGGTGCGTACCCGCTGGTGCTCGCCAACATCCAGTCTGTGATCTTGATCGGGATGGCCGACGCGCTGATGGCTCGGGTCGCGCCCGGCGGCTGCTTGGTGCTCAGCGGCATCTTGGTGGAGCAGGAGCGCGAGACCCTCGCCGCCTTCACCGGGCTCGAGCATGTCGGCACGCAGCGCGAGGGCGAGTGGTTGGCGCCCGTCTTGATCCGGCCTCGCGACGACGCATGACCGAGCGCCGCCTCTTCGCGCCCGAGCTCCCGCCCGAGGGTGGAGAGGTCTCGCTCGACGTCGAGAGCCGGCGCCACGCGCGCGTGCTGCGCCTCGCTCCTGGCGCGCCGCTCACGCTCTTCGATGGTCGAGGCGGGCTGGCCACCGGAGTGCTGCTCGAGGGTGGGCGCTGTCGCGTGGATGCGCCCACGCTCGCCCCGCGACTCGTGCCCGCGCTG
>JAADHO010000305.1:7971-32974 GCA_013151775.1 Deltaproteobacteria bacterium | reverse complement strand
TGGGCGGCACGCTGCGCGCGAGAGCCGGCTGCGCGAGGCTCGGCTGCCCCGAAGCGCCCGGGCTGGCCTGCAGCTGGGCGACCTCCGCGAGCAAGGCGGCGGCGTTGGGCGGCCGACGCGTCGGCTCTTTTTGGAGGCAGCCGTCCACCAACGCCACCAACGCCGGGGGCGTCTGCGGCAGCAGATGATTCAGAGGGACGTGCGGCTGGGTGACCGCCTCCACCACGATGGCGCTGGGCGTGGGACCGGTGAAGGGCGTCCGCCCGCTGATGGCCTCGTAGAGCATGACGCCGAGGGCCCACACGTCCGCCGCGGGGGTGACGTCGCGGGCGCTGACGGCCTGCTCGGGCGCCATGTAGTGGGGCGTCCCCATGGCGACGCCCGTGCGGGTCTCCTTCTCCGCGCGCTCGTCCACGGTGCGGGCGAGCCCGAAGTCCAAGACCTTCACCAACTCGACGCCGTTGGACTGCGTCACGAAGACGTTCTCGGGCTTGAGGTCACGGTGCACGATGCTCACGGCGTGGGCCGCGGCCATCGGCGCGAGGATCCCCTGAAAGAGCGTGAGCGTGCGCTCCAAGGCGCGCGGACCGCGGTCGAATTCTCGACGCAAGGTGTGCCCCTCGAGCAGCTCCATGGCCACGAAGGGCGCGCCATCTCCGTCGTCGAAGCCCGCGTCGAAGACCTCCACGATGCCGCGATGGCCGATGCGCGCCGGCGCGCTCACCTCGCGCAGGAAACGCGCGCGGCTCATGTCGTCGGCGAAGGAGGCCGTGAACAGCACCTTGAGCGCCACCCGGCGCCGACTGACCACGTGGATGGCCTCGTAGACGATCGCCATGCCTCCCCGCGCGATCTCACGCAGCACCTCATAGCGTCCAGCGACGATCCTTGGTGTGGTCAAGTGCACCCCTTGCGCCGCCCCAAACGGGCGCGGCTAGCTCAGCCGTAGCTCGCACCAGGGTATAGCAAGTTGATGGCGAGTAGGAAGATCGGGCCGAAGAGCTTGCCGAAGACGACCCAGGCGAAGAGCAGGCCCATCATCGCCGCGCCGCGACCGCGCCACAGCTCGCTCCAGCGCGAGCCCAGCCTGTCGTCGAGGAAGAGCTGCACGACGCCGTTTCCGTCCAGAGGCGGCACGGGCAGGAGATTGAAGAAGCCGAGCAGCAGGTTCAGCGAGAAGAAGACACTGAGGAAGCGCGGCGCGAGCACGGATCCCTGCCCTGCGAGGGCGACGACGTGGTCGAAGGCCACCCGATGGGGCTGCTCGAAGTAACCGAGGGAGATGCCCAGATGAATCCCGCCCGCCGCGAGCAGAGCCAACGTCAGGTTCGCGGCCGGCCCCGCGGCGCTCATCATGGCCGCGCGCTTGCGGTGTCGTTGGGCCCAGAAAGGATCGATCGGCGTGCTCGCCCAGCCCAGCATGAAGCTGCCACCGTTGAGCAAGAAGGACACGAGGGGCACCACCACCATCCCGAAGGGCTCGCGCTTGATGTGGGGCGTGGGATCGAGGCTGACCTGACCTCCCTCGTAGGCCGTCAGATCCCCTCCGAGCTTCGCCGCCAGGGCGTGGGCCGCCTCGTGGCAGGTGGTGGAGAAGATGAAGGCGACGAACCAGAGGGGCAGCCCCAACAGGAGGTCCGAAGAGATATGCACCGCCTTCGTCAGCCTCCCGTGGGAGGCGCTGGCGGCGGCGCGTCGGCTGCGTCCACGCCAGCGTCCGTCTGCGCGCCCTCGGCGGGCATCTCCTCGAAGGGCTCCTCGTCCTCTTCGCCGTAGTCTTCCTCTTCCTCGTCACCGGCTACGTATTCAGCCAGGTCGGTGTCCTCCAGGGCGGGATCGGCGGGTAGGCGGGCGTCGGCCGATCCGCGCCGCAGGCGACGAGCACCAAGACGAAGAAGGTCAGGAAGGCGACCCGGCCGAGGCGGGAGCGCAGCGAGAAGAGCGAGGGACTCATGCAGCGGACTTAGCCACGACGCGCACCCAAATGGCAATACCCGGATTACTCGGACGCCGCAGACCCCGCGTCCGCCTCATCGCACGCGACCTCCTCGGCGACCATCCCTGGAGGCGCGTCCTGACGAAACGAGGCGTCTTCGACCTGCACGCCCAGCTCGATCTGACGAAAGCGAACCAGGGTGTCGGCGCCGTCGGCGACGAAGTGGATGGCGAAGGGCATGGCGACGCGTCCACCGCCCTCCACCTCGACCTCGCGGTAGTCGTCGTAGGTGACGCGATAGATCCGCGCGCCGTCCGCGCCGTGGCGCTCCGAGCGACGAAGACGCAGGCGCTGCGCACCAGGAACCAGCTCGCGATCGCTGGAGGGCACGTCGTACTCGAGCTCTTGGCGTTCGCCACCCTGACCCTCGAGCGTGATCAGGTAGCTGCCGTCTCCCGTGCAGGCGATGGCCCGATGGGCCGCCTCGATGCGCGGACTGTCGCCGGTGAGCAGCAGCACGAGGTCCTCGCCCGAGAACTCCACGCCGAGCAGGCGCGCGATGTTGGAGGGGCAGCTTCGACCTCGCAGAAAGCGCCCCTCGCGCTGGTCGAGCAGCTCGAAGGCGGGACCGTCGCTGGTCAGCACGGCCGCCGGACCGAACTGGGTCATGGCGTCGAAGCGCAGGCGCCCGGGGCGCTCGAGCATCATCAAGACCGTGCCCCGGATGCGCCCCTCACCGCCGCGCTGATCGACCCGGGCCTCCGCCCGCATGCTGCGAATCGGCTCGCGCGTCGTCCGAGCGCGTGCGAGCGCAGGCGCAGCCGCCGTGAAGGGTCGCGTCGGACAGCGCGCCCCGGCACAGCCGGTGAGGGCCAGCGAGAGCGCGAGGGCGGAGAGGAGTCGATAGCTCATGGCCGAGTTTCTACCAGGAACGACCCGAGGGGCCGGGAACGTGGAAACTCAAAAGCGCATGGCCGCGCTACCCCAGGCAACGCCGCCACCCAGAGCGCACATCAAGAGCGTCTGACCGGGCTTGATGTCGCCCTTGCGCACGCCCTCGTCGAGGGCGATGGGGATCGAGGCGCTGGAGGTGTTTCCGTAGCGCTCGAGGTTCAAGTAGAAGCGATCCAGCGGGATCCCAACGCGATCCGAGACGCCCCCGAGGATCCGCAGGTTCGCCTGATGGGGCACGACCCAGTCCACGTCGTCCGCGGCGATCCCGTTCTGTTCCAGGGCAGTCTTGCTAGCCGAGGAGAGGTTCTTCACCGCGGCCTTGAAGATGTCCTTGCCGATCATGTGCACCGTGTGTCGACCCTCGGCGACCGTGCTCGCCGTGGGAGGCTCGGCGGATCCTCCACCCGGGATCTGAAGCGATTGGGTGAAGCCACCGTCGGCGTAGAGGTGCGTGGAGAGCAGCCCGCGCTCTCCGTCCGAGGCGCCGACGATGGCCGCGCCGGCGCCGTCCCCGAAGAGCACGCAGGTCGTGCGGTCGTCCCAGTTCATCACGCGCGAGAGCAGCTCGACTCCGACCACGAGCACGTTCTTGGCGGCGCCCGTGCGTACGAACTTGTCGGCGAGATCGAGACCGTAGATGAACCCGGCGCAGGCCGCCGCGATGTCGAAGCTCGGGCAGTCGCGGCGCGCGCCGATCTTGCTCTGAACGAAGCAGGCCGTGCTCGGCAGCTGCATGTCGGGGGTCACGGTAGCGATCACGATCAGATCGAGATCCGTCGCCGCGAGACCCGCGGCCTCGAGGGCCCGCGTGGCCGCGGCGGAGGCCATGTCGCTCGTCGTCTCCCCCTCGGCGGCGATGCGTCGCTCGTGGATGCCGGTGCGCGTGACGATCCACTCGTCGGACGTGTCGACCTTGGCCTCGAGCTCCTGATTCGTGAGCACACGTTCGGGCACGTAGTGACCTGTGCCGAGGATCCTCGAGTGGGGTGCGGGCATCTGACTCTCTCGCAAAAGGGGGACGCGCCAGCGGACGAGCGCCGCGCGAAGTTAGAACGGAGGCGCGGGCAGCGCCAGCAAAAACCCCGGGAAACACGGGCAATGATGACTGAGTGGTCATGCTTCTCGAACGCTCGCCAGCGGATGACCGGGCGCCTCGTCCCGAGTAGCCTCCGCCCACATGAGCGACGACGACGCACGGGAGACCTGGGATGCACGCTACGCGGCGGGGCGCTTCGACCCCACGGGCCCACCCGGCTGGCTGGAGGAGTTGGGCGAGGAATTGCCCTCGGAGGGCGTCGCCCTCGACCTCGCCGCGGGCGCCGGGCGCGTCTCCATCTGGCTCGCGCGGCGTGGCCTCTCCGTCGAGGCCGTCGACATCTCGCCCGTGGGCCTGGCCTTGGCCCGCGAGGCCGCCAGCGACGAAGGCGTGAACATCAAGACGCGGGTCGCCGATCTATCGAGCGAGCAGCTCCCCGAGGGCCCCTACCGGCTGATCGCCTGCTTTCACTACCGCCAGCCTGGTCTGCTGCACAGGCTCGTCGACACGCTGACCCCGGGCGGCGTGCTGCTCGGAGAGGTCGCCACGGTGAAGAATCTGGAGCGCCACCCACGTCCGTCGAGGCGCTGGCTGGTGGAGCCCAACGAGCTCCTGCGCGAGGCCAGAGACCTCGACGTGGTCTACTACCGCGAGGCGTGGCTCGGCGGCCGGCACCTGGCGCGCATCGTCGCGCGCGCGGCGTCACGGGTCGGCTGAGCTGGCTCGACCGCCGGGGACCTCCTCCGTGACGGTCTCCGTGCCGCCGTCGGCGCGCACGATCTCCACGACCAAGGGGACGGCGTCGGGTGACGTGACGTGCCGAGGCACCCGCGGACGTCGCCGGCTGTGGCGCTCGCGGCGACGGTAGGGTCGCCTCAGGCTGCCGTAGCGAGGGCGCCGACCCGGACGCGACCAATCGACCCACTGCATGGCGCGGCCGCGCGCGTCGACGTGCACGAAGGAGCTGTGCGGATAGTAGCCGCAGCCCGTGTGTCCCAGGGAACGACAGAAGTCGAAGAGCGCGCGCTTGCCCACGCCCTCGATCTGGATGTCCGTGGCGCGACCGGCGACGTGCTGACTCGCGCGGGAGGTGAAGCCCCGAGCCTCGCGAAACCCGCTGACGATGGTCAGCGTGCGCCCACCGAAGTGGTCCGAGATAGCGGCCAGCAAGAGCGCCAAGCGCGCGTGGGGCGCGCGCAGCTCGTCTTGCTCGTGGCGCCGCATCAACAGGCTGAGCTGAGCCAGGCTCGCCTCGGGCACCCTGCCCTGCGCGTCGCGTAGGGTCACCTGCACGACCTCGCCGCCGGCACGAACCGAGCGCAGCTTGACCACCCCGGGCTGCTCCGGCGTACCCCAATCGCGTGGAGTGCGCGAGCGGCGCTGGTGTCCCGGCAGCATCAGACGCTGCCCGACCCGCAGGTGGGCGCCGCGGCGCAGATGGTTGTGTCGCCTGAGGGCGCGCACACTGGTGTGGTGGTTGCGCGCGATGCGCCCGAGGGAGTAGCCGGGGCGCACGTAGACCTCGCCCTCGCCCGGGATGTCGAGCTGCTGACCCGGATGGAGCGAGCGGTTGGGACGCGAATGATTCGCCAGCGCGAGATCCCAAAGGGAGACGTGGTAGCGCCGGGCGATGCGCGCGAAGCTCTCCCCACGCCTGACCCGATGCGAGCGCTGTGCCGCGGCGGGCGACGTGAAGAACGCGAACGCAGAGAGGACGAGCAGCGCGAACGTCCACAGGCGGCCGGGCGACAGCATCCCGTGCAGTATCCAGCGCCTGGCGTCTGCCTGCAAACCGCGCCGCGTCAGGAGAGACGCAGGTGAAAGCTCTGGGGGCGCGTCAGGCCCTCATAGCCCAGGCGGGAGAGCGTCGCGCCCCGGCCCGAGTCCTTCACGCCCGTCCACGCGAGGTAGGGGTCGAGGTAGTCGCAGCGGTTCATGAAGACCGTGCCCGTCTCGAGGCGGCGGCCGAGGGAGAGCGCAACGTCTTCGTCGCGAGTCCAGATGGAGGCCGTGAGCCCGTAGCGGCTGTCGTTCATCCGCGTGAGGGCGGCCTCGTCGTCGGCGACGCTCATGATGCCCACGACGGGCCCGAAGGTCTCCTCGCGCATCACCTCCATGGAGTGATCCACATCGACCAGGACCTGCGGTGCGAGGTAGGGCAGGGGCCTGTCGCCAAAGGGCGCGGCGTCGATCAACGGGCGCGCACCGGCGGCGATCGCGGCCTCGGTCTGCGCGCGAACTGCCTGCGCCGCGGAGACCCGCACGAGGGGACCGAGGGTCGTCTCGGGATCGCGCGGATCGCCGAGGACGTAGGCGCGCACGTGCTCGGCGAAGGCCTCCACGAAACCGTCGAAGAGGCTCTCGTGCACGTAGATGCGCTCGATGCCGCAGCACGACTGACCGCTGTTGAAGAAGGCGCCGTCCACTAGGTTCTCGGCGCTCACGGCCAGATCCGCGTCAGCACGAACGTAGGCGGGGTCTTTGCCGCCGAGTTCGAGGCCCGTGGCGATGAAGCGCTTGGCCGCCGCCGCGCGCACGGCGTGGCCGCCCTCGACGGATCCCGTGAAGGCGACGTAGTCGAGGCGCGCGTCCGAGATGGCGCGGGCGGCGAGATCATGGTCGAGATGCAGCGCCGTCAACAGCCCCTCGGGCAACCCCGCCTCGCGTCCCGCCTCGGCGAAGCGCTCCGCGACCAGCGGCGTCTGGCGCGCGTGCTTCAAGAGCACAGCGTTGCCAGCGGCCAGCGCCGGGATCACCGCGTTCACAGAGGTCAGCCAGGGGTAGTTCCACGGAGCCATCACCAGCACCACCCCTAGGGGTGCTCTGCGAACGAAGCGTGTGTAGCCCGCCTGCTCTGGCGGGCGCAGATCGGCGAGCGCCTCGGGCGCCAGCTCGAGCATGGTCCTGCCGCGATCCGCGAAACCGGCGAGCTCCCCGGGCGCGTAGCGAATCGGCCGGCCCATCTGCGCCGTGAGCTCTTGGGCGAGCGTCTGCTCGTGTTCGCCCACCCAGGCGATCAACGCGTCGAGTCGCGCCAAGCGCTCGGCCAATGGCAGCCTGGCCCACGCGCGCTGCGCCTCTCGTGCACCATCCAAGGCGCGGTCGAGTTCGGCGGTCGTGGTGAAGGCGCGTTCCGCCACGACCGATCCGTCAGCGGGCGAGATGGCTCGAAAGCTCTGGGTCATGCCCCGATCCGGCCACGAAGCGGCCCTGAGGTCAACGCCGATTCGGTCCGGCGTTCCGATCTCCCGAAGCCTCAGCTTCTGATATCCTGCGCGCCGTCCGCATGGGAGTGGACGAGAAGGAGCCAGGATGGATCTGTCCGAGATTCGAGTCCTCTTCGAGGAGCGCGGCATCCGCAAGGTGAAGCTCGGCGGCTTCGACGTGGACGGTGTGCTGCGCGGCAAGCTCGTCAGCACGCGAAAATTCTTCAGCGCGGCCAAGACCGGCTTCGGCTTCTGCGACGTAATCTTCGGCTGGGACGTGTGCGACGCCCTCTACGACAACGCCGCCGTCACGGGCTGGCAGACGGGCTACCCCGACGCCCTGGCGCGCATCGATCTCGACAGCTTCCGCGTGCTCCCCTACGAGCCCGACACGGCCTGCTTCCTAGTCGATTTCCAGCTGCCCAACGGCAAGCCCCATCCGGCCTGCCCGCGCTCCTTGCTGAAGCGCGTGGCGGCGCGCGCCGAGGCCTCGGGCTATCGCGCCCGCTTCAGCGGCGAGTTCGAGTTCTGGGTCTTCCGGGAGAATCCGCAGACGCTCGCGGCCAAGGGCTTCCGCGATCTCGTCCCCCTCTCCCCCGGCATGTTCGGCTACTCCTGGCTGCGCGCGGGTCAGGCGAACGAGTTGGCGAGCGACATCCTCGACACCATGGCCGCCTTCGACATCGAGGTGGAAGGCCTGCACACGGAGACGGGGCCCGGCGTGTGGGAGGCCGCGCTGCGCTACGACGACGTGGTGCGCGCCGCGGATCAGGCCGCGCTCTTCAAGACGACGCTCAAGCAGATCTGCCATCGCCACGAGCTGAGCGTGACCTTCATGGCCAAGTGGAACGCGGACCTGCCCGGCTCGAGTGGTCACCTGCATCAGAGCCTGTGGGATGGAGAAGGCGACGTGAACCTCTTCGCCGACGCCAAGTCCGCGGACGGACTCTCCACGCTGGCTCACCACTACATCGGCGGGCTGCTCTCCCTCACGCCCGAATTGACCGCCCTCTTCTCGCCCTTCGTCAACACCTACAAGCGCTACGTTCCGGGAGTCTGGGCGCCTCTGCGTGCGTCCTGGGGCGTCGAGAATCGCACCTGCGGCCTGCGCGCCATCACCGGCCCCGGCGCCACGGCCGCCCGCGTGGAGCTGCGCCAGACGGCGGCGGACATCAACCCTTTCATCGCCATGGCGACGAGCCTGGGCGCGGGCCTCTACGGCATCGACGAGGGCCTCGAACCACCGCCTCCCGTGGTGGGCGACGCGACGGCGGAGGACGCCCCGGGAGACGCCCTGCCTGCCACGCTGGACCACGCCGTGCGCGCCCTCGAGGCCAGCGAGGCGGCCAAAGTGATCCTGGGTGAGGCCTTCGTGGATCACTACGTGAGGACTCGCGACTGGGAGGTGCGCGAGTACCAGAAGGCCGTGACCGATTGGGAACTCCGTCGCTACTTCGAGGTGGTCTGATGCTCCGTCGCTTCTCTGAAAACCCCCTGCGCCTGCCGCACCTCTCGCCCTACGTACCGGGGCCTGACGATCCAGCGATCTTCTGGTTCAACTCCGAACGCAAGGACATCGTGGCCGAGGTCGAGCGACGCGTCGCTGCGGCCCACGCCCACGATCGCAAGGCCCTCGAGGTGACGCTGAACGAGGCCGCGTATCACGAGATCAAGCGCCTCGAACGGCAACGGGACAACGAGTCTCGCGAGAGTCTGGGCTACTGGCGCGGGCTGATCCGTCGCATCGCGCGCATGAGCGACGCCGAAAAGCGCAAGGCCCTCGAGCGCACGGTGCACCACATGGCCAAGGACGTCGCGGGCAACTTCGACACGCGCGTCTATCAGCTCTCCACCAAGGTCATCCCCAAGCTGCTCGCCGGCGTGATGCGGCCCTCGAAGCTGCCACGCGAGCTCTTCAACAACGGCGCGCCGCTGATCAGCGAGCTGCTCCAAGTCGAGGGCTCGATCGAAAAGCTGCACGCGCTCTCGAAGAAGGGCGCTCTGGTCTACGTGCCCACCCACGCCTCCAACCTCGACTCCATCGTCTTGGGTCAGGCGCTGGAGCAGTGCTCCCTCTCCCCGGTGATCTACGGCGCGGGAAAGAACCTCTTCTCCAACCCGATCATCAGCTTCTTCATGCACAACCTCGGCGCCTATCGGGTGGACCGCCGGATCAAATCCGCGCTCTACAAGGAGCTCTTGAAGACCTGGTCCTGCGTGATGGTGGAGCGTGGCTACCACTCGCTCTTCTTCCCCGGCGGCACACGCAGCCGCTCGGGCTTGATCGAGAACCACCTGAAGCTCGGGCTGGTCGGCTCCGCAGTCGAAGCCTTCAGTCAGAACTGCGTGCGTGGTGTGGCGCGGCGTGTCTTCTTCGTGCCCACGACCATCAACTACGCTCTGGTGCTCGAGGCCGAGTCCTTGGTGGAGGACTGGCTCGCAGAAGAGGGCGGCGCTCGCTACATCATCGAAGACGACGAGTTCTCGCGGGTCGATCGCTGGGTCTCCTTCTTTCGCAAGCTCGCGGGCCTCGACGCCGCCTGCGTGATCCGCTTCGGCGAGCCCCTCGACCCCTTCGGGAATCCGGTAGACGAAGAGGGCTGCTCCCTCACCCCCGAGGGCCACGCCATCGACCCGGCGAGCTACACGCTGCGTGACGACCAGCCCGTGCTCGACGGGCGACGCGACGCGGCCTACACGCGGGCGCTCGGAGAGCTGCTGGCGGAGCGCTTTCGCTCCGAGACCGTGGTCATGTCCACACAGCTCGTGGCTCACGTGCTCTTTCGGCAGCTGGTAGCGGCCACCCCGGGGCTCGGCATCTTCGCGCGGCTGCGACTCAGAGGTGAGGTCAGCGTGCCACGAGAGGAGCTGGTGAAGCAGATCGGCCAGACGCGCGACGCCCTGCGAGAGCTGTCCGAGCGCGGTGAGATCCATCTGAGCAAGAACCTGCGCGAGGCGAGCGCGAGCGAGCTGCTCGATCGGGCGCTGAGCATCTGGAACGGCTACCACTCACGGGTGGCGGCGCGCGATCTCGGGGTCGAGGTCACGGCCGAAGATCCAACGCTGCTCTTGTACTATCAGAACCGGCTGGTGGCGTTCGCGGAGGCCATCGCCCCCCCCGAACAGCTCGAGGCGGCGAGAGAGATCGGCCAGATCGGCGTGAAAGGAGGCTTGCGATGAAGCCCGTAGGAATCGTCGGCGCTGGCGCCTTCGGCAAAGGACTCGCGCGCGCGGCGCGACGGGCCGGAAACTCGGTCGTGCTCTTCAGCCGCTTCCCGCAGGAGCTAGGCGATGCCGGGATCGAGGTCGTGGATGATCTCGCGGCGCTCACACGCAGCGCGCCGATCTTCATCGCCGTGCCCTCGATCTTCGTGGGTGAGGTGGGGCGGGAGCTCGGAGCTCATCTCGACGGACGACATCTGCTCGTACACGTCAGCCGCGGGTTGGTGGGTGCGGAGCTGCGGACCCTGAGCCGGGTGCTGCGCGAGGTCTCGCCCGTGCGACGCGTGGGCGCCCTCGCGGGACCTCTGGACGCGGCCGCTCTGGCCGAGGGGCTGCCCGGCGGCGCCATCGTCGGCTCCGCCTTCCCCGAAGTCGCGGCCGCCGTGCGCGCTGCCATCGGCGGCAGCAGCTTGCGCATCTACGAGTCGAGCGACTCCCTCGGCGTCGAAGTGGCGAGCGCCATCGTCGGCCTCGCGGCCATCGCCGTGGGCTACGCGCGCGCGGTGGGCGCGGGCCCCTCGGCCTTGGCGGTGATGGTCACGCGCGCCATGCACGAGGCGGCGGCGGTGGGCACCGAGCTCGGCGCCAAACGCGAGACCTTCTGGGGACTCGCGGGCCTCGGTGATCTCGTCGCCGCGACCCTGGGCGACGGGCGCCCGGAGCTCGCCGTGGGTGAGGCGCTGGGCCAGGGCAAGGACGTGGAGGCGGCCGCAAAGATCGCGGGCGCCAACGTCGAGAGCCTAGGCCTCGCGGGACGCATGGCGGACTACGCGCAGCGCGTCTCGGTCCCTGCGCCCGTCACCTCTACCGTGGCACGCGTGATCGCGGGCGAGCTCGACACGCAGCACGCCTTGGCCGCCCTGATGGCGCGCGACGTCGGCAAAGAGTAAGGAGCCGTGATGACGGATATCTGGAGTTTTCCCACAAGGATCCTGTTTGGTCCGGGCGCCGCTCAGCAGCTGGGCTCCGAGGCAAAACGCCTGGGCGCCACGCACGCGCTCTTGGTGTCAGATCCCGGCGTCGCTGGGGCTGGCATCCTCGAGGGCGTCAGTGAATCCCTCGAGGTCGCAGGCCTCAGCGTGGCCCGCTACATCGACATCAGCGGCAACCCGCTCGAGGCCGAAGTGCTCGGCGCCACGGATGCCTACCGCACCTCGGGCGCGGACCTGGTCGTCGGCGTCGGCGGCGGCTCGGCCCTCGACGTGGCCAAGCTGGTGCGCGTGCTCGCGACGCATCCACTGCCTCTGGCGCAATACGACGACGCCAAGGGCGGCGACGCTAAGATCACCGAAGACGTGCCACCGATGATCGCCCTGCCCACCACCGCGGGCACCGGCAGCGAGGTGGGACGCAGCGGTGTGGTCACGCTGCAGGCGACCAACACCAAGACGGTGATCTTCGCGCCCAAGCTGATGCCCGACGTGGCCATCCTCGATCCCATGCTCAGCGTCTCCCTGCCGCCGCGAGCCACCGCCGCGACGGGCTTCGACGCCTTGACCCACGCCATCGAGGCCTACTGCGCCAAGGGCCATCACCCCATGGCCGATGCCATCGCCCTCACCAGCATTCGCCTGGTGGTGGCGAACATCGAGACCGCGGTGCACGACGGCAAGGATCTGAAGGCGCGCGGCGCCATGCTCGAGGCCGCCATGATGGGCGCCACGGCGTTCCAGAAGGGCCTCGGCGCCTGCCACTCCTTGGCGCATCCGCTGTCGGCGGAGACGGGCATGCACCACGGCTTGGCCAACGCCCTCTGTCTGCCCGCTGTGCTCGACTTCAACCGGCAAGCGGTGCCGGAGCGCATCGCCACCATCGCGAAGATTTTGGGCGCGCGCGGAGACGACGTGGAGACCCTCGCCTTCGAGTGCTCGGGTGCCGTGAAGGCGCTGCGCCGCAAGCTCGGCCTGCCCGACGGCCTCGGCGCGGAGGGGCTCGAAGAGGACGCCTTGCCCAAGCTCGCCGAGCTCGCCATCGCCGACGCCTGCCACACGCTGAACCCGCGTGAGTGCACGGCGGAGGATATGCTCGCGCTCTTCCGCGCGTCGCTCTGAGGGTCATCGGATGTCCACCGAGCAGGGCGATTCCCAAGGCGGCAGAGCCCACTGGGAACATGTGCACGAGAGCAAATCACCCCAAGAGGTGAGCTGGATTCAAGAGCATCCAAAGCTGTCGCTGGCGCTGATCGAGCGCGCGGGCATCGGACTCGACGCAGCCATCCTCGACGTCGGTGGCGGGGTCTCCCATTTGGTGGATCATCTGCTCGAGCGTGGCCACAGTTCGATCAGCGTGCTCGACATCTCCGCTGCCGCCCTCGAGCACACGCGCACGCGTTTGGGCGATCGGGCGCAGCAGGTGAGCTTCCTCGTCGGCGACGCGCTCGAGGTCGAACTGCCGCAGGATCTACAGCTCTGGCACGACCGCGCCGTCTTCCACTTCCTGACGGAGCCCCAGGCCCGTGCGCGCTACGCCAAGCGCCTGGTTCGATGCCTCGCCCCAGGCGGCTACGCGCTGATGGCCACCTTCGCCGAAGATGGCCCCGAGCGTTGCAGTGGTCTACCCACCATGCGCTACAGCGCCGAGGCGCTGCACGCGGAGCTAGGCGTCGACGCCTTCGAGCGCGTCGCAGAGGAGCGCGAGGTGCACCACACACCCTGGGGAGGCGAGCAACGTTTCCAGTACCTGCTGCTGCGTCGCAGCCCGAGCTGATCAGAAGGTCGCGCCGAGGCCGAAGCTGAGGCCCCCACGAGTGGGCGCCACGTAGGGCGTGAGCGCGTAGCCGGAGCGGCGTCGGTTGCGGCGATCCGTCAACTCGAACATCGCGACTCCGCCCGCGATGGCGAAGCCGATGGTGAAGCCGAGGCCTGTCCACATGCCCGCGTCGGAGTAGTCCGTCGCGGCGGCGATGGCCCGGAAGCCGATCAAGGCGCCGAGCCCCGCGCCGGCGGCCGTGCCCGCCGTGGTGAGCCAGAAGGAGCCCTGCCCACCGGTCATGCGACCGAAACCGTAGATTCCCAGATCGGTCAACGCGAAGGTGATGAGCGGCCCGAAGACGATGACCATGAGCGCGTCGCCGAGGTCCGTGCTGCCTCGAAGCATCGCGTACATGAGGCCGATGCCGGCGCCCACGCCGAGCAGACCACCGCCAATGTCGGCCACGACCTCGGCGCCGCCACGCGTCGAAGGCAGCGGCTCTACCACGGGGCTCGCGTAGGGCCGCACGACGGGCGCGGGAGCCGCCACCGGCGCGGCCTGCTGATAGCCGGGAGGTGCCTGAACCACGATCACGGTCTGGGGCGCCCCGGGCGCGGGAGTCGGCTGAGCGGCGGGCTGTGCGGCCGAGTCGTCCGGCGGAGCGTCGGCGCTCGGCTCCGCGGGCGCCAGCTCGTCGGCCGAAGTCACGAAAGGATCCGGAGGCGTAGGTTGCTCCTGAGCGAAGGTCGACAGGGGCAGCGTGAGGGTGAGCAGCGCGCACGCGACGGGCGCGAGAGACCTGTGAAGTCGAAGCATGAAATTCCTCCCAGCGAACGAGTCGCTGACCGTGTCGCACAGCTTGAGCTACGCCGAGACAAAGGTCGAGTCGATCGGCGAGGACCGAGGACTCCGCCTCGAGCGTCAGCGCCCCCAGTCGCCGGCGACGCCGGACATCTCGAGCCGCAGCGTGGCCGCGCCCGCGAAGGCGTCGCGCCGGAAACGTGCCTGGGTCAGAGGCGCGTCGTCGAGGCTGGCGGCGTTGATGAAGATCGCCGACTCGGCGGACTCGGGAGCCTCGATCACCACGTCTCCGCCCGCGAGACGCAGCGTGCTCTTGGTGAAACGCGGGCTGCCCACCAGGTAGTCGGGCGTCGCCGCCAAGGGAAAGAAGCCCAGCGCCGAGAAGACGTACCAGGCGCTCAAGGTCCCGGAGTCGTCGTTGCCGGGCAGGCCGTCGGGCGCGTCGTGGTAGAGCGTGTCCATCACCCAGCGTGTCCAGCGCGCCGTGGCCTCGGGGCGTCCCAGGGCGCTGAAGATCCAGGGCGCGTGGATGTCGGGCTCGTTGCCATGCCAGTAGAAGTTGTTGGGAAAGACGGGATCGGGACGCCGGGTGGAGTTCTCGAAGAAGGTCTCGAGTCGGTCGAGCATGGCCGCGCGGCCGCCCATCAGCGAGGCCAAGCCCTCGAGGTCGTGGGGCACGTACCAGACGTACTGCCAGGCGTTGCCCTCCACGTAGAAATCCTGTGGAGTGGTCTCGCGGAAACCGCGTGCGAAGGATCCGTCGCGCGCACGTCCGACCAAGAACTGACTCTCCGCGTCCCACAGGTTCTGCCAATTGTCGGCGCGGGATCGGAACATGCTGGCGTCCGAGTCCTCGCCCAAGGCGTCCGCCAGAATCGCCATGGCGAAGTCGTCGTAGGCGTACTCGAGCGTGACGCTGGCGCTGCCCCCGGACTCGTCCATGGGCACCCAGCCGAGCTCGAGGTAGGCCTCGATGCCGCCGCGTCCCGAGTAGGGCGCACCCGCGGGCGTGGGCGCCATGGCCGTGCGCCGAAGCGAGTCGTAGGCCGCGCGCAGGTCGAAGTCGCGCTCTCCCATCAGCCAACTGTCCGCCAACACGATGGCGGCGCTCTCGCCGACCATGCCTCCGGTGTAGCCTGCGCCCAGCGGCCAGCGAGGCATGTAACCGCCGTCGTTCGACATGGCGACCAGGGAGCGGTTGAAGTCGCGCTGAAACTCGGGGTAGAGCAGCGTCACCAAGGGGTGCATCGAGCGGAACGTGTCCCAGAGGGAGAAGTCCGTGTAGTAACGGAAGCCCTCGGCCACGTGCACCGCGCCGTCGAGCCCGCGGTAGCTTCCATCCACGTCGCTGAAGAGAGTGGGCATGGAGAGCACGTGGTAGAGGGCCGTGTAGAAGAGTCGAAAGTCGAGCTCGCGGCGCCCCTCGACCTCGACTCGCGAGAGGGCCTCCTCCCAGGCGTCGTGAGCCGCAGCCCGTGTGGCGTCGAAGTCGACATCGGGGACCTCGGCGTCGAGGTTCATGCGCGCGTGCTCGAGGTCGACGTAGGAGAGCCCGACGGCCACGCTGACGCTCCCCACATCTGGCGCGAAGCTCGCGTAGGCGCCCGCGGCGGCGCCCGTCGCGCTCATGGCGGCGTCCGTGAGCCGGCCGTCCTGCCACACGCCCTGAGACATGAAGTCCTGGTCGAAGCGCGCCACGAAGAACACGTCCATGCCGCCATAGCGACCGGAGTAGGAGCCCATCAGGTGGAGCTGCCCTTCGATCTCACGACTCGCGGGCAGGACCGCGATGGCGCCATCCGTGACGCGCACGGCCGGCACGACGTGGCCGAGATCGAGCAGCCACGTCGGTGAGCTGCCCGCGGGGAAGGTCGCACGGAAGACCCCCACGCGATCGCTCGCCGTGACCTCGACCTCGATGGCGGGATCCTCGAGCGTCACGGCGTAGTAGCCGGGCTCCGCGCGCTCCGTCGACTTGGTGTAGACGGCGCGGTAGCCATCCTGCGTGGTGCGCTCGGCGGTCATGCCGTCCACCGGCATCAACCCGAGGCTGCCGTAGTCGTTGGTCCCGATGCCCTCGGCGCGCGTCATGCTGAAGCCTTGGATCATGGGGTCGTCGTAGTAGTAGCCGCTGAAGTGATTGAGCGGCGAGGCCCCGCCGACCGAGGTCGTGTCGGGTCCGGGCCGCACCATGCCGTAGGGTCGCTGCGGGGCCGGCGCCGTCGAGGCGTAGCCGAAGCCTAGCCCGCCGCTGCCAACGAAGGGGTTCACCCATTGGGTCAGAGGCGCGGCGGCAGCTCGTGAGTCGGGCGGAGGTCCCGCGTCGACCAGGGCGTCGAGGGCAGCGTCCGGACTCGCGTCGAGGCCAGCGTCCGTGTGAGAAGCGCCTCCGCCACAGGCCAGCAGCGCGAGGAGAGGGAGGAGATGACGCGCCCGGATCATTCGCGAAGCATAACCCAGACGCCGCGGGCGACGGCCACGACGCTACGAGCTGCAAGACCGCCCGTGTCTCGCGTCAGCCGCCTCGCATGCTCCGCGCCCCGCGGTCTGCTATGGACTGAAGATGGCCCTCGGCTCACGAAAGCGGAAGGGTGGCCTCTCGGCGCTCTCGGATGTGCTGGGAAAGGCGTATCCGGCGCCAGCGGAGCTGGCAGGGGCACGTGTGATGGCCGCTTGGTCCGAGGTCGTGCCCGAGCGCGTGCTCGAGGCGGCGCGTCCCGTGCGCTTCTCGCGTGGGGTGCTCGTCGTGCACACCAAGAGCTCCGCCTGGGCGAGCGAGCTGACGATGATGATGCCTACCTTCCTGAGGGATATCCGCCGCAAGCTGCCGGGCACGGAGTTGGTTCAGATTCGCTTCATGCCGGGACCGCTGCCGGAGCGCTCCTTGCGCAAGCGCGTCACGCGGAGAGCCCCCACGCCCCTGACCCTCGAAGAGCTTCCCGAGGACGTGGGGCGCGCCCTCGCGACGATCCAAGACGACGAACTTCGCAGCGTGGTCCACGAGGCCGCTCAGCTCGGCATGGCTCAGCGACGCAACAGGCGAGGAGACGGCCGCCCGTGACACCCGACCTCGCGAGTGAGCCCATGCGCTCCCGCGAGCTGCTACGCCCGGGTGTCGTGCGCGCCGGCTTCGTCGAGCAGGCGGACGCCGGGCAGCTGCGCTGCGTTCTGTGTCCACGCCGCTGCCGACTCGCAGAAGGTCAGCGCGGGTTCTGCTTCGTGCGCGGCGTCGAAGATGGCGAGCTCTCGCTCATGAGCTACGGACGCGCCTCGGGCTTCTGCGTGGACCCGATCGAGAAGAAGCCTCTGAGCCACTTCCTCCCCGGCTCGAGCGTGCTCTCCTTCGGCACGGCGGGCTGCAACCTCGGCTGCCGCTTCTGCCAGAATTGGGATCTCTCCAAGGCACGCGAGATGGATCGCCTGACGGACTTCGCCTCCCCGGAGGCCGTCGCAGAGGCCGCCCTGACCGCGAACTGCGCGAGCGTAGCGTTCACCTACAACGACCCGGTGATCTTCGCCGAGTACGCCATGGACACGGCCCTCGCCTGCCACGACCGTGGCGTGCGCACGGTGGCCGTGACGGCGGGCTACATCGAGGCGTCCGCGCGGCCCGCCTTCTTCTCGGAGATCGACGCCGTCAACGTAGACCTCAAGGCCTTCACGGAGCAGTTCTACGCCACGCTCTGCTTCGCCCGGCTCGAGCCTGTGCTCGACACGCTGCGCTGGCTCGCCCACGAATCAGAGACCTGGCTCGAGCTGACGACGCTGCTGATCCCCGGCGAGAACGACTCCGGGGACGAGCTCGCGCGCCTGGTGGACTTCGTCGTCGAGGAGCTGGGCGAGGACGTCCCGCTGCACTTCAGCGCCTACCATCCCGCCTTTGAATTTCGCAGCGTCGGGCCGACACCCGCCTCGACCCTACGCCGCGCCCGGGAGCAGGCGAAGGCCGCGGGCCTGCACCACGTCTACACGGGCAACGTGCACGACCCCGAAGGTGAGACGAGCTACTGCGCAGAGTGCCGCGGCGCGCTCATCGAGCGTGACCGCTACCGGCTGCGGAGCTACCGACTCGACCCTCTCGGGCGCTGTCCGGACTGTGGCGCCAAGCTCGCGGGCGTCTTCGAGGGCAGCTCCGGAGCAGGCCACGGCGAGCGTCGACGCCTGCAGCTGACGCGCTGACGCCCACGGCTCAGCCGAGCTTCGGCGTACGCTCGGCGGCCTCGACCATGCGCTCGAGCAGCAGCGCGCCCTCCGCCGAGTCGAGGCGTGCGCGCAGCGTGTCGGGCAAGGGCAAGGTGACCTGCACCAAGCGCCGCTCCGTGAGCAGCCGGGGGCTGATGTTCAGCGCTGCTGCCAGCGCGCGCACCTGCAGCAGCCCCGGATCCGCGACCTCGGCGTTCTCCAGCCGAGCGATGGTGCGACGCGACAGGCCCACACGCCCCGCCAGGTCGAGTTGACCCATGCGGCCACGCAATTCGCGAAGGACGCGCAGATTCGAAGCGAGCATGCGGGGAAGATCCATCGGCCGCTGCTTCTGACATTCGCGGCGCCAAGGGTCAATGCATGGCGTGCCCTTCTCAGCCCTTCAGGACGCGCTTGGCCTCGCTGACCACGCGCGCGCTGGTGAGGCCGAGCTGTTCGTAGAGCACATCCGCGGGCGCTGAGGCGCCGAAGCGATCGAGGGTGACGTAGGCTCCGTCGAAGCCGACGTAGCGCTCCCAGCCCTGACGGATACCCGCCTCCACGGCCACGCGGGCGCGCACGGCGTTGGGCAGCACGGACTCGCGGTAGCCGGCGTCCTGCGCCTCGAAGAGCGCGAAGCAGGGCAGACTGACGACGCGAGCGCGGACGCCCGCAGACGCGAGCTGCTCACGCGCCTCGAGCGCCAGGGAAATCTCGCTGCCCGTCGCCATCAGGATCACCTGAGGATCGTCGGCGTCGGCGAGCACGTAGCCTCCGCGCAGGGCTCCATCGGCGGACCCGAGCACGGAGCGGTCCAGCGTGGGCACGTTCTGACGCGTCAGCGCCAAGGCCGCGGGCCCCTGCCACTCGAGGGCGGCCTGCCAACACACGCGCGTCTCGTTGGCGTCCGCAGGGCGGAACGCCGCGAAGCCGGGGATCGCGCGCAGAGCGGCCATATGCTCCACGGGCTGATGGGTGGGGCCGTCCTCGCCCAGACCGATGGAGTCGTGGGTGTAGACGTAGCGGGTGCGCAGCCCCATCAAGGCCGCGAGCCGCAGGGACGGGCGCATGTAGTCGCTGAACACCAGGAAGGTCGCGCCGAAGGGGATCACGCCGCCGTGCAGCGCCATGCCGTTCACGGCGGCGCCCATGGCGTGCTCGCGGATGCCCCAGTGCACGTTGCGCCCGCCCATGGCGCCCTTGGTCATGGCGTCGCCGGGCAGCTTCACGACGTTGGATCCCGCTAGATCCGCGGAGCCTCCGACCAGCTCGGGCAGGCGCTCCGCCAAGGCCGCCAGCACCTTCCCGCTGGCCTTGCGCGTGGCGAGCCCCTTCGCGTCCGCGGGGAACTCGGGCAAGCCATCGAAGCAGCCCTGAGGCAGCACACCCTCGAGCCTGCGATCGAGCTCGGCGGCGTCCTCCGGGAAGGCCTCGACGTAGGCCGCGTGGCGCAGGTCCCACTCGGACGAAGCCTTGGCGCCGCGCTCCATCAACTCGACCTTCACCGAGGCGAGCTCGGCGGGCACGTAGAAGGGCTCCGCGGGCCAGCCCATGACCTGCTTGGTGGCCGCGAGCTCCTCCGGACCGAGGGGCGAACCATGCACCCCAGAGGTGTCCTGCTTGTGGGGCGCGGGGTAGCCGATGGTCGTGCGCACACGGACGAAGCTCGGGCGTGGATCCGCGAGCGCCGCCTGGCCCGCGGCCTCGATGGCGTCGAGGTCCTCACCATCCTCCACGCTCAGCGTCTGCCAGCCGAAGGCCGCGAAGCGCGCGCTGACGTCCTCCGTGAAGCTGATGTCCGTGCGCCCGTCGATGGTGATCTGGTTGTCGTCCCAGAACACCACCAGGTTGCCGAGCCCGAGGTGACCGGCGAGGGACGCGGCCTCGGAGCTGATGCCCTCCATCAGGTCACCGTCCGAGGCGATCACCCAGATGGTGTGGTCGAAGAGCGCGTGACCGTCCCGATCGAAGCGCCCGCCGAGCTGCCGCGCGGCCATGGCCATGCCGACGGAAGTCGCGACGCCCTGACCCAAGGGACCCGTGGTGATCTCCACACCGGGCGTGTGACCGAACTCGGGGTGCCCCGGTGTGCGGCTGCCCCACTGACGGAAGCTCTTCAGGTCGTCGAGGCTGAGATCGTAGCCCGTGAGATGCAAGAGCGCGTAGTGCAGCATGGAGGCGTGCCCACAGGAGAGCACGAAGCGATCCCGCCCGGCCCACTCGGGACGCGCCGGGTCGTGGCGGCGCAGACGGTTCCAGATGGTCCAGCCCAGAGGGGCTTGGCCCATGGGCGCGCCGGGATGCCCGCTGTTGGCCTTCTGGACTGCGTCCATGGAGAGGCCGCGGAGGGTGTTGACGGCAAGCTGGTCGAGATGCTGAGACATGTCCGCTCGTGCTTTCCCGGCGCCGTGGCTGCACACGCGCCGACGGCGGCTTCATAACACAGCGCCCCGAGAGATCACGGCCCAAGTCGGCGCCCGGGGACGCGCCACCGCTCGGGCCTGGACCTCACCGCAGGCGACTACTGGAAGTGGTAGTTCACCGCCAAGGACGCGATGTCGTAGCTGGCCGTGTAGCGACCCGCGTTGACGTTCGTGTGCTGGCGCCCGGAGGCATCTCCCGAGTCGATGGCCGCCTGATCCAAGGCCACGGTCTGCACGACGCTGGCGTCCGCCTCGGTCACGGTCTCGCTGCGCTGGAAGATGTGGGAATACGCCAAGGAGACGTCGACGCGGCCGATGCGCACGGTGAGCCCGCCATACAGGCCGAGGCGCTCACCAGGGATGAAGTCGAGCTGGGTGTAGCCTCGCTTCAGGCCCGAGGTCTCGTAGGAGACACCGGCGCGCAAGGCGGCCAGGCCGGGGATCACGTTGTAGTCGCCACCGAGGCTCAGGCGCAGCTGATCCTGCCATTGGTGCTCGAGGTAGCTGTTGTTCGGCAGCGGCAGCGGGGTGCCCGCGTTGGCGACCTGCAGGTCCGGGCGAATGCCAGGCATGCCGGGGAGATTCGGAATGGTCACCGTGAACTGATCCACTCGGCTGTTCATCTCGTAGGTGGCGTCGAACTCGATGTCCCAGCGCTCGTTGCTCATGGGATCTTCGATGCGACCCGAGAGCCGGCTGACGGCGGAGGGATCCTCCGGACGCGGCGCGATGCGGTCGGCGTAGCGGATGCCCACGGTCGCGCGCCAGGGCTGAGGCGCCTCGAGGGTCGCGCCCGAGACGCGGCGAATTCCGTCCGTGCGATGCAGCTCCGTGGCGTTGAAGGTGTCATCGTAGAAGGTGCCCTCGAGGTTGACGTTGCCCGTGGCGCGGACGTCGTCCTGCCACATGAAGCTGGCCACGAGGTCGAGGCTGTCGACGGGCACCGCATGCAGCGAGACCGTGACGCGCGGGATGAAGGCGTCCACGGCGTGCAGCTTGGTGTAGATGTCCTGACCGTACTCTTCGCCGCGGGTGCCTCGGGTCATGCTGGTGAAGTCGAAGATGCCGAAGCCCGAGCCGAAGGTGACGCCGACGCGGAAGCGCGGGTGGATGGCATAGCCCACGGAGATCGACGGGAAGGCGATCACCAGCTTCTGCTCGATCAGGTTGTAGCGACCGGGCGAGGGGATGCGCCCATCGACGCTGCCTGGGCCGTCGTAGGCGATGGTGCCATCGCTGGCACGTCCGAAGCGCGTGTTACCTGCGGCGTTGTCCGCCAGCAGACCGATGCCGATGCCGAGATCCTTGCGAATGCGCCAGGTGAAGAGCAGCTCCGGGATGACGCCCGGGGGCCCCGAATTGCAGACACGGCGATGACCTCCCCCGGCGTCGATGCGCGCCTGCTCCTCGGCGACCGAACCCTGCACCGGGGCAGCGAAGCTGTTTCCGAAGCGGCTCGGCACGTCCACGCCGCCGTAGGTGCCTCCGCTCGCTCGCGTGTCGAACCCTGCACGGTTCGCAGCCTGGACAGCCGCGGCGCGTTCATCGGTCGAAAGGCCATCTGGGACATGGGTCGTGCCAGGCCCACCGTCCAGATACGCGCCAGGGCGCCCCGTGCGCTGGAAGCACGAGGAGTAGAAGTCGATGTTGGCGTTCAGCGTGAGCTGCATGCCCGGCAAGGCCGCGAGATTGGCCGGGTCATACATCATGGCCGTGGGGTCGTCAGAGCGCGCCGCGTAGGCGCCTCCTCGACCGAGCGCTCGGGTACCCGCGGCCCCATGCTCGAAACCACCGGCCAAGGCCACACCCGGCGTAGCGCTGTACGCCACGGCCGCCACCAGAAGAAAGCTCTTCCACTTACGCATACGTTTCCCGTCCTTCACTAGACTCCGGCAGGAGAATACGCACAGGCGACGGGCCAGGGGAAGCACGAAGCGCCATGCTCGGCTCTGACCCCGTCAGTCCGAGAAGCTGCCGCCCCCGCCGTAGTCGTCCTCTTGGATGTTCTCGAAGCGGGTGAACTCGTTCTTGAAGCGCACCCGACAGGTGCCCGTGGGCCCCGAACGCTGCTTGCCGATGATCACCTCGGCGATGCCCCGATCCTCGCTCTCCTTGTTGTAGACCTCGTCGCGGTAGATGAACCAGATGGTATCGGCGTCCTGCTCGATGGCGCCGGACTCGCGCAGGTCGGAGAGCTGAGGACGCCGGTCGCCCACGCCGCGCGACTCGACGCCACGGTTCAGCTGCGACAGAGCGATTACGGGCAGCTCGAGCTCCTTGGCGAGCCCCTTGAGCGAGCGGCTGATCTCGCTGATCTCCTGCTCGCGGCTGTCGTTGCGCGAGCCCGAGCGCATCAGCTGCATGTAGTCGACGACGATCAGCGAGAGATCCGCCTCCGCCTTCAGGCGCCGCGCCTTGCTGCGCAGCTCGAGCACGCTGAGCGCGGGTGTGTCGTCGATCCACATCTTCATGTCCGTGAGACGACCCGCGGCCTCCGCCAGCCGAGGCCAGTCGTCACGAGACAGGTTCGCCGTGCGCAGACGACCTCCGTCCACGCGCGCCTCGCTGCAGAGCATGCGCTTGACGAGCTGCACCTTGGGCATCTCGAGGGAGAAGACGGCCACGCTCGCGTCGGCCGCGCAGGCGTTGGTCGCCACGTTCAAGGCGAAGGCCGTCTTGCCCATGCCGGGGCGCCCCGCGACGATGATCAGGTCGCCGGGGTGCATGCCCGCCGTCATGCGGTCGACCTTGTCGAAGCCCGTGGAGAGGCCCGTGATCGACTCGCCACGTTTGGCCGCCTCGCTGATCTCCGCGAAGGTGCGCACCACCACGTCGCGCACATGCTCGTAGGGCGTGCGGCTGCGCTGCTTGGCGACCTTGAAGACCTCGGACTCGGCCTGGTCGAGGAAGCTGTCGAGCTCGCCGTAGTCGCTGTAGCCCGTGGCCGCCACCTCGTGGCAGATGCTGATGAGCTTGCGGACGATCGCCTTCTCGAGCACGAGGTTGGCGTGGGCCTGAATGTTGGCGACCGTGGGGATGGTGTTGGTCAGCGACAGCAGGTACTCGTCGCCACCGACGGCGGGTAGACGCGAGGACTGGGCGAGCTCTTCGCGCAGCGTGATGTCGTCCACGGGCTGGCCGCGCTGAAAGAGCGAGACCATGGCCGCGTAGATCGTGCCATTGGCGTCCGAGTAGAAGTCGTCTTCGGAGAGGGTCTCGAGCACGACGTTCATGGCGTCGTTCTCGAGCAGGATCCCTCCGAGCACGGCGCGCTCGGCCTCGAGGGCGTTGGGCGGAACGCGACTCTGAACTCGACGGTCAGGCATGGATACTCGGGCTCATGGGAAGGGACGGTCTACACGCTGGGGCCGCCCGCGCATAGCGCGCCGCAGCGCGTAGACGGAACGACGACGGGGACGAAGCCTGGGCCGCGTCCCCGTCCGTTCGTGAGCGCCGGCTCAGTCTTCTGCGGCCGTGACCTCGAGGGTGAAGCTCGCCTCGACGCCTCCCGCGAGGCGGATGCCGATGGTGTAGGAGCCCAGCGCCTTGATGTGCTCTTCGGGCATGCTCAGCTTGCGCCGATCCACCGCGTGGCCCTTGGCCTCGAGCAGCTCGGCCACCTCGATGGCGGTGACGGAACCGTAGAGCCGACCGCCCTCGCCGGCGGGCTTCGCCACCGTGAGCGTGACGTTGGCCATGGCCTCGGCGATGCCTCGAGCCTGATCCTTCTCCCGCTTGGCCTTGGCCTGAGCGAGCTTGGTCTCGTGCTCGATCTCCTTGATGTTCGCGCGGGTGGCCACGCAGGCCATGCCACGAGGCAGCAAGTAGTTGCGCGCGAAGCCGGGACGCACGCGGACGACCTCGCCCGTGTGCCCGAGATGATCCACGTCCTCCTTGAGGACGACCTGCAGATGGGAAGCCATGGTTACCTCAGTCGATCGCGGTGTAGGGGAGGAGGGCGATGTTGCGCGCGCGCTTGATCGCCACGGTCAGCTGACGCTGCTGCTTGGCGCTCAGTCCGCTGATGCGGCGCGGGACGATCTTGCCGCGATCCGTGATGAAGTATCGAAGCTTCTGTGGATCCTTGTACTCGAAGATGAAGTCCGCATCGATGGTGAAGGGAGGCGCCTTCTTGCGACCGCCGCTGCTGCGACCACCACCACCACCACCACCACCACCGCCACCGCTGCCACCGCGGCGACGCATGCCGAGGGGATCGGCGTCCGCGCGACCTTCTCGAATGACGGATCCCTTCTGCCGCGGCTGACTCGGTGCCTCCGCCTGAACCGCGGCGGGTGCCTCGGCCTGAACTGCGGCGGGTGCCTCGGCCTGAACTGCGGCGGGCGTCTCGGCCTGAACCGGCGCTTCGTCTGCCTGAATGTTCTCGTCGCTCATCTCAAGCCTCCTCTTCCTTGTCGTCAGTGGCGGTCTCTGGCGCAGCCTCAGGCGCGGCAGCGGCCTCAGTGGCCTTGGCCTCTTCGCCCTCAGCCTTGGCCTCTTCGCCCTCAGCCTTGGCCTCTTCGCCCTCAGCCTTGGCCTCTTCGCCCTCAGC
>JAADHO010000305.1:0-7944 GCA_013151775.1 Deltaproteobacteria bacterium | reverse complement strand
GGCCTCTTCGCCCTCAGCCTTGGCCTCTTCGCCCTCAGCCTTGGCCTCTTCGCCCTCAGCCTTGGCCTCTTCGCCCTCAGCCTTGGCCTCCTCGCCCTCAGGCGCTTCCTCTACGCGGGGCTCGGGACGCGCCATGCCCAGACGGGTGGCGAGATCTTCTTCTTCGTAGGGCTCGTCCTCTTCCTCGATGGCCTCGAACTTCACGGCCTCGGGATCGACCTCGACGCTGCTCGGATCGATGCGATCATGCAGCACGATGGTCTGGTAACGAATCACCTCGTCCATCAGGCGCAGGTTGCGCTCGAGCTCCGCGACGGCGTCGTTGAAGGCGACATACTTCACGTAGACGAAGATGCCGCGGCTCAGCTTGTTGATCTTGTACGCGAGCTGGCGACGTCCCCAGTGATCCACCTGCGTGAGGCGGCCATCGAGACGGCTGATCACGTCCGCAACGCGGACTCCGACCTTCTCCGCATCTTCGGACGACACGTTGGGTCGAAGGATGTAGATGGTCTCGTATTCGCGGGCCCAGCGTGTGGGCGCCTTGGCTTTCTCAGCGGTCAAGGGATTCCTCCTGGTCAGTGGCCCCGACGACTTGCCGGAGCGAGGGATGCCTGAGCCCCGGCGGAGAGCCGAAGCAGAGACAGGGGCACGCCCTATAGCGGATCCATGAAAGGTGCGCCAGCCGAAGATGCGGCGGCCGAGCCACGCCTTTCAGCGGCGATTGAAGCGATTCATGGCCGCGGCGCTGCCTCGAGTCAGCACGGACTCCAAGCCTTCGACGGCGCGCTCGATCAGGTCGGGCAGCTCGGCGCGCTCGATGGCGGCGAAGTCCGAGAGCACATAAGCCTCGGGGCGTGCGGAGCGTGGTCGGCCGATGCCGAAGCGCAGGCGCAGGAAGCCGTTGCCGCCACAGCACTTGATGATGGACTTCAGCCCGTTGTGCCCGGCCGTGCCGCCGCCCTGTTTCAGGCGTAGCTGACCGAAGGGCAGATCCATCTCGTCGTGGATCACTAGCAGGCGCTCCAGAGGGATCTTGAAGAAGCGCATGGCGCGCTGCACCGAATCTCCGCTGAGGTTCATGTAGGTCTGCGGCTCGAGCAGGACGGCCTCGTCGCCCGCGTGACTCGCCTTGGTGAAGCGGCCCTGAAATTTTTCGCGCAAGGCGGGCGCACGCCAGCGCTCGGCCAAGGCGTCGACCACCATGAACCCGATGTTGTGCCTGTTGTCGGCATACTTCGGCCCGGGGTTGCCCAAGCCGACGATCAGCAGCGGCGCGTCCACGACAGCTCTCTTCTCACCCGCGATCCCTCGTCACGCCGCGAACTGCGAGGCGTGACGAGGCGACGCGGAGGGAAAAATCATTCTTCGGGAGTCTCGCCTTCGGCGGTCTCGGCCTCGTCGCTTTCCTCAGCGACGGCGCGGCGCGGCTCGACGATGATGCCCAGCGTGCGCTTGGGCGGCAACGACACCGTCAGACCCTCAGGCAACTGCAGATCGGACACGGTGACCGCCTCGTGCATGTCGAGTTCGGAGATGTCGTGCACGATCTGTGCGGGGATGCGATCGGGGGTGGCACGCACGGGTAGCGAGCGCGTGGTGACGTTGAGGACGCCACCCTTCTGCAGGCCCACGGCGCGACCGGTAAATTCGAAGGGCACGTGGGTGTCGATGGGCGTGTCGAGGGAGACGCGATAGAGATCGACGTGCAGGGGCGCGTGCGTCACCGGATCCTGATCGAGGTCGCGGACGAGCGCGAGCTCGGTCGTTCCGTTGATGTCCATCTCGATCAGGGCGTTGCGGCCATGGGGCCCGCGCAGGATCTTGATGATGTCGGCGGGCGAAATCGTCAGCGGCGTGGCGTCGACACCGGGACCGTAAAATACGGCCGGGATCTTGCCTTGCATACGCAGCCGACGCGCCGGCCCCTTTCCGCACTGTGTGCGGACCTCAGCCGTGAGCGTCTGCTTTTCCATGTCTATCTATCTCCGAAATAGGGTTGGTTCGTGGCTCACACGAAGAGTGAGCTCACGGAATCCATGACTCACACGAAGAGTGAGCTCACAGAATCACTGTGGTGGATGCGCCGAATCGCCTCGCCGAGCAAGCGGGCGACCGAGAGGACCCGGAACTTGCCCGTGGCGATGGCCGCCTCCGACAGCGGGATCGAGTCCGTGACGAGCACCTCTTCGATGCACGAAGCGGCGATGCGCTCGACCGCCGGTCCCGAGAGCACGGGGTGCGTGGCGGCGGCGATCACCTTCTTGGCGCCCGCCTCCATCAACGCGGCGGCGCCGCCGGTCAAGGTGCCGGCGGTGTCGATCATGTCGTCCATCAGCACGCACTCGCGTCCCTTGATGTCGCCGATGATGTGCATGACCTCGGAGACGTTGGCCTTCTCGCGGCGCTTGTCGATGATCGCGAGGTCTGCTCGGATGCGCTTGGCGTAGGCACGCGTACGCTCGACGCCGCCCGCATCGGGAGACACGAAGACGGGCACCTCGGTGAAGCGCGAGCGCAGGCTGTCGAGGAAGACGGGCATGGCGTAGAGGTGGTCGAAGGGCATGTTGAAGAAGCCCTGGATCTGACCGGCGTGCAGATCCATCGCCACGACCCGCGTAATGCCCGAGGCGCTGATCAGATCCGCCACGAGCTTGGCGGTGATGGGCGTTCGAGGCGCGGACTTGCGATCCTGACGCGCGTAGCCGTAGTAGGGGATGACCGCCGTGATCGAGCCGGCGGAGGCGCGCTTCAGGGCGTCGCACATCACCAAGAGCTCCATCAGGTTGTCGTTCACGGGCGAGCACGTCGGCTGCACGACGTAGACGTCCGTGCCGCGCACGTTCTCCTTGATCTGCGTGAAGCACTCCCCATCCGAGAAGCGCGCGATACGGCAGCGCCCCAGACGCGACTCGAGGTAGTCCGAAATACGCTCAGCCAGCTCGGGGTTGGCGTTGCCCGTGAAGATGCAGATGGATTTCAGCACCGCTTACGCTCCCTGAGTGGGTGGGGTCCGGAGCCGCGACAGGGACGAGTGAACGAGAGCCAGCGCCGCAGCTTGCCACGCATTCGACAGGTCGACGCGCGAGCGGCGCTCAGGTAGCAAGCGCCCCCGGGGGTGTCAACCGTCCCGCGCCCCTTCCACCATGGACAATGCAAATCACCCGAGCGATACCCGAGCGAAGCTGCGCGTGCCCTTCCTCGACGACCTGCGCGGGCTGGCCGTGGTGGCGATGTTCGTCTGGCATACGACCGACGCCTGGCTGAGGCCCGGCCTGAAGGCCGGCGAGGGCTTCACCGCGCTGCGCATCTTCGGCGGCATGGCCGCACCCCTCTTCCTCTTCTTGGCGGGCGCCGCTGCTGCGCTGAAGCTGCAGTCTGCGCAGAGACGAGGACGTCCCCTCGGAGTCGCTCGCCGACAGCTCGCGGCTCGAGGTCTGGGCGTGCTGGTGGTGGGCTATGGGCTCCGGCTGAGCATGTGGATGATCGACGGGAACGCGCTCTTCCGGCTCTCGGCCTTGGCCCTGTGGCTGCCGATGTTGCTCGGACTCACGCTGACCTGGATGGCCACGGAAGACTGGGGACGAGGCCTGCGCCGGGCCCGGCCGCGGGCTGCCGTCGGCGTGGCCCTGTGGGCTCTGGGCCTCGGCCTCACGAGCCGCTACGTGCCCCAGCGCATGCCGGGCCTGCTGCGGGTCGACGTCCTGCAGAGCATCGGCGCTAGCCTAGCGCTGATCGCCTGGTTGGCGCCGACGCTGAAGCTACCGCAGCGACGCCGATGGTCTGGGCTGCTGGGCGCCCTGGTGTTGGTCTCGACCTTGCCCCTGGGCCGGCTCCTGCCCGGGCCTCTGCCCGGCGCCATCGCGGGCTACTTGGCGGCCTGGCCGACGGCGGCCGGCGTGCGCAGCATGGCGATGTTCCCGCTGGCACCTTGGTTCGGCTACGCGCTCTTCGGTGCCGTCTTTGGGCTGACCATCGGACGCGCCCGCTCGCATGACGATCTGATCCGAACGCTGGCCGTGGCGACGGCCGTCTGCGCCACCCTAGCCGCCGTCACGAGCGGCGCCCTACCCCAAGCGCAGGCGTGGATGCAGGCCGTACCCACCAGCGCGAAGCTGGTGCGCGCCGTGCACCGTGTGGGCCTGGCCGTCAGCGTGGGCGGCCTACTCCACTTGCTGTCGAGGCCGTTGGAGCGTTCACCCCTACGGGTGTTCGGAAAAACTTCTCTCCTGCTCTACTGCGTACACTTGGAGTTCGCCTACGGCGTGGCGGCGAGGCCCTTCGTCCATCGGCTTGGCTATGGAGAATGGCTCGTCGGCTTGTTACTCCTCTGCACCTTGATGTATGGACTTGCACGGCTGCGCCTCCACCTGGGGATTCGTTCTCGGATGGCACGCAGCGCTGGACCGTCGGATTCACGATCCGCTCGACCTTCGTCCCACCCCTAATTCGGTCGACTCTCGTCGATGGCACTTGAGCCCCAGGGGCAGGCTGATGTAATTCGAAGCTCCCCCTGGGAGGATGCATGCCCGCGACTGTCACCCTGCTCTCCGATCGCCCGTCCGTTGCGCTGCCTTGGCGCACGACGCTCGAAGAGCATGGCGTCGAGGTAGACGCCCTCTCCCCCTCACGCATCGACGGCGCGACGCTGATCGAGGCGACCTCCGGCTGTGTCGGCGTCATCCTGGACGCGGGCAGCGCCGCCTACGGAGACGACGAGCTGCTCTGGGCGCTGGGGTATCTGCGAGCTTCGGGCGCCTCGATCGCCGTGCACTTGCTCGACGCGAGCGTGGATCCGGAGATCGAAGAGATCGTCGACGAGATCTGCGAGGGCTTGGTCGCACGCACGGACGCGGACGTGGCGCGCATCGCGAGCGGGCTCTTGAGGCGATCGGATCCCGATCGCTCACGGCGCTTCGAATTCGTCACCCTCGCACCTTCGGGGCACGAGCTGTTGACGATCCTTGGCGACGGGCGCTGTGCGCTCTTCCCGCGGCCGCTCTCGAAAGAGGACGACGGATCGCGCATCATCTCGATCGAGCTAGCCGACAGCGCGGAGAGCGCCATGATCACCCTAGAGGGTGAGCGTGAGATCTGCGTAGTCGCCGCCGAGGTCGCTAGCCATGGCGCGAACGGCGCGCTGGACGAAACATCGATTCTGCTGGACGGAGCGCGCCTAGGAGCACGCCTGAAGGAGCTGCGCCTAGAGGCCGGCCTCACCCAAGCGGAGCTGGCGCGGCGCACGGGCATCCACCGCCCAAACATTGCCCGCGTCGAAGCCGGGCGGCACACGCCCTCCCTCGAGACCCTCTCGCGCCTCACGGTCGCCATCGGCGTGCCGGCGACACGCGTCTTCTCCAAGAGCTGAACAGAGTCGGTGGTCGTGGAGGGGCGCGGTCAGGGGATGCTCGCATCAGACGCCGACGGCGCAGCCATCGCGCCACGGGACGCGGCCACCGTGCTGCTGCTGCGCGATCACGTCGAGGGCGGCTTCGAGATCTACCTCGTGCGGCGGCACGCCAAGAGCGGCTTCATGGCGGGCGCGCACGTCTTCCCGGGCGGCAAGGTCGACGCGGCGGATGGGCGGCCGAGCATGTGGGAGCGCGTCCTGGGGCTCGAGGTCGCGCAGGCCCGCGAGCGTCTGGGGGAGTCGCTGCCGGACGAGCGCGTACGCGCCCTGTTCGTGGCAGCGGCGCGGGAGACCTTCGAAGAGGCGGGGGTGCTCTTGGGTGCTCACGGCCCGGCGCCGAAGGCGCTGCGAGAGCGCGCCAACGCGGGAGAGTCCTTCGAGGCGCTGCTGGTGGAGGCTGGGATTCGGCTCTCCCTCGGAGAGCTCTGGCCCTACTCCCGCTGGATCACTCCAGAGGCGGAGCCGAGACGCTACGACGCCCGCTTCTTCCTGGCGCGGGTGCCCCGTGAACAGCGCGCGGCGCCGGACCTCATGGAGACGACCGCTGGGGCGTGGATGAAACCTCGAGAGGCGCTCGACGCGGCCTCGCGGGGCGAGATCGCGCTGCCACCGCCGACCCTACGCAGCCTCGAGAACCTCGCGCTGGAGCCGAGCGCCGAGCGCGCCATCGAGCGCGCCCGCGAGCGCCGCCCTCCTGTGATCGCGCCACGCTTGGTGATGGCCGGACAGGTCCCGACGATCGTGCTGCCGGGTGATCCCGAACACCCCATCTCCCGAGCTGTCCTGCCGGGCTCCACACGCATCGCCTTGGTCGACGGACGCTGGGTATCCCAAGACGTGGATAGCTGAATTTTCCGCTCCAGCGGAGATGAACCCGCTCGGAGCGGAACGCCAATTGGAGTATCTTTACAATAGCCCGTGGAGAGGCTAACTGGCTCCGTGGCCTCGCGCTCCCCGGATCTGCTCACAGCCTCTCAACTCGCGGCCTTCTGCGAGGTAGACCTGAAGACGATCCACAACTGGGCCGAGCGCGGCCGCATGCGCTTCTTTCGTACGCCCGGCCGACACCTGCGCTTCCGCCGCGTGGACACCTTGGATTTCCTGCGCCGCTACGGCTACCCCATCCCCGAGGAGCTGCTGCTCGGCAAGCCCACGATCTGGGATCTCTCCGAGTGCCTGGGCGTGGAGGAGCTCGAAGGTCTGAGCCGCGAGCTCGACGTGAAGCAGGCTCGCAGCCTGCCTCGAACCTTGATCGCGCTCGGCAGCAAGCCGCCAGACGCCGTGGTGATCGGCGCGGAGGCCGCCGGCGTGCCCGCGACGACGCTGACACGGGCGATCCACGAGAGCGAGCCCTCTCGCCACGTGCGCGTGTTCATCTATACGTCCCGCGAGGAGCTGCGCCGGGAAGTGCTGGAGGCCGGAGCGTCGGCGCTGATCGGCGCGCCCGACGTAGTCGCCTTGATGCGCGCCGTGACGTCAGCGCTCGGCATCGGGCGCTGAGTCGCGGAGCGCCCTGAGGCTGCTATAGCGTGCGGCGTGCGCTCGCTTCCTGCTTCGCTTCGTCTCTCGCTGCTGCTGATCCTCGGCCTGATGGCCTGCGGGTCCTCGGCTTCGGGGACGTCAGCTGGGACGAGGCCGGCGCAGGGGACGCCGCGGCAGACCTCGCCGAGCTCTTCGGCGGCGCCTGCGACGGAGGCCACCCCCGAGCCCACGGAGGCGACGGGGAGCTCGCCTTCTGGCGAAGACTCCGAGGCCGTCCGCGCCGACCCGCGCTTCCGTTGCGTGATGCCGGCCCTGCCCATCCCGCGGCCGCGCGCGTGCGCCCGGGGCGAGGGCTACCCGAGCTGCAAGTGGAAGCTACCCCACGCGACCCACTCCGAGCACTCGTGGAGGCGCTGGCGCAACACCATCCCCGCTCACCAATACGCTCGCCCGGCGCTGGTCGCGCTGCTGGTGACCACGGCGAGAGAGATGCATCGGCTGGCGCCGGAGCAGCCCTTCGTAATCGGCGACCTCGACGCGCCGGGGCCTCGCCACGAGACGCATGATCACGGCGTAGACGCAGACCTCTACCTGCCGGGCGCGCTGATGGTGGAGAACGCGGGCGGAGGCCGTTACGACAACAACTACCAGGGCAAGAGCCGGGACGAGGTGGAGGCCCTGCGCGCACGCGCGCTCTTGCTGGCTCAGATCCTCGCCACCTGCAGCCAGGGCCGTCTGCGCATCTACTACAACGACAATGTCGTACGCCGCCGCTTCCTGCGTTGGTTCGCCGAGCGCGGCTACGAGTCGCCCTTCCGCGCCGCGATGCTGCACCACAACCACCTGCACGACTTCCACTTCCACCTCAGCGTGCCCGAGGATCTACCTCTTCTGCCGAGCGAGCCCTACGCTGATCCGCCGCCGGTGGAGCCCATCGAGGCGCCGCCCACGGAGGAGGAGGTGGCGGCCTCCAACGCCCTGAGCAGCCGCAGCGCTCCGGCGACAGCCACGGCAGCGGACGCAGGGCGCGCCAACCCGCCGCCGGCGCCGGC
>JAADHO010000069.1 GCA_013151775.1 Deltaproteobacteria bacterium | reverse complement strand
GATCCGGCGCGCGGGCGGACGCGGAGCGCGCAGGAGTGAGCACGGCGATCCACAGCGAGCCGAGGACGAGCAGTGAAGAGGCGAATCTCATACAGCACCAACGCGGAGGGGCGCGCGGGCTTACACCGGCGCACACAGGATGGAAGACTACACCGCGCTGCGGTGGATGCGCGCGCTCGGTCCGAGGCGGTCGCCGTTGAAGCAGCCCAGAGCCTCGTCCATGTCGGCCTCGCGATAGAACTCCTGCCAGCAGTGGACGAAGCCGCGGTCGAGCTGCTCCACGCTCATCAGTTTGGGCTGATGCACCACGTGGGCGCAGTTGTAGCGCGACCAGTCCTCGTGCAAGAGCCGGCCCTGACGCTTCAGATCGGCCCACATGGGGGTGCCCGGAAAGGGCGTGCCGATGAAGAACTCCGCCGTGACGATGCCCGCGTCGTCGCAGAAGCGCAGGATGCGATCGAAGACGCCGGGGTCGTCCTCGTCGAAGCCGAGGCCGAAGGCGGCGTAGAAGCGGATGCCGTGATCCTCCGTGCGGCGCACGATGTCGATGGCCGCGCGGGTCATGCCGGGATCGCCGGCGTAGACCCCGCGGGAGATGGGATCGAAGCCGAAGGTGACGTAGTTGCATTGGGCGCCGCCGGCGCGCAGCGTGTCGAGGAAGGCGGGCCGTGAGTTGAAGACCAAGGCCGAGGTCAGGAAGATCTTCGGCGACACGTCCGCGAGCTTCTCGAAGAGCTCCGTGGTGTAGCGCGCGACGGAGCGCGCCTTGAACATCAGCGTGTCCTCCGTGAGGTAGAGGTCGCGTCCGTGCAGAGACGCCACGTCCTCGACCACCTCGTCGATGTCGCGGAAGCGCAGGTCCGGCCCGTGCATGCCCGGCATGTTGCAGTAAGGGCAGGCGCGTGGGCAGCCGCGGGCGACCTGCACCAGGCCGGCTCCCCAGTCGTAGTGCGTGGTGTCCGAGAACAGGCTGCGCAGGGGCTTGGCCCACTCCGAGGGCGGCGTCAGGGCCGCCTGATAGCGCGGCTTCAGCGCGCCGCGGCGAGCGTCCTCGAGCATCTGGGGCCAGGCGCCCTCGGCCTCGCCCACGCAGATGGCGTCCGCGTGGGCCGCCGAGTCCTCCGGGTTGAGCGTCGTATGCATGCCGCCCATCACCACCGTCACGCCGCGCGCGCGGAAGCGATCGGCGATCTCGAAGGCGCTTGAGGCTTGGGGCGTGAAGAAGCTCAGCGCCACCAGATCCACGTCCTCGTCGAAGTCCACGGGCGTCACGTTGGCGTCCGTCGCCGCCCACTCGATGTCCTCCGGGATCATCGACGCCAGCATCGGCACGCCCAGCGCGGGCGGCATCTTGAACTCCCACAGGCCTGCGATCGAGGGCACGTCCGCAAGCTCCGGGTACGCCTCGAGGAAACGCTCGAAGCGCGGGTAGATCAATCGAACGTTCATCGTCCCTCCGGGATCTGCGCCAAGCGCGTCTGGTAGTGGCGCCTCAGCTGGCTGGCCAGAGCACGGGAATCGCGGCTCGTGCTCACGTCCACGTGTCCGAGCCACTCGAAGTGGTAGCGCACGCGCGCCGTCGGCATCTGCCACAGGGGCTGCCCCTTCATCAGGAAGGGTCGATCCACGTCGAGGAAGACCTGCACCACGGGCACGCCGGCGCGCGTGGCGGCCTCGAGGGCGCCGCGACGAAAGCGCCTCAGGCCACGTCGGGGCGAACGCGTGCCCTCGGGGAAGACGACCACGGGCACACCCTCGCGCAGCTTCTGCTCGATGCGCTCGACCACGGGTGCGGGGGAGGTCGAACCCGGCATGAACTCCTCGATCGCCGAACCGGGGATGTGATCGCCGAGGAGCAGCAGAGGCCGCAAGAAGGGCGAGCGATACCAATCGGACTTCACCAAGCACACCGCCTCGGGGCAGGCCGAGAGCAGCAGGGCCACGTCGAGCAGTGTGGGGTGATTGGCGATCACCAGGAACGCGCCCTGGGGATGATCGGGGCGACGCTCGGGCAGGCGAAAGTCGATCAGGTGAAAGGCCCGCAACATGGCCATGAAGCGGTGAAAGCCCAGGTTCAGCCCTCTGCGATAGCGCCGCTGGGCCCGTGGGCCGGGCCGGCCGAAGAGCAGGCGCGGCAAGGCCAAGAGGCAGAGCAGACCGCTGACCAGAAAGAACGAGAGGAAGATCGTGAGGGAGAGCAGAAGACGCGGCAGCCCCAGCAGGCGGTCCAGGACCTGGGCGCGTGAATCCACCGGATGATCCTCCACGGCCGCCAACTCGACGCACGTCGTGGACGCCGCAGGAGGTCCGCTCGCGCGTAGAGGTCGAGGTTCAGCCACGCGCATTGATGAAGCAGGTGCGGCGCCTCGGTGTTGATCGAGATCAAGAAGCGTGCCCGCGATTCACGCCAGGACGAGCGGGTGCGCATCGCCTTCGTCGCCGCCAATCGTGAGCTGCTTCCGGATCCCGTGATCCCCCTGGGGCTGCTCTATGTGCTCGAGGCCTGCCCTGCGAGACACGATCGGCAGCTACTCGACCTGTGCTTCGAGCCGCACCCCGAGCAGGCCTTGCGCGAGTTCGTCCGCCAAGCAGCTCCGGACCTGGTGGCGCTCTCGCTGCGCAACCTGCAGTCGGCGGACTACGGCGAGGCCACCACCAACGTGCAGGCCTACCGCGGACTCGTGGCGGCTATCCGCGAGGTCAGCGACGCGCCCATTGTGCTCGGAGGCGGCGGCTACAGCCTGCTGCCCGAGGCGCTGCTCGAGACGCTCGGTGCGGACTTCGGCGTGGCCGGCGAGGGCGAGGTCGTCTTCCCCAGCTTGGTCCGTGCGTTCGAGGAGGGCGCAGATCTCGGCCAGGTCGCGGGCCTCTACCGCCGAGTGGACGGACGCGTCGAGCCGCCGACGAGCTGGGCGCCCTTCGTCGACCTCTCGAGTCTTCGCTTCCCCTCGAGGAGACGGGTCGATCGTCGCCACTACGCGCGCAGCGGCATCGAGTCGGTGCAGACGAAGCGCGGCTGCCCGCTGCGCTGCAGCTACTGCACCTACCCCACCATCGAGGGGCGCCGCAGCCGCCTGAGACCCGCCTCGCGGGTCGCCGACGAGCTCGAACACATCCGGCTCGAGGCGCCCGAGGCGAACCACTTCTTCATCGTCGACTCCGTCTTCAACCTGCCCCGTGCGCACGCCCTCGCTGTGTGTGACGCGATCCGGGAGCGCGCCATCGGCCTGCCGTGGACCTGCTACATCAACCCCCTGGGCTTCGACGCGCAGCTGGCCGAGCGCATGCGCGCGGCGGGCTGCGTGGGCATCGAGTTGGGCTCCGACTCGGGCAGCGACCGGGTGCTCGAACGCCTGCGCAAGGGCTTCGACAGCGCGGCCATCCGCGGGGCGCATCGAGTCGCTCGGGACGCGGGTCTGCTCGACTGTCACACCTTCCTCTTGGGGACGCCCGGAGAGACCCTCGACGAGGTGCGCCGCAGCCTCGACTTCATCGCCGACCTCGACTGCTCGGCGGCCATCCTGATGGTCTGGAACGACGACGCGGAGGCGCTGCGGCCCGCCTCTCCGGGGCCCCGCGCGATCTTCAGAGAGCAGGTGCTCGAGCTGCTGCGGGAGGCCGTCCAGAGCCAAGCCCGCTGGGTCGCGCCTCCCCTGGGCGAGCGCTTCGACGCGCGCCTCTTCGGCCTGCTCAGGCGCAGCGGTTTGCGAGGTCCACTGTGGCAACACCTGGGCGACGCCTGAAGTCTCCGCTTCAGTCGGCGTCGGGCCGCGCCTCGAGCAAACCGAGCAGCTTGTTCGCGCGCTTGTTCGACGGATCCATCACCAACACCTGCTCGAGCGCCTGACGCATGCCCAACACGTTGCGGCGCTCGAAGAGCACGCTCGCGAGCTGGAACAGGCACTCCTTCGCCAGGTGAGGGTTCTCCGTCTCCAGGTGAAACTGCGCCACGCGCTTGAGCAGCAGCAAGTCCTCGGGATACTGCCGCAACAGCTCGTCGAGGCGCCGACCCACGTCGTCGTGATGCCCGTAGCGCAAGAGCACGGCCATGTCGGTCAGCTGCCTGTCCAGCTCACCCGCCGGCATCTGCCCGTCCTCCACGCGCTCGGGCACGGGCGGCTCGGGCGGCCGGATCGAACCCACGTCGGGCACCACCAAGGCGGCCTCGACCTTCTGCGTGCGCTCCCCCGGACCCGCGAGCAGAGCCGGAGCTGCGGCGCGTGCGCTAGGCTGGGATTCCGCGGCCGAGGACTCCGCTTGCCCGCCCAGAGGTTTCTTGGTCGTGAGCAGCAGCGGCGAGGAGCTGTCGGCTGCGCTCTCGGACATGATCGGCACATGCCGTGCCGTGCGATCCGGGTCGAGCGATAGGGGATCCGCGCGCACCGTGCGGGCCATCTTGCCCACCTGATTGGCGTTGCGGACGAAGTCGAGGAAGACCCGCTCCACGTCCAGCGCCGCCACTCGGCCGGTGAGTCCTGTTCGCGCCATGGCCGCGCATCATCGCCCATGACCTGCGGCAGCGCAAATCCGGCCTCGCGCGGCGTCGAGGCCGGATCGAGATCACGGGGCTTGCAGACGGGAAGGCATGCGGTGATGATGCGCCTCTACTGTGTCTGCGCTCGGGGTGACGCGGCCACGGGAACACTGGGAACGTTCTGGCAAAACCTCATCGCCAGGCATTTGGGAACACTGAAAGGGAATTGAATGAGCTACTACATCAAGGCATTGAAGAACTACGCAACATTCTCGGGGCGAGCCTCGCGAAGTGACTACTGGTACTTTATTCTTGTCAACATGATCGTTTCATTCGTGATCGGGTTCATCGGCGGACTGATCCACGTGCCCGCCATCGGCGGCCTGTATTCGCTCGCCGTGCTGCTGCCCTCGATCGCCGTGGGCGTTCGGCGGATGCACGACGTCGGCAAGAGCGGGTGGTTCTTGCTGATCCCGCTCTACAACCTGTTCCTCGCCATCACGGCGGGCACCTCGGGTCCGAACGACTACGGCGCGGATCCGCTGCTCAGCGCGTAACTCGCGAGGCGGCTCTGGCGTGGAGCGGAGCCGCGAGAGAACGGGTGCGGGGGTCACGACCTCCGCGCCCGTTTGCGTTCCGTCGGAGGCAGGCGCCGGAGGGAAGCTCAGCCTCAGCGCAGCTGATCTTCGGCCCAGTCGAGCACCTCGCGCGACTCTTCGAACTGATCGTTGGGGAAGACCAGGGAGTCGATGCGCCGGACCGCCTCTTCCCCAGCTCCCACGCTGACCAGAGTGCGAATACGCGTGATCAACGAGGACAGGGCGTTGATGCGCATACGCGGCAGAATCAGCGCGAAGCGGCGACGATAGAGGAAGAGCATATCCGTACGCCTGAGCCCGTCGGTCACGGCGTCGAGCACGCTCTGGTAGGCGTCGGTGTCGACCTTGGGTGCGAGGCTGACGACCGCGCAGGCGAAGCTGTCGCCATAGCGATCCGCGAGGCCGCATTGTTCGCGCAGGCGCTTGCGAAAATGCCGGCCCTCGAGGATACGCGCGCGCTCCTGGGGCAAGCCACGAGCGGCGACCTCGAGGATGTCGCGCAGATCTTCGACGCTGAAGCGAGTGCCCGGAGAGATGTTGCGCGCCGCCTCCGTCAGGCGCTGGGCGAAGCGCTGGGCGAGCCCGGGATCGGAGCAGAGGCGCGCCAGATCCCCTTCGCGGATGGCCTCTTCGTCATCCTCGCGAAAGATCCGCTTTGCCGTCTCCGTGACCGTTGTCATGCCGTGCGCTGTCCCTAGACAGGTATAGCACAAAGCAGGTGAGAACGCTCACCTGCTCCGAATCGGGGAGGCCTGCGTGCGCAGCTCGAGGGGGCCCTCGCCCGCGCCAAGCCCGGGAGCCGAACGCAGGGCGGCCTCGAGCCAACGACGGGCGCTGCGGGCGGCGACGCGCGGCTCCTCTCCCCAGCCCAGCCGAGCGCTGATCGCGGAGGCGTAGGCGCAGCCCGTCCCGTGGGTGTGGCGTGTGGCGACGCGCTCGCCCGTGAGCTGCATGCTGCCGGCGGCGTCCAGCCAAAGATCCGTGGGTGCGCCGGCGAGGTGCCCGCCTTTGACCAGGACCCGCTCCACGCCCCGTCGACGCAACACCGCGGCCGCCTCGCCCATGGACGCCAAGTCGCAGACCTCCAGCCCGGTGAGCAGCTGCGCCTCGGCGAGGTTGGGCATGATCAGCGTCGCCCGTGGCAGCAGCGACTCGAGCAAGGCGTCCACACCCGCGTCATCGAGCAAGCTCGCCCCGCTGCTGCTGCACACCACGGGGTCGACCACCACGGGACCACGAAAATCAGCCAACGCCTGGGCCACTGCGCGCACCACGGCCGCGTCGCCGAGGGCGCCGGTCTTGATGGCGGCGATGGGCAGGTCCTCGAGCAGCGCCCGCAGCTGATCCCGCACCAACTCGGCCTGCATCACCTCGACCCGCTTCACGCCTCGGCTGCTCTGGACAGTCACCAGGCTGACGACTCCCACGCCGCGCGCGCCGTGACTGCGGAAGGTCTCGAGGTCGGCCAAGAGCCCTGCGCCCGCCGAGGGATCGACTCCGGCCACGCTGAGCAAGATGGGCTCCATCCACCAGAGCATCGACGCTGACTTCGAGGGACGCAAGGCGCGCGCGGCAGTGTGTGACGCCGCGTGAATTCCGGCGGCCTCCGGGCGGCCCGTGCGCTAGCGTGCAGGCGTGGGCAGCGCGCAGGCCAACTCGCTCTTCTTGGGCATCGACGTGGGTTCGACCACGGCGAAGGCGGTCGTGCTCGACGCGGGCGGGAGGTTGCTCGCCCACGCCATCCGGCGCCACCGGGGGCAAATCCAGGACGCCCTCGCGCAGCTCTCGGCCAGCCTCGGCCCGCCGGAGAGTTTCCGCGCTCGCGGCGTCACGGGGTCCGTGGGGACGAGCCTAGCGCGGGAGCTCGACGCGACCCCGGTTCACGAGCTCGAGGCCGCCGTGCAGGTCGTGCGCAGGCTTCATCCCGATGTGCGCAGCGTGGTCGAGCTCGGAGGCCAAGACGCCAAGCTCGTGTTCCTGGCCGAGGACGCCGTGGACGACGACATGCAGATGAACGACCGCTGCGCAGCCGGCACGGGTGCCACCCTCGATCGCATCATCGGTCGCCTCGGCCTAGAGGGCGACTGGCTCGCGAGGCTCACCCTCGAGGGTGATCTGGAGGTGGCCGCGAAGTGCGGCGTCTTCGCCGAGACGGACGTGGTGAATCTGCTCGAACGCGGAGGCTCGCGGGAGCAGGCCTTCAGCGCCCTGGCCCGGGCCATCGTACTGCAGAACCTCGCCGTGCTCGCGCGAGGCCGCGTGCCGAGGCCCCCCGTGCTGCTGCTCGGCGGACCCCACGCCCACCTGCCCGTGCTGCGCCAAGCGTGGGCCGAAGCGCTGACGTCGATCTGGGGCCGCCGAGGCGTGAGCCCGGGAAGCGTGAGTGTGCCTCCACACGCCCAACTCTATCCGGCCATGGGCGCCGCGCTGCACGCCGCAGAGGCGCGACCCGCCCTCTGCCTGACCTTGGGCGTGCTGAAGACTAGGGAGCCGCTACCCGGCCTGCTCGATTCGAGCGAAGCTTCCCGCGCCCTGACTTCGCTCCGAAGCGCCCTGCGCTCCTCTCCGCAGACGCGGGCGCAGGGCGCGGCGCTCCATCTCGGACTCGACGCGGGCTCCACGACGGTGAAGGCGGTGCTGCTCGACGAACGAGGTGAGCTGGTGGCGAGCGCCTATGGCGCCTCCACGGGCGATCCCTTGGAGGACGCGCGACGGCGTCTAGACGAGTTGAACGGCTGGGCTCGGGGGCGAGGACGCGAGCTCTCCATCGTCTCCGCTGGGGTGACGGGCTACGGCGCCCACTTCGTCGAGGGGCTGCTCGGAGCCGACGCTGCACCCGTGGAGACGCTGGCGCATCTGATCTCCGCCCTGGCCGTGGATCCGCAGGTCGACGTGATCGTCGACGTGGGCGGCACCGACGTGAAGGTGCTCGAGGTCGAGGGCGACTCGGTACGCGACTTTCACATCTCGAACCAATGCTCCGCGGGCCTCGGCTCCTTCCTGGCGGCGGCGGCGGAGGATCTCGGCGTGCCCATGCAGGAGTTCGCGCCGCGCGCCCTGAGCGCCTCGCGGGCGGCTCGCTTCGGGGTCGGCTGCGCGGTCTTCATGGACACGGATCGCGTGACCTTTCGGCGCGACGGCTTGTCGAGCGACGAGATCCTCGCGGGGCTCGCCTGGTCGATCCCGCGCAACGTCTGGCAATTCGTGATCCCCACGCCCCTGTCGCAGCTCGGTCGCCGCTTCCTGCTCACGGGTGGAGCCCACCGCAACCTCGCGGTCGCCCTGGCTCAATGGCGCTACCTCTCGGAACATCACAAGCAGGTCGCGCTTCACCCCCACCCGGAGCTCGCGGGGGCCATGGGCGCCGCCTTGGCGGGGTCACGGGCACAGGCCAGGCGAGGTACGCGCACGCGCTTCCGTGGCCTGAGCGCCATCGCCCACAGCCGCATCCAGATCCGGCGTGACCCGGAGACGCGCTGCGAGCGCTGCGAGCTGCGCTGCCAACGAAGCTTCCTCGAGCTCGAGGGGCTGGACGAGACCCTGGTGGTCGGCCACACCTGCGAGCGCGGAGCGACCGCCGAGGGCACACAGAGGCGCAGCCACGCCCACGCGCCAGACCTGATCTCCTTGGAGGCGCGCCTGCTCTTCCAGCGCCTCTTACCGACCCCCGAGGGCGGACCCCGGCGGATGCACGGTCCGGTGATCGGCATCCCCAGGGTGATGGCCCTGTATCGCTCCGCACCGCTGCTCTTGCACTACCTGCGGGCCCTCGGCGTACCCGAAGAGGACCTGCGCCTCAGCCCTTTCAGCTCGCCAGAGCTCTTCCATTCCGGCGTTCGCTTCGGCGCCAACGACCCCTGCTTCCCTGCCAAGCTCGTGCTCTCCCATGTGGACTGGCTGCTGGCACAGCCCGAGGTCTCGGTGCTCTTCATGCCGAGCGTCACCCACGCCGCCATCGCGGTGCGTGGTTGCGCCGACACCGCCTCTTGCCCCGTGGTGGCAGCCAGCCCCTACACCACGACAGCGGCCATGCGGCGCGACACGGGGGAGCTCCCGCGCGACGTGCAGGTGATCGCACCCAGCCTGGGGATGCTCGATCCGGAGGGGCTCGAGGCGCAGCTCTTCTCGGCCTTCGGGCCCCTGCTCGGCGTCACCCGGGACGACAGCCGGCGCGCCTTGGCCCACGGACGTGCAGCCCAACGGCGCTTCCATCACGAGCTCCGGCGTCACGGAGCGCGGGTGATCGCTCGCGCGAGGAACGCGGGGCGAGCCGTGGCCGTCATGCTGATGCGGCCCTACCACATCGACCCTGGGGTGTGTCACGGCGTCCCCACGGCCCTAGCGGCGAGGGGCGTGCCCGTGCTGGGCCTCTCTGCCTTGCCTCTGGGATCCTCCGAGTCACTCACCCTTCGGGGTGAGCAGGCGTTCGTCACCAACTCGGGCTGCGCGGAGAAGCTCTGGGCCGCGCGGCGCGTCGCCGACACGCCGGAGCTGGTGGCGGTGGAGCTCGGGAGCTTTCGCTGTGGACAAGACGCCTCGATCCTGGGGGCCCTCTCGGACATCCTCGGAGGCGCGAACAAGCCCGCGCTGCGCCTGCACGACCTGGACGAGGACCGACCCGTGGCCACCCTCGACGTACGCCTCGACACCTTCGTAGATGCCCTGCGGAGCTACGAGGCCCGCGCGCTCCCGGGCGAAGAGGACCGCCACCGCAGCTCACCCGAGGTGCGGCCGTGAGCACCTCGGAAATCTGGGTTGGCGGGTTGGGCTGGCCCTATGACGAGCTCTTGGCCGCGAGCCTGCGGGCGCGTGGTCTGCCCGCCTCGACCTTGGGTCCCATGGACCGTGACGCCTTCGACCGGGGAGTGGCGGCGCTGCCCCGCGGTCAATGCGCGCCGGCGCTGTTCACCACGGGCGCGCTGCTGCGACGGGCGACCGACGGCTCGGCGCCCGGACGCTACCTGCGCCTTCACAGCTGTGGTCCCTGCCGCTATGCGCTCTTCGGGCTCGGCTACGAGCGCGCCCTGAGCGTCGCGGGACGCTCCTCGGTGGGCTTGCTCGACGTGGAGCAATCCCCCGAGGGTTTGCTCGCCTTGGCCGAGTCCGAATCCGGCGGACCGCTACTCGACGCGCTGCTCGTGGGCGACGCTCTGGCCGAGCGCCTGCGCAGGCTGCGACCCCATGTGCGAGACGTGGACGCGCTCGAGGCTCGGGCCGAGGGGGTCTCGCGTGCGCTCGCGCAGGCCCTCGAGCAGGGACGGGACGCGCGCGAGGCCCTCGTCGCTCAGACACAGTGGCCCGACGATCTCCCTCGACTCCCCGCGCGCGTCTTGCCCATGGTGCAGCTGATTGGCGAGCCCTTCTCCCTGCATGTGGACGGCCCCGCGCAGCTGAACCTTCCGCGTGTCCTGGCCGCCGCGAACGCAGAGGTCACGCTGCCGCCGCTGGCGCTCTGGATCGCCTACCAATTCTGGATCGCCCGGCAGCCCGCCTTCGGCCAGTCCCGGAAGCCCGCCACCCAGCGCGTCGGCGAGCTGCGACGGCTCGAAGACGCGCTGCGGACGCGCTTCGGCGAGATCATGCGCGCCGGTGAGGTGGGCGACTACGAGCTACCAGACGTGGATCACTTGGCGGACCTGGCCAGCCCCCACCTGCCTTCTGGCTGGCGTGCGGGCTACGGCCACGTGGAGCTAGGCTTGGCGCTCAGGGCGCTGGAGCTGGGTCGCGCCCAGCTGGTGCTGTCGATCAAGTCCTTCGGCTGCTTGCCTTCGAGCTCCGTGGTGGACGCGATCTTACCAGCGGCCCTCGACGGACGCCTGCCCTTCCTCGCCTTGGAGGTGACGGGAGACGGCGAGGCCGCACGGGAGAGCCGCCTCGCGCTACGCCTCGGATCCGCGCGCCGCATGGCGGAGGCTGCCAGCTTGGCCCCTAGCGGCGACGCCGCCACAACAGGCCGAGCCCCAAGAGCAGGCTGAGGCCCAGAGCCAAGGGGCCACGGCCCTGGCTCGCTCCAGCCACGCGACAACCGCAACCCGACGAGTCCTTGGCCACGGGCAGATGCCGAACGCACAGGACGTAGGCGGGGCTGTCCACGCTGACGCCATCCTGCACGCCGAGGTTGAAGCTGACCGCTTGAGCCAGGCTGGGGATACCGAAGGTGGGCGTGCTGCTCCAATAGGTGTCGCCGCGCAGACCGGCGAAGGTGGGATCCGCCCGCACCGGCGTGGTGGCGCCGTAGTCGAGCAGGCCCCGGAGCTCGTTCACGTTGGGCAGATGGAAGCCGGTCTTGCCATCGATCTCTTGACCGGCGCAATAGAGCAGCGCCTCGGACCAGGTCTGGCGTGAGTCGGCCGGCACACGCTGCCACTCCAGCCCGGTCTCCTCGTCCACCAAGGTGCCACCCGTCTCCACCAAGGCTCCTCCCTGATGCAGACGGCTGCCCACGAAATCGCCGCGAACGCAGCGTGCACGCAGGGCGTGGGTCGCCAGCGCCGGCACCAGCTCGCCGAAGTCGAAGCGCACGGTCCAACCTTGGGTGGTGCCTGAGACGACCGGCGTCGAGCTCCAGTAGCCGTCCGCCGCGGCGCCCACGAAGAGCGGATCCATCGCCGGCTCGTGCTCACCGCTGTCGATCAAGGTCGCCAGCTCCACCACGGTCGGCAGCCGATAGCTGCCCGCCGGGGCGTCCGCCGTGGAGAGCCCGACGCAGTGAGCCATGGCGTCCGCCTGCGTGTACTCGGTCTCGTCCTCGGCGGCGACCCAGGAGAGCCCCGTGGCCACCGAGACCAGCTCTGCGCCCTGCGCCTCGAAGCTGAGATCGTTGGGCGCAAAGTCCGCGTCCTGCAGCGGGTGGGTGTCGAGCAAACAGCGCAGATTCTGAGACTCGTCGTTGGCACAGCGCGCTACACCCGTGTGATACGCGGCCGGGTGAACCGAACGCGGCGTGGGCGCGGTCGGCGCCGGTCCGGCGTCGACCTCGACGGGCCCACCGGCATCGGGCACACCGCCGTCGAGCAGCTCGGGCAGGCGCGCGGGAGAGAAGACCTCGGCCCACGGCATGCAGGTGGTGGGGTTGCAGCCACCCGCCACCAACACATCGCTCGACGGCAGGGCGATGGCGGTGTGGTACGCGCGATCGAGGACCATGTGCTCGAGCTCGATGAAGCGCTCCCCCGAGGGAACGTAGACGACGGCCGAGGGCAGAGAGGTCGTCGGCCCCGCGGCGCCACCTGCGAGCACCACCTCACCCGTGGGCAATAGGCTCGCCGTGTGGTTGTGACGAGGTCCGGGCATGGCGGGACCTGCGGCGACCAGGCCCGTGGCGGGATCCCAGATCTCCGTCGTGGCCAGCGTGCGCATGCACTCGGCGTCGGCGCAGCCACCCGCGATCAGCACCTTGCCGTCGTCCATCAGCGTCGCCGTGTGGCCGGCGCGGGGCGTATCCAAGACGCCGCCAGCGCTGAAGGCGTCCGTCGTCGGATCGTAGACCTCGACCTCACCGACCATGGCCGCGCAGGCGGGATCCGCGCAGCCGCCCGCGACCAGCACGCGCCCATCGCTGAGCACGGTCGCCGTGGCGAAGCCGCGCGCGGTGCCCAGGGCGGGAGCGGCAACGATGGTCGAATCGCTGGCCTGGTAGCGATCCACGGTGTCGAGGCAGGTGGTCTCGTTGCAGCCGCCGATGGCCAAGGCGTCGCCTCCGGGGAGCAGCGCGCCCACCACATGACCGCGGGCGCTAGACAGGGGCGGGAGCGACGTGAAGGACTCCGCAGCGGCGTCGTAACGCTCCGCCGCGTCGGTGACGCTGCCGCACTCGGAGGTCGCGCAGCCGCCCATCACCAGGGCGTTGCCGGCTCCGAGATCGACCTCGGCGAAATCGAAGCGAGCCGCTGCGAGGGGAGGACCTGCGCGCCAGGTGCCGGTGCCGTGATCCCAGATCTCGGTGTCCGCCAGCACGGTCCCGCAGGTGGGTCGAGCGAAGCTCGAGGGGCAGCCCGCCAGGGCGCAGCCGCCCACGACCAGCGCGTCACCGTCGGGCAGCAGCCACGCGGAGTTGGCCCAATGGCCCACGGTCATGGTGCCGGTGGTGCTCCAGTCCGGGTCGACCAGGATCGGCGCGGGCAATCCGCGCAGGTCGATCTCGAGCACGAGCGCGTCTCCGTCCACACGGATCGTGCCGCGCCGCGTCGTGCCGTCGGCTGCCCGAGCGTAGGGCGCGCCGACCCTCAGCCGCGCGGCGCCATCCCGATCGATCACCTCCACGGCCTTGCGCGTCTGACGCAGCTCCACGATGGCCGGGCCGCGCTCGATGTTCACGCGCCGCACCAACTTCTCTGGAGGATGCTCGAAGTAGACGTACTCGTCCTGATGGGTCGGCGTGAACTTGTAGAGCAGATCCCCACCCGCCAAGGCCCCGCGATAGATCACCACGCCGTTCACGACCTCGGCGGGTACGTCCTCGAGCGCAGGCTCCGTCGCGCGCACCCAGACCTCGTCCTCCCCCGCGATGCCCACGAAGTGCGCCCCGGTGGCGCGCGCGGGCGTCACCACGCGCAGCGTCTGCCCGGCTCCGTCGCGTCGACGCACGAGGTCCGAGGACAGGCTCTCGAAGCGCGGCGAGCGCTCGCCGCTGGCCGTCACGTCGAACTCGAGATCGCTCACCATCCCGAACCACTTGCGGGCCGCAGAGAAGTGCTCGCCGATCTGCGTGAGGCGAGTGGTGGGCGCCGCGGGCTCGAGCAGAGCACGCGTGGCGGGCGCCGTGGGAGGCGTGGCACAGCCCGCGAGCAGCGAGAGACAGAGAGAGAGGCGAGAGAACTCGAAGGTACGCATGGCGCGGGAATAAATCACGCCGAGCGCTTTTGGTTTGACCTGTCGCAACCGACAACGAGAAGATCTCGGAACTCTCGGCTTCGGATATCAAGCGACAACATCGGTCACCTAGCGCCCGAAGAGGGGTATCAAACCGCCGGCTATCCTCCAGCTCGACCCGCAAGCGAACGGCCTCACGCACCCGAGCCGCAGGTGCCCCCGTGGTGGGGTGTGGGAGCTACGCCTCGACGCCCAGGCGCGCCAGAGCGTCGTGATACTCTCGCACGATGTCTTCGACGATCACGTCGATGGGCTTCACCGCGTCGATCAAGCTGACGCCTTGGCCTGCGCTCCAGATGTCTTTCCAGCGCTTGGCGCCCTCCGGCGTGCGTGAAGGGGCGCCCTCCTCGGGCAGGGTCTGCTTCAAGAAGTTGGCGTGAATGCCGCTGACGGAGTCGGTGTAGATGACGTCGTCGTGGGTGCTCGAGACCACCATCTGCTTGTAGCGGTCCTCCGCGCCGCACTCCTCCGACGCGATGAAACGCGTGCCCATGTACGCCAACTCTGCGCCCAGACTGAAGGCCGCGGCGACCTGCTCTCCGCCCGAGATGCAGCCGGCGGCGATCACTGGGATGGAGAGGTTCTGGCGCAAATGGGGCAAGAGCACGTAAGGGTTCAGCCGCCCCGCGTGACCCCCGGCTCCTTGGCTCACAGCGATGATCCCGTCCGCACCCGCCGCCTCGGCCTTCTTGGCGTGACGCAGATTGATCACGTCGTGAAAGATGGTCACGCCATGGGAGTGGGCCTGCTGCGCGACCGCCGTGGGATCGCCGTAGCTCGTCAAGAGCACGGGCACCTCGTACTTCAGACACAGCTCCACGTCCTGCGCCAAGCGCGCGGGCTCCGTCAGGCCGAGGGTGACGTTGATGGCGAAGGGGCGATCCGTCTTCTGCCGGATGAAGCGCAGATCCTCCTCGAGCTTCTCGGAGCTGCGTGCGTTCAAGCTGGGCATGCTGCCGAGGATGCCGGCCTCGGCGGCGGCCACGATCATCTCTCGATTGGAGATCAGGAACATGGGCGCGACGGCCAGGGGATAGCGCAGGCCGAGGCGTCGCGAGAGGGGCGTTTCGAAGCTCATGGGGACTTGTACCGCGCACACCCGGGACCGCGGAAGGGCAACGTCAGCGTGCTCTGCGACCGCTGAGGCTGTGCTCGAGAGCAGCCAAGAGCGCGTTCAACGCGAAGCCCAGGCCGCCGATCCAGAGCATGGCGGCGTAGAAGGCCGGCGTGTCGAAGGCCATCTCAGCGTCCTTGGCGTAGGCGCCGAGGGCCAGCCCTGAGCGCGGCGCGAAGACCATCTCGGTCACGACGGCGATCACCAGGCTGAGGGAGAGGGCCACGCGGGCGGCCAAGAGCAGGCTCGGCGACAGCTCCATCAGCATGGCCAGGCTGCGCGCACGACGCGAGGCGCCGAAGACCTCGAGCAGCTCGAAGGAGACCCCGCCGAGGCGTCGCCGTGCGCGCGAGAGCGTGATCGCGACCACGGGCGCGCAGCCGAAGGCGATGGTCCCGACGTAGGCTCGGTCAGCGTAGTTGAAGTAGACCAGGAAGAGCGGGAAGACCATGATCGGTGGAACGGCTCGGGCGAACTCCACCAGCGGCGCGCTGGCACGCCGGAGACCCTCGACGCGACCGAGGAGCAGCCCCGCCGAGACGCCCAGCAGCATGCCCCAGGCGAAGCCCAGGAGGGCGCGCCCCAGGGTCCCGAGGACGTGGGGCAGTAGCCGCTGGCTGGCCTGCGGATCGAACTCGCGGCCGAGCACGGCGAGCACCTCGAGTGGATCGGCGAGCAGCGTGCGACCCACGAGCCCCGAGCGCGCCAAGGCGAACCAGAGCAGCACCAGCCCGAGGGCGCCCCAGATCCCGGCGTAGCGCGCAAGGAGAGACCGACGCGTCTCAGGCATGTCCAGACTCCGCCAAGAGGCGCTCGACGACCTCGAAGAAGGTACCCGGCGAGCCTGGCGAGGGCTCGTCACGACGCGCGTGAAAGTGGTTCTGGAGCAGCCTGGCGCGATGCACACCCGAACCGGCGAGGGCTGTGGTGAAGGGCCGCTGCTCGATCACCAGGACCCGATCCGCCAGGGTGACCAGGCTCTCGAGATCGTGCAGCACCAGAACTGCGCCCATGGCTCCGCCAGAGACGCGGCGACGCAGCGCACCGCGAAGGCGTCGAGCGACGCCCACGTCCAAGGACGAGAAGGGCTCGTCGGCCAACAGCAGCTGCGGCCCCGGGGCGAGGGCCCGGAGCATGGCCGCCTGCTGCAGCATGCCGTCGCTCGCGCGACCCGGACGCAGGCGCAGATCGAGCTCCAGCCCCAGCTCCTCGCGCATCTGCTCGACTCGCTCGAGCTGTGCGCGCCAGGGAGCGTCCCCGGCGGGCCGAGTCAGGGCGATGTTGGTGCGCAGGCTGGCCCAGGTGAAGAACGACTCGCGCAAGCGCTGCGGGATCCAGGTCACGCGCGCATCGGGCTCGAGCAGGACCTGACCGGAGCGGCCGCGGTGCAACCCCAAGAGCAGCCTGAGCAGGGTCGACTTGCCGCAGCCGTTGGGTCCGAACACGCCCAGAATTTCCCCGGCACGAAGCGCGAAGGAGACCTCCTGCATGACCGGCGAGGGGGCACCCTCTGCGGCGTACCAGGCGCCGACCTCGACGCAGCGCAGCAGCGCGGGCTGCGCCTCGGAGACGTCCGCGGACGTCATGGCGCGCCGAGCACCAGGCCCCCGAGGTCGAGAGCGCGAGGCATGATCCCGTGCTCGAGCGCGCCCGCCGCCTGCGCCTGAAGCGCGGACTCGGTCAGCTCCTCGCTCGTCAGGTAGCGCGCGTCGGGGTAGCTAGAGACCTGCGTGCGAAAGCGCTCGGGCAGATAGGGAGCCATGGCCTGACGAGCCTGCTCCGGGTGGGCGTTCACGAAGACCACGGCCTCGTCCAGCGCGGCGCGCAGGCGCTCGAGCGTGCCGGGCCGCGCGTCACCCCAGCGCTTGCGCACGTTGAAGCTCCCGAAGAGGAAGGGCGAACCCATCACCCGAGGCACCTCGGCGCCCGTCGTCAGGCGCTCGGCCGTGCCGCTCGCGAGTGCCGCCGTCGCCGCTGGATCATTGGTGAAGAGCGCGTCCACGCCACCCGCAGCCAACGCCTCGGCCTGCATCAACGGCGCGATCGGCTGCACGACCACGCTCTCGATGGGCACGTGGTGGGCCGTGAGGATCGCTCGCAGCCAGGCGCGATAGGCCACGGTGGGCAGAATCCCCACGCGTCGGCCACGCAGGTCCTCGACTCTGCGAAGAGTCGGAGCCGCTCCGTCTGGAGCCTTGCGGCGCAGCAGGTAGCTGATGGGATGCGCGTCGTCCTCGACCATCGCCGTTAGGAAGTAGAGCGGCGTACCGCTGCGCAGCATGCCGTTGAAGGCGATGGGCAAGGCCGTGTAGCCCGCGACGTCGACGCGACCCTCCACCAGCGCCTGCATCAGGGGCTGCGCCGTGTCGTACATCTGAAGCTCGGCGTGGATGCCGTGGCGGGCGAAGATCCCGCGCTCCTGCGCCACGAAGACGGGCAGGCTGATGCGCAGGCGACTGTAGCCGATGCGCAAGGTCGCGGGCGCCCCGGGCGCGGGCCCGGGATGCTGACACGCGCCGAGCACCAAGAGCAGCGCGAGCAGCGGCGAAGAGCGAAGGCGGTGGGTCATGGTCTGGAGTCTGCGTCGACGGGAGCGCGCTCGGAAGAACATCGTCCCCCCGGGCGTTGGCGCAAGTTCTCGCAGCTTGGTCCGCGGGGCGCCAGCGCGCAGCCCGCGGCGTCCCGTGTGAGGACACATGTCCGCCCAAGGGACAAGCGCTCGCAGGTCCGGCGTGAAAGGGCGTCCAATGACGCTGGAACGATGATTGCTTTGTGTAACCGCGGAGGTTTACGCATGCACGACTCGAATCGAATCGCGGCCCTTGGGGCCGCCTGTCTGATCCTGGTGGCCTGTGGCGGCGGCGGAGGCGGCAATCCGCCCCCCGGCGACGGCAGCACGCCCGACGCCACCAGCGCAGACGGGGGCATGGGCGACTCCTCTACGACCGATACGGGCGTCCTCGACTGCGCACCTCAGACCGATTGCGGGGGCAGCTGCGTGGACATCGTCACGGACGATGCGAACTGCGGTCGCTGCGGAAACGTCTGCACTAGCGGTCAGACCTGCACCGACGGCGTCTGCGCCTGCTCCGCGGGTCTGGTGACCTGCGGCGCCGACTGCGCCGACCTCGGCACCGACGCTCTGAACTGCGGCAGCTGCGGAAACGCCTGCGGGGCGGGCGCGGAGTGCGCGTCCGGTGTCTGCGTCTGCGCCGCCGGCAGCGTGAGCTGCGGCGGTGAGTGCGCCGACATCGCCACCGACGCGGCCAACTGCGGCGGCTGCGGGAACGCCTGCGACCCGGGCGCCATCTGCGGCAGCGGACTTTGCAGCTGCCCGTCTGGCACGACGGATTGCGGTGGTGGCTGCACCACGGGCCTCGCGTCCGACGCGCTGAACTGCGGCACCTGCGGCAACAGCTGCGCCACGGGGGCGACCTGCACCAGCAGCGTCTGCGAGTGCCCCGCGGGACAGATCGTCTGCGGCGGCGCCTGCGTCGACGTGTCCACGGATCTCGCCCACTGCGGCGCCTGCGACAGCGCCTGCGCCACGGGCGCCAGCTGCACCAGCGGTGTCTGCGCATGCCCCGCGGGACAGATCGTCTGTGACGGCGCCTGCGTCGACACCTCGGCGGACGATGCGAACTGCGGCAGCTGCGGAAACGCCTGCCCCACGGGAGGCAGCTGCACCAGCGGTGTCTGCGCATGCCCCGCGGGACAGATCGCCTGCGGCGGAGCCTGCGTCGACGTCAGCACGAGCATCGCCAACTGCGGCGGCTGCGGAAATGTCTGCGACCCCGGAGCCACCTGCGTGAGCGGCGCTTGCGCGTGCCCCGCGGGCACCACGGACTGCGGCGCGGGCTGCACCACGGGGCTCTCGAGCGACTCGCTGAACTGCGGCAGCTGCGGAAACACCTGCCCCACGGGAGCCAGCTGCGCGGCGGGCGTGTGCGAATGTCCCGCGGGTCAGATCGCCTGCGGCGGCGCCTGCGTCGATGTGTCGACCGACCTCGCCAACTGCGGCGGCTGCGGAAACACCTGCCCCGCGGGAGGCAGCTGCACCAGCGGAGTCTGCGCATGTCCCGGCAGCCTGCTCGCCTGCGGCAGCGCCTGCACGGACGTGTCCACGGATCTCGCCAACTGCGGCGGCTGCGGAAACACCTGCCCCACGGGAGGCAGCTGCACCAGCGGAATCTGCGCCTGCCCGGGCAGCCTGCTCGCCTGCGGCGGCTCCTGCATCAGCGTGGCGAGCGACGTGCTCAACTGCGGCGGCTGCCGCAATCGCTGCAACCGCGGCGAGGTCTGCAACTCCGGCGTGTGCGAGTGCCCGGCGCCGCTGGTCGCGGATGGACGCGGAAACTGCGTGGACGTGACGCGCGACCCCAACAACTGCGGATCCCTCGGCGCGCGCTGCAGCGACACCCAATACTGCGTGGGCAGCGTGTGCGTGTGCCGGCCCGGGCTGACCAACGTGGGCGGCAGCTGTCTGGACCTGCTGACCAATCCCATCAACTGCGGCTCAGCGGGCAACGCCTGCACCCGCATCCAGGTCTGCGCTGCGGGCAGCTGCACCCTCGGCGTGTGCCCGGGTGGGCTGCGCGACTGCGGGGGCGCCTGCGTCAATTCCAACACGGATCCCATCAACTGCGGAGACTGCGGCAACGTGTGCAACCGCGACGAGGTCTGCGTGGCCGGCCGCTGTCGGCAGTTCAGGCCCGGCACCGGCTGCACCACCTGCCCCTGCACGAGCCCCGCCTGCGTCGGAGACTTCAGTCAGTGCTGCTCCTACCCGAGCACCAGCGACGTGATCTGCGTCGACTCGGGCAGCTGCCCCTGAACATACGCCCGGCTCATTCCGCTCGCGAGGGAGGGATGAGCCGCGGCGGCCGGATCAAGCGCTCAGTACGTGGCGCGCGATCACGATGCGCTGCACCTCGCTCGTGCCCTCGTAGATGCGCGTCACGCGCACGTCGCGCATGTGACGCTCGAGGGGCATGCGCGCGCTCTCGGCCTCGGCGCCCACCAGGCTCAGGGCCATCTGCGTAACGCGGAAGGCGCCCTCGGTGGCGTAGAGTTTGGCCATGGACGCCTCGCGGCTGAAGGGCTGGTGCCGCTCCTTCAGTAGGGCCGCGCGCAGCACCAAGAGACGGCCAGCCGCCAGGCGCGTGCGCATATCGGCCAGCAAGAACTGCGCGTCCTGCTCCGCCGCCCGCTCGGGACACTGCTTCAGGTACGCCAGAGCGAAGTCATGGGCCGCTTGGGCGATGCCGAGGGCTTGCGACGCGATGCCGATGCGTCCGCCATCGAGGGCCATCATGGCGATAGGGAAGCCGGCGCCCTGCTCGCCGAGCAGCGCGTCCGCGGGCAGCCGCAGGTCGCTGAAGGCCAGGGCGCAGGTGTGGGAGCCGCGCAAGCCCATCTTGTCCTCGTGCTTGTCGACCACCAGGCCCTCGGCGTCTTCGGGCACCAGGAAACAGCTCAGGCCCTTGGGACCGTCCTCGCCCGTGCGCGCCCAGACCACCAGCACGGCGGAGCTGTCGCCGTGGCTGATCCACTGCTTCGTGCCATCGAGGATCCAGTCGTCGCCGTCGCGGCGAGCGCGCGTGCGCATGGCGCCTGGGTCGCTGCCCGCGTCCACCTCGCTGAGGGCGAAGGCGCCGTGACGCCCTGCTGCGAGCAGCGGGCAATAGCGCGCTCGCTGCGCCTCCGTGCCGAAGCGGGCGATCACCTCGCCCACCATATTCGTGACGGCCATGGTCACGGCGGTGGAGGCACAGCCGCGGGCGATCTCCATCATGGACAGGGCGTAAGCCACCACGCCAGCGTCCGAGCCGCCGAGCTCTTCGGGCAGGTTCACCGCCATCAAGCCACGCTCGGCGAGCTCGCTGTAGATCTCCTGCGGCACGCGCTCCTCACGCTCGAACTCGGCCGCGCGCAAGGACAAGACCTGCTCGGCGAAGGCTCTGGCGGCGTCGCGGCGCGCCTCCTGGGCGGGCGTGAGGGAGAGCTCCATTCAGCGCAGCTCGAAGTGGACCTTGGCGGGATAGCTGCCGGGGTCGGGCATGCTCCAGCCACGCACCGCCTGCGCCACGCAGTCGAGGGAGTCGACCGCGTCGGCGTCGTCCGTCGCGGCGCCTGCGGCCTGCACACGACCTCCGGGCATGATGTAGGCGGTGATGTGATAGGCAGCGCGGCTGCCCGCCGGCCGACAGCTCGAGAGCAGGCGCGGGCCGTCTTCGATCAGCGCGTCGCTCACACGCGCCTCGTCCCAATTCAACGGAGGCCGCACGTCCTCGGCCGTGTCGAGGGAGAGGGGATAGGAGAACTCCGCCTCGCCGCCGCGCGGACGATGGAAGCGAATGCCCGAGGCCACGTGGAGCAGGCAGCGCTCGGTCTCACGATCGCCGATGGTGGAATCCGAGGGGTAGACCCAGCGCACGCTGCCGTCCGTGTGAATGCGGAAGGCCATCTCGAAGCGCCCGCCGAGCACCTCGAGGCTGCCGTAGCGCTCCTGGAAGCAGCGCAGGAAGCGCCCCATGCGGGGCTCGATGCCGCGCTCCACCATATCCGCGCTGATGGTGCCCATCAGGCCCTCGATCTGCACGGCGTCGGGACGCGCCTCGGGGGCCTCGCCTCCGCTGCCTGCCTCGTCCACGCGCACCGTCTCCACGGGCTCGGGGTCGGAGCCGCAGCCGAAGGCCGCCAGCGTGAGGAGGAGCAGAGCTGAAGTGAATCGAATGCCGCGCCCCATCCGCCTCAACCCTTCAACGCGTTGGCGGCGATCACGATGCGCATGATCTCGCTCGTGCCCTCGTAGATCTCGGTGATGCGCGCGTCGCGGTAGTGACGCTCGAGGTCGTACTCCTGCGAGTAGCCGTAGCCGCCGAAGACCTGCATCGCCTGGTGGGCGACACGCGTCGCCATCTCGGACGCGAAGAGCTTGGCCATGGCCGACTCCTCGGAGTGGCGGAGGCCCTTCTCCGTGACCGCACGATCCTTCAGCGAGGCGGCGCGCCAGACCAAGAGACGCGCGGCGTCGAGCTCCATGGCCATGTCCGCGAGCTTGAACTGAATCGCCTGCAGCTTGGCGATGGGCTTGCCGAAGGCCTTGCGCTCCTTGGAGTAGTCGATGGCCTTCTCGAGGGCCGCCCGCGCGATGCCCAGAGCCTGGGACGCGATGCCGATGCGCCCGCCGTCGAGGGTCGACATGGCGATCTTGAAGCCGCCACCCACCTCGCCGAGGCGCTGGGCGTCGGGGATGCGGCAATCCTCGAAGAAGAGGGTCGAGGAGTGGGCCGCGTGGATGCCCATCTTCTCGTCGGGGGCCTCGGAGCGGTAGCCGGGCGTGCCCTTCTCGACGATGAAGGCGGTGGTGCCGCGGGCTCCCTGGGACCTGTCCGTGCAGGTGAAGACGATCATCACATCGGCGTGGGGTCCGTTCGTGATCCAGTTCTTGCTGCCGTTGATCACCCACTCGTCGCCGTCGCGCACGGCCACCGTCTGCATGTTGGAGGCGTCCGATCCGCTGCTCGGCTCCGTCAGGCCGAAGCAGCCGAGCTGCTCGCCAGCGGCCAGGGGCTTCAGGTACTTGGCCTTCTGCTCGTCCGAGCCGAACTTCAAGAGCGGGTCGCAGACCAGGGAGTTGTTCACGCTCATGATCACGCCGGTGGAGGCGCAGGCGGCGCTGATCTCCTCCATCGCCAGCGCGTAGCAGACGTTGGTCATGCCGGCGCCGCCCAGCTCGTCGGGCACGGCCACGCCCATCAGGCCCAGCTCGCCCATGCGGGCGATCAGCTCCGTGGGCCAGCGCGCCTCGCGATCCAGCTCGCGGGCCACGGGCGCGACCTCGCGTTGGGCGAAGTCACGCGCCATCTGCTGAACCATCTGCTCTTCTTCATTGAGTTCAAATTCCATAGCGCCGGCAGATTGGCCCCGATCGCGGATGGGGTCAACGAGGGTACGCACAGGCCGCGAGACCCGCCGAGGCGCCACGACTCCAGCTTGCTGAGCCTCGGCCGCGCGCTGTCACGCACCTGGTCTGCCTCCAAACGTCGTCGCGGGAGCCCCCATCGCCATCGCTCCTCGTCCTGGGCACTCCCCCGCTCGGGCGATGCGCGGGTCGTGATCGTCGCCGACACGCACAGCAAGCCCCATCCAAGCATGCTCGAGCGCATCGCCGCTCAGGAGCCCGATCTGCTGCTGCACGCAGGGGATATCGGTGACCTCAGCGTGCTGGAAGAGTTGCGCGAGTTGGCGCCCCTGATCGCGGTGCGCGGTAACATCGACGAACGCGGCGAGGACCTCCCCGACTCCATCGCCCTCGAGCTGACGCTGGCAGGCGAGGCGCACTTCTCGCTGCTGCTGACTCATGTCGCGCTCCGTGGCCCGAGGCTGCTCCCACGCGTGGCGGAGCGCGCACAGCAAGATGCGTGCGCGCTCGTCGTGTGTGGCCACTCGCACATTCCCTTCCTAGGGAAGGACCGCGGGCTGGGCATCTTCAACCCCGGCTCCGTGGGTCCGCGGCGCTTTCATCTGCCGATCACCCTGGGAGTCATGGCGCTCCGGGACTCCACGCTCTCGCTACGCCACGTCGACGTGGAGAGCGGTGAGACGTGGTCCCCGTGAGCGCCCATCCCAAGGAGATGTCACTCCGAGTTGGTGTCACCCGCGGCTGAGCCCTCGCTGAGCTTCGGGGCGCCCTCCGGCGCCTTCGTGAGGGCCTGTTGGAAGCTGGTCAGGATATCGATGGGAAGCGGGAACACGACTGTGGTGTTGTTCTCCATGCCGATGTCCACCAGCGTCTGCAGGTAGCGCAGCTGGAGCGCGGAGCGGGTCCTGTCGAGCACGCGCGCGGCCTGATCGAGCTTCTCGGACGCCTGGAACTCGCCCTCGGCGGCGATCACCTTGGCGCGTCGCTCGCGCTCGGCCTCGGCCTGACGCGCCATGGCGCGGCGCATGACCTGCGGAAGCTCGATGTCCTTGATCTCGACCGCGGTCACCTTCACACCCCAAGCGTCCGTCTCGCGATCGATGATCTCGCGCAGAGCCTCGGAGATCGTCTCCCGCTCGGAGAGGATCTCGTCCAGCTCATGCTGCCCGAGGATGTTCCGCAGCGTCGTCTGAGCGAAGAGGGAGGTCGCCGTCTGATAGCGCGCGATGCGCAGCACGGCGTCCACGGGGTTCATGACGTTGAAATAGATCACAGCGTTGACACTGATGGTCACGTTGTCCTTCGTGATCACCTCCTGAGGAGGCACGTCCATGGTGACGGTGCGAAGATCGATGCGGACCATGCGGTCGATCACGGGCCACACCAGCCGCAGCCCGGGCTGCTTGAGATTCGCCGGGTTCACCTTTCCGAGCCGAAAGAGCACGCCTCGTTCGTACTCCTTCACCACCCGCAGGGAGGCCACGAGGAGGATCAGCGCGAGGGTCAGAACCAGCATCAAGACGGCAGGCATCGAGTCTCCATTCTCCATGGCGCGAAGGCGCGACATGCGCTGAAGCGACCATGGGGTCACAGTAAGCATCAGGGCCGCTGCCGAAAGCTGTCGAGGCCCGAATTCGGGCCGTGCGAGGACGATTCACGACTTCGCGTCACGCCCACGTCACCTACCTTTCGCTACCTCGTCCCTATCGGCTCGCGAGCAGAACAGGCACACTGAATGCTGCGGACGCGTAGCGACCGCAGGAGGCTTGTGACATGAATCGTGTGAGCTCACCATTCACGCCGAGTGTCGGCCCAAGGCTGATGCTCTGGCTCCTGCTCGCCAACTCCCTGCTGCTCGGATGCGCGGCGGGCAGCGGCGGCGGCGGCGGACCTGGTGGAGACGCGGGTACGGACGGTCGGGTCGGCGCGGGAGACGCGAGCGCGGACGGAGCTGTGGGAGACGCTGCGAGGCGAGACGCTTCTGCCGATGGCGCGAGCGCGGACGCAGCGGCGAGAGATGGCGCGAGTGCGGACGGAGCTGCGGGAGACGGCGGCCGCGCGGATGGGGCTGCCGGAGACGGCGGCATCGGGGGGCCTCCACGCGTCTGCGGGGCGGAGGAGATCTGCGACGACGGCCTCGACAACGACTGCAACGGGGTGGTGGACGACGGCTGCGCCTGCGCCCCCGGCGACACCGGCGCCTGCTTCCTCGGAGACCCGAGGCGGCGCGGCGTGGGCGCTTGCACCGACGGCACGATGGTGTGCGAGGGCAGCTTCGAATTCGGCGCCTGGGGGCCCTGCATGGGCAGCGTCTCCGAGTCGCCAGAGGTCTGCGACGCTGCGGGAGTCGACGAAGACTGCGACGGCGCGCCGAACCAGGGCTGCGAATGCGCCGACGGGGATCCCGACGTGCCATGTGGCTCGGACGTGGGCGCGTGCAATGCCGGTGTGCAGCGCTGCGTGGCCGGCCGCCGCACGGATTGCGAGGGCGCGACTGCGCCCGGCCTCGAGACCTGCAACGGCATGGACGACGACTGCGACGGCACGGTGGACGACGGGCTCTTCGAGGCCTGCGGATCCGACGTCGGATCGTGCCGCATGGGTCGACGCACCTGCGTGGATGGTAGCTACGGCGCGTGCGCCGGAGAGCAGACCCCAAGCGTGGAGTTGTGTGACGGACTCGACGATGACTGCGACGGTCTGATCGACGAAGACGTCACGCGAGGCTGCGGCTCGGACGTGGGGCGCTGCATCGCAGGCGTGGAGACATGCAGCGGAGGAGTCTTTGGCAGCTGTGTGGGCGAAGTCACCCCTGTGGGTGAAACGTGCAATGGAGTAGACGACGACTGCGATGGCACGGTGGACGAAGACCTGAGCCGGAGCTGCGGGAGCGACGTGGGGATCTGCGTGGCCGGCACCCAGGCGTGCGTCGGCGGACGCTTCGGCTCCTGCGTGGGCGAGGTCTTGCCGGGAACGGAGCTATGCGACGGCGTCCTGGACGAAGACTGCGATGGCGCCGTGGACGAGGGCTGCGGCTGCACCTCGGGCTCGACGCGCGGCTGCGGGTCAGGCGTCGGCGCGTGTGTGGCGGGGACACAGACCTGCGACGTGAGCGGCTCCTGGGGAGCGTGCGTGGGCAGCGTCGATCCCGTGGCTGAATTGTGCAATGGAGTGGACGACAACTGCGATGGCGTGGTCGACGAGGGCTGCGACTGCATCACGGGCGCGACGCGATCCTGCGGCAGCAGCGTGGGCGTGTGTCGCACTGGCCTCGAGACATGCGACGCCGCGGGACGCTGGGCCGCATGCATGGGCGCCGTGACGCCGAGCGCAGAGGTCTGCAACATGCTGGACGACGACTGCGATGGAGCGGTCGACGAAGGCGGCGTGTGTCCGCGCTTCCCGCCGACGGCGATGTGCCCAGCGGCCGTAAGCACGACCACGGGTACCACGGAGACCCTGACGGGTGCCGGCGTGGACCCCGACGGCGGCAGCGTGAGCTTCGCGTGGAGCGTCGTGGTGGCTCCCGTGGGCTCCACGGCCACGCCCTCTCCGCTCAACGCGGCGGCGACGAGCTTCACGCCTGATGTGGCGGGTGCGTACACGCTGCGGCTCTGCGTCACGGACGACGAGAGCGTCACGACGTGCTGCACCGTGGGGGTGACCGCGGCGCCCTCCTGCGTGGCGCCGCCCGTGCCCACGCTCACCGCCTGCCCGACGAGCTGGGACAGGCGACCCTTGGTGGAATTCCCACCTGTGCCTGCGGGCGTCACGTACGAACTCTTCCAGGACGCCGCGATGGTCCCCTACGCCACCATCGGCATGACGGGGCAGAACTACCATCGGCCGAGCGCAGCCATGGGCGCCGGCGGCCCCATGCCAGGAAGCTCGACTACCCTCTATGCGCGAGCGTGCTCGAACAGCGATCCCACGTGCTGCAGCGTCAGCGATCCCGTGACCATCTCCATGGTCGAATCCTGCACCACGCCGATCGCACCAGACGCGACGAACATCGTCTTCAGCGAGTACGTGATCAACGGCGATGGCGCCTGTTCGGGACCCGACTGTGAAGCGGGCGAGGCCATCGAGATCACGAACCTGACCAACTGCCCCATCACCCTGAACGGGCACCACTTCAGCTACTGCAATCCGGGCTCCTGCGGCGCCTTCCGCTGGATGGACTTCGGAGCCACCGAGGTCATCCCGCCGCGGGGCGTCTACGTGGCGATTCGCAACCGTGCGGCGTCCATGTGCTCGTATCCCTTCTTTGGGCCCGACGATCCGGGCATCTTCGGACTCAAGGTCTCGACTCTGGCCATGCAGGGCAACAGCCTCAGCAGCGGCTGGTTCAACAACAGCGGCGGGGGCATGTCGGAGCTACGCATCGCGACCGGACCCTGGAGCTCCGTGGACACGATCGCGTCGGGCAGCACGGTGGAGCTCATCGCGCCCTACCGCGGCGGTGTGACGGAGTGCTCGAGCGTGGGCTTCGACGCCGTGGACCAATGCGGGAATATCAGCGCCGCGGCCACTCCGACCACGACGCTCACTCCAAACCAGCTGGGCAGACTGTGGAAGCCCTGCGATGCAGTCGTCGCCCCCGTACCCGCTGGCTGCATGTGAATCGGCTACGTGCCTCCCGTCGGCCCCCACCGTTGGCCCCCACCGTTGGCCCCCCGCCGTTAATCCAAGTCGTTGACCCGTCGGCCCCCACCGTTGGCCCCCCGACCTTGACCCGAGGTGCGGAAAAGTCTGTGAAGCGGGGCAAGTTTGGAGTGCGTCACGGAGGCTCGAGAACGGGCGTTGGCCTGGCGGGCGCCGGCGAAAAACCGCCGAT
>JAADHO010000227.1 GCA_013151775.1 Deltaproteobacteria bacterium | reverse complement strand
GCGGCGTGACTGCGTAGTAGCGCGTCCGGCTGCGCTCGCCGACCGTCTTGACCCGGCCAGTCTTCTTCAACCGCGATGCTGGGAGCGAGAGTTCCGCTGGACCAACCCCGACGCGCGCCGCGAGAGTCGTCATCGTCTCGCCCGGCGTGGACTCTACCGCCGCCAACAAGCGTGTCGCGAGCGCGTCTACTTGCTCCGGCGTCCGGCGAGGCCCGGTGGCCCTGCTCCGGCGTGATGAGCCCGACTCGGACGTCTTGCGTTTCTTGCTCTGCCCGCCGGAGAGCTTCCGCCCGAGCGCTTCTCGGAGCTGCGCTTCATAGGCCGCCACTTGCTGCTGGATGAGAGCCTCCACGGGGGCTTCCAGCGTCGTGATGTCGAGATTCGTCATGTCCGACGAGTCGCACGGTCGGCCGTCGCGCTCAACCCTGGGGGTGAACGCTTACACCTGATCTGGCGTGACCACGCGAGAAGTCACCGCGTTGCCGATCTGCGGACGCACGAACGCGCCGNNNGGCGCGTCGCCCCGTGGGCGGTGTGTGCTCAGTGGGGTGGGCCGGTGTCTGCCAAGGGAACCGCACCGGGTACGGCGTGAAGAGCGTTCACGCAGTGGTCGGGATCCGTTGCGGGATCGCAGCCGCCATGCGAAGGGGATCCGTAGACATTCGTGAGGGCATCGTCCTCGAGGCAGGGGCCGGCCCCACAGTCGGGTGAGCCGAGCTCGAGCCAGGGCGAGAAGGAAGCGCCCGCGTGCTCACTCGTCGGAGAGCACGCTCTTCCGACTCGCGCATGGTCCGCCGATGGGCTTGCGCACTCTGGATCCACGCAGAATTGCACCAGCGTTTCCCGCGATCTGTCCCAGATGTTCCAGCCCCCTGCTATGGCTGTTGTCCATGCCCACACGCACGGCTGAAGCCAAGTTCGCAAGAGCGTCGAAATGAAGCATCCGCATCTGCTGCGTTGGCGTTGCCGCGACCTAATCGCTCCAGTTGTCCCTTATCGAAGCACGCCCACGCCAGACCCTCGGTGCACGCTCTTGAATAGAGCTGAAGTGCGCGCGCAAAGCCGTTTTCATACCTCACAAGAAGGTGAGCCAGATTGGCGCACCCGTCCATGTTCCCATCGTCACATGCGCTTGTGAGCACCGACCGTGCCTTCGTAATGTTCACAGAGCCTCCCCGCCTAAGCAGAGCTGCTCCTAGTGCTCCGCACGCGCTGGCAACATTCCGCTCGCAGGCCTTCTCAAACAGATGAACTATCTCCTCGGTATCGATTCCGTTGCGATCAAGAAGTGCTAGATTGTAGCAGCTCGGCCCCGAATTCAGAGAGCACCCCTGTTCGTATAGCGATCGAGCGCGAGCAAGATCTGGTGATGGTTGTTGATGCAGGTGCCAGGCAAGGCGAAAACACGAGGGCCCATTTCGTGCCCTGCATGCCACTTCGTACCGTTCCAGAAAATCTGCACGGTGGCTCCGTTCTGCTCGCGCAGCCAGCGTGTAGCAAGCTCCACCGTTTCCTCGGTTGCACTGGACGTCAAGCGTCGGCGATGGCACGCCGAGTTGACCGTCCGCACCCGGTTCTTCCGCTGCTTCTGGAACCAAGGACACCGACTCCGAATCGGCGAGGTCCGTTTCCGACGAGCTGTTCCCATGATGTGCTGCATGCGCCCCAAGCTGAGCGTGCTTGAGCAGAATGCTGACTTTCGCATCCAGACCGCTGAGGCCTGAGTTCAGATCCGTCTCGATTCTTGTGACACGAGCCTCAAGTCTAGTCACTCGACTTGTGTTGGAGTTGTAGAAATGGCCGCCAATTCCCAGCACGCTGATCAGCAGAATACCCGCGACCCAGTTCGGTATTCGCACATGCCCCTCGCCATCTTCATGCTCAGTCGGCCGTGGTGCATCTCGCTCCAAGCCGACCGGATCACCAGGATCAGGCGCGGCTCCAACCGCTACTGGCGAATCCGGGCATTTCTTGCTCTTGGGCATCAACTGGCCAGGCGGTTACGGCTATTGGCACGAAGATAGTCGACCCATTGTCTGACCAATTGGCCTCCCGCTGTCAAGACAGTCACATCAGCACGCGACTGAGTGTCTTCTCGTACGAAGGATAGCACACGCCGCAATCCATGTCGACAGCAGCATTCGAGTCGTACGTGTACTCGACAGTCAAGTCTGTTGTCCACTGAACTCTGCTGGTGTCACGTGTGCCGCACGCGCGGCGCTCCACGGGATCCCTACCCGGTACGGCCTGAAGACGGCCTGAAGACCGGAGCAGGCTAGCTCCCCGGAGCTCACGGAATTCGTCGCCGACGCGGCCACCCGCCGCCAACGGCGCCGTCGTCAGCACCGGGCCAGGTGACGTCACGCGCGCAGCGTCTCCACGTCGTAGCGTCCGATCATCGGGTCCACCGTGCAGAGCACCAGGCCCTCGACGCGAGCCTGAGCCACGAGGAGACGATCGAAGGGGTCCCGATGATGCGGGGGCAAACCCGCCTCCGCCAGGGCGTGCGCGTGTGAGATGGGCAGCGGCCGCACGCCGTCGCGCTCTAGGCGCTTCGGTACGAAGAGGGCAGGTTCCTCGGGCAACGGAAGCTTGCCGAGTCGGTACTTGATGGCGATCTCCCACGCGCTCGCGGCGGAGAGGTGAAGCTCCGACTCGCGCGCCTCGAGCACTTCGCGCGCCGAGTCCCTGAGCTTCCCCGGGTCCGACAGCATCCAGAGCCAGACATGCGTGTCGAGCAGGATCCTCATGACTCGAAGGCGGTGAGCAGGTCATCCGGCAGGGGCGCATCGAAGTTGTCCGGAACCTCGAAGAGGCCCCGGTCGCGCCCCAAGGTGCGCCGGTCGCGGGCGACTCCCATCGGGACGAGCCGAGCGATCGGACGTCCCGCCTTGGCGATCACGATCTCCTCACCCGCCTGAACCCGGGCGAGCAGACGCGACAAGTGCGTCTTGGCCTCGTGGATGTTCACATGCTCCATATGAACTAGACTAAGTCGGAAAACGGACTTAGTCAATTCCCCCAGACGATTGGCGCTCACCAGCTCGCGCCTCGCGCCCGAGTCCCGCGCTCAGGCTTGGGTCAGGAAGGCGAGCAGCTCGACGTGGGGCGTCTGGGGCAGCGTGTCGAAGGCGCGCAGGCGCTCGAGCCGGAAGGCGCCGTCACCGGACGCTGTCAGCGCCTCGAGGTCGCGGGCGAGGGCGGCCGGGCCGCAGGCGAGGATGTGCAGGCGCGGCACCTCGAGTCGGCGCAGCTCGCGCACCACCTCGGGGCCGAGGCCCTTGCGCGGTGGGTTGGCGACGCAGATCGAAGGCGCCTCCTTCCGGGTCGCCAGAAACTCCGCCACCTCCATGGCCTCGACGCCCAGGGCGGCGGCGGACTCGGCGTAGCTCTCACAGGGCGTGACCTCGTCCATGGCCTCGCGTAGCAGCGCGGTGGTCACGCCGGCGCCCGCGTAGAGGTCGAAGGCCAGGCCGCGGGGAAGGGCCGAGCCGTCGGGAGCCGCGACCAGCGCGCGGTACATGCGCTCGGCGACCGCAGGGTTGGGCTGCATGAAGCCCAGCGCGCCCACCTGCGCGCGGACGCCGCACGACTCGATCGCGAGCGTCTCGAGGCCGCGCACATGGACGGCGGCTCCTCCTCGCAGCGCGTTGCCCGTCTCCGATTGCACGCTGCAGGCCACGCCGTCGAGCTCGGGTACGGCCTCCGCCAAGGCGCGCACGAGTGCCTCGTCCCGGGCGATGGTGACGAAGCAGGCGAGCACGCGCTCCCCGTCCGTCTTCAGCCACACGTAGCGCAGGTCTCCGTGACCGCTGCGCTCGTCGAAGGCGCCGACGCCCAGGCGCTGCGCTGCGCTCTCGATGGCGTCCGCCGCCGCGGCGATGCGCGGGTGATCCACCAAGCAGCCCGCCATGCGCGCCGGTCGATGCGTGCCGCGCACGAAGCTCCCCAGGCGCAAGCGTCCGGCGCTGCCGAAGGCCACCCGCTTGGCGCTCATGCGGTAGCCCAGCGCGGCGGGCGCGGCCTCCACCTCGTCCACGCGCAGGCCGAACTCCGCCTCCAGCATCTCGGCCTTGGCTTCGCGCTGCGCTCGCTCCGTCAGCGGCATCAAGGCGCAGCCCGTGCAGCGTCCCTCTCCGCCCGCGTGATTCTTACACATGGGCTCGCGTCTGCCCTCGTGGGCACGCAGGATCTCGAGCGCCGTCGCGAAGGCTCGCGCGCCGCGCTTCTGCACGTGGTCGATGCGCACCAGGGCGCGCTCGCCGCCGAACACGCCCTGCGCCTCCACGCGCCGTCCCTCGACGCCGCCGGCCCTGCCGACGCCGGCGCCCGTGAGGCCGAGATGATCCACCTCGAGATGTAGCTTCTCGCCGTTGCGCACGCCCTGCCATGCACCCGAAGGCGCCTCGGGGCAAGCTCGGACGTCAGCCCGCGGCCGTCAGGCGAGCACGAGCAGGACCAGGAAACCGACGAAGAACATCGCCGTCGACAGCAAGGTCTCGGGCTCCTCATGCGCCTCGACCAGCAGCTCCTCGGTGACGAGATACAGGAGCGCTGCTACCCCGAAGGCCAGCATGCCGACCAGGGCCGCACCGCTCAAACCGGCCAGCGCCGAGGTTCCGACGACCGCGCCGATCAGCACCAGGCTCGCGAGGCCCGCGGTGGTCGCGATGCTGCGTGCGCGGCTCTTCCCCGCCTGATGCAGGGCGGCCGAGACGGAGAGCCCGAGGAAGAGCAGCTCCAGGGTGAGCGCCAGCGTGAGCAACACGCCGACCTCCGCGTCCGCCGTGAAGCCGATGCCGATCAAGACGCCGTCGATCAGCATGTCGATGCCCACCGTGATGATCATGCCGGTGGGCGGAGCGTCCGGCTCCTCGGCTCCGGGGACGAAGCGCTGCAGCAGCCACTTCACGCCCAGCATCAAGGCGACGCCCAGGCCGAAGCCGATGACGACGGCCAGGGTGTTGTGCTCGGTGCGGATGCGGGGCAGCAGCTCGGTGGCGACCGCCGCGAACACCACGCCCGCCGCGAAGTGCTGGATCGCGCTCTTCAGCTGCGGCCCAGGAGGCCGGATCGCCGCCACGATGCCGCCGAGGATCGTCGCGACCACGGGAAACGAGATGTAGGTGAGGACTAGCTGAAGTGAACTCGACATGTGCCCTCCCGTCGCGGACGAGGTGATCGCTTGGAGAACGCTCGTCGTGGACGTGAGCTAGGCGCCCGTCAAGCTTTTCCTGCGGAGTTCGGGGTGGCCGCAGCGCGCACGCGCACGGGTTGGCCACTGAAGGCGGCGGTGCCCGAGGCCTGGTCGAGGCGCAGCTCCGAGCTGAGGTCGTTCAGGCTCACTCCGGGCTTGGCGCTCGCGACCCGCAGGCGTGTGCCCTCACGGTCGTGCCCGAAGCCGTGGGGCAGGCTGACGACGCCGGGCATCATCTCGTCGCTCAGCTCGACGGGCACCACCACCGATCCCGCGTCCGTCCGCAGCTCGGCGAGCACGCCAGCCTCGAGCCCCAGCCGCGCGGCGTCCTCGGGGTGCAGGCGGGCGGTGCAGCGGTCTCGGCCGCGCATCAGGCGTTCGCAGTTGTGAAGCCACGAGTTGTTGCTGCGCAGCTGCCGCCGGCCGATCAGCGCCAGCTCCTCGTCGGCGCTCGTCTGCCCCTGGGCCGCGACCAGTCTGCCGAGATCCGCGACCAGCGCCTCGGGCGCCAGCTGAATGCGGGTGCCCTTCGGTGCGCGCTCGGCCAATGTGCGGGCGCGTCTCGGTCCGAGGTCCACGCCATGAGGGCTCGCCTTCAGCTTCGCCAAGCTCAGCCCGCGTCGTGGTCCGAACCTGAGGCCCAGATCCAGGATGCCCTCGGGGCCGAGCTTCTCGAGCACGCCGGCCGTGAGCCGAGCCGAGGCCGGAGCGCTCGAGAGCCGCAGCAGCCTGCGTGTGAGGCCGCTGAGGATCTGCCAATCGTGGCGCTCGCCCGAATCCTTCTCGAAGCAGGGCGGCGAGTACTTGGCCGTGTCGCGGGTGGCGAGCAGTTGCAGCGCGAGGTCGTAGTGTCCGCGCGAGAGCGGCCCCACGGGAGGCAGGATCAGGTGGGCGTGGCGCGAGGTCTCGTTCAGGTAGGGGTCCACCGAGAGCATGAAGTCGAGGCCGCTCAGGGCGCGGTCGAGCTTTCGTCCGTTGGGCGTGGAGAGCACGGGGTTGCCGGCGAAGGTGACGAGGGCGCGAATCCTTCCGTCGCCGGGCTCGAGGATCTCCTCAGCCAGACAGGCCACGGGCAGCTCGCCGCCGAACTCGGGCAGAGCGCGCACGCGGCTCTTGTAGCGACCGAAGCTGCCACGTCCCACGCCCATGCCCTTGGGAGCGTTGCGCGTCTCGACCGCGGGCGCGCTGAAGAGCAGGCCGCCCACGCGATCGAGCTGGCCCGCGAACAGGTTGATCAGGCTGACGAGCCACTGACACAGGGCGCCAAAGGGTTGGGTGGAGAGGCCCATGCGCCCGTAGAGCGCCGCCCTCGGCGTGTCCAAGAGCGCATCGGCGACCTCGCATGCCGTGCTCGAGCTGACGCCCGTGAGTCGCTCCAGGTCGAAGTCGGGGAAGGCGTCGAGGGCGGCCCGCAGGCTGGCGAGTCCGTCGATCGGGAGGCCCATCTCCGGTGGTCGAGCGCCGCGCGCGATCAGCCTGCGCAGCACGCTCAGCAGCAGCCAGGCGTCGCTCCCCGGGCGTACGAAATGATGCGCGTCCGCCAGCGCGGCCGTCTCGCTGCGGCGCGGATCGAAGACCCACAGCCGTCCACCTCGCTCACGCAGCTTACGCATGCGCTTATTGAAGCCCGGCGCTCCCATCAGGCTGCCGGCGGAGACGGCGGGGTTGCTGCCCAGCAGCACCAAGAACTGCGTGCGATCGATGTCCGGCACGGGCAGCAGCAGCTGATGACCCCACATCAGGTAGGCCACCAGCATATGGGGCAGCTGGTCGACCGAGGTCGCGCTGAAGCGATTCCTCGTGCCCAGCGCGCGCAGGAAGGCGGGCGCGAAGGCCATGGCGCCGAGGTTGTGGATGGTGGGGTTGCCCAGGTACACGGCGCGGCAGTCGGGGCCGTGCGCGCGGCCCAGCGCGTGCAGACGATCGGCCGCCTCGTCGAGGGCCTCGTCCCAGGAGATCTCCTCGAAGTCGCGTCCCACGCGTCGCAGCGGTCGCCGCAGGCGATCTGGATCCCGCTCCAGATCGACCAGCGCCCAGGCCTTGGGGCAGACGTGGCCTCGACTGCCTGGATCGCGCGCGTCGCCGCGCAGGTCGACCACCTCGTCACCTTGCAGCTCGAGGCGCAGCCCGCACATGGCCTCGCAGATCGTGCAGGTACGAAAGTGGACGCGCGTCGCTGGCGTGGTGGTGCGGCTCATGGCGAGAGGCTAGCCGAGACTCCCGGGTGGCGCTCGGGTGGACCCGATCCGGGGCGCTTGGTTCCGCTCGCCCTGTCGAAGCCGCGGCGTGTGTCAGTGTGTGCCGCACGCAGCCTGAAGACACGGGCAAAAGCATACGTTCATGCTGGCGCGGTGTTTGCTAATTCCCGTGTCCATGAACTCCTCGCGCTTCACGTCTCGCCTCCCCCTGCTGCTGCCTGTGGTCGGTCTGCTCGCCTGCGTGTCGTCCCACACCGACATCCCCGCACCAGAGGAGCCGCTTCACGACTGCGCCCAGGCGCAGACGCCGAGTGACGGTGGCGCCAGCTCCTATGAAGACCACATCGCGCGCGGCAGCGCCTGCGACTTCACCGGGCGCTGTCCCACGCTCTACAGCGACGGCTATGGAGGGCTCTGCGGTGAGTCGGGCTTCGAGTGCGCGGGCGGTCAGATCCGCGCCTACGACAACACCTTCGCCTGCAGCTTCCCGCCCTCCGCCATGGCCGATGGGGAGCCGTGCGGCGACAACGCGCAGTGCGCCAGCGGGTACTGCTACGGCCGCGTGGGTGCGGACGGAAGCTTCAGCCGGGCCGAGTGCCAGTCCGCCTGTCTGGCCGACGCCGACCTCGGGAGCTACTGCGACGACGCCTCGGACTGCTGCTCCGGTAGCTGTTGCCTGGGCTGTGGAGAGCGCGAAGGGACCTGTCTACCAGGCAGGTAGCGGTCTGTCGGCGCAAGTCCTGCTCGGGATCAGCCTGGCGTCGGGACCCGCCTTGACAGAGGGGCGGCCCCGGCTATGGTTGCCCGTCCCGCGGCCTGAGCCGTGAATTTGCACTCCACTCTCTCCTCCATGTCCTCCGACTCCACTCTCTCCGCGCATGCCCACGAATTCAGCATCGAGCTCGACGACGTCGAGGCCGCGCCGAAAGATTGGTCCTTCCCGATCCGCCGCGCGTGGCTCGAGGGCGTGCTCGCGGGGAGCGAGCTGTCGGCGCCCGGAGCGGACACGCCGGATGGCGTCTTCGACGTGCGCCTGTCGCGCGTGGACGATGACGTATATGCCGAGACCCGGGTGCGCGCGACCGTGCTCGCCGAGTGCGCGCGCTGCCTCGAGGACGCCCTCCTCGACGTGGACGTCCGCGGCCGCACGCTGCTCACGCGGGAGCCCATCCCCGAGGAGCTCGCCGATGACGAAGTCGGGCCCGACTCTGCGTTGCGCGAAGCCCTCGAGGGAGACAAGCTCGTCTTCGATTCGAGCGTGCGCGAGCAGCTCCTGCTCGAGTGTCCCATGAAGCCCCTGTGCCGTCCCGACTGTCCCGGCATCGAGGTGCCCGAGCACGTACGTGGGCCGCAGCTCCTCCATCCCGACGGATCCGGCCAGGAGGTCGATCCCCGTCTCTCTCCTCTAATGAATATCCAGCAGAAGCTGGCTGAAGGTAAGGAATAGGCATGGCTGTCCCGAAGCGTCGCAAGACCCGCGCCCGACGTGATCAGCGTCGCGCTCATCATGACAAGGTGGAGGCTCCGAACCTCGTGCCGTGTCCCACCTGTGGCGACGTGATGGTCCCGCACCGCGTGTGCCCGAGCTGTGGTCACTACAAGGGCCGCAAGATCATCGAAGGCACGGACGAAGCGCTGGCTTGAACGCCGCGCGCTCGCTCTGATCCATCGTGTTTGAACTGAACGACAGAGTCGCTCTCGTCACCGGGGGATCCCGTGGCATCGGCCGCGCGTGCGCCGAGGCGCTCGCCGGGGCGGGGGCGTTCGTCGTGGTGAACTATCGCTCGGGTGAGGCCGCCGCTGCCGAGACCGTGGCCGCCATCGAGGCCGCCGGTGGTCACGCGCAGGCCATGGGCTTCGACGTCGCGGTGATGGATCAGGTCGCGGACGCCGTCTCCGCGATCGTCAAGCAGCACGGCCGCCTCGACATTCTCGTCAGCAACGCCGGCATCTCCATTGATCAGCTGCTGCTGCGGGTCAAGCCCGAGGAGGTCTCTCGCACCTTCGCCACCAACGTGGAGGGCGCCATCTGGTGCGCCAAAGCCGCCATTCGCCCCATGATGCGCAAGCGCTGGGGGCGCATCATCCACATCTCGAGCGTGGTGGGCGAGACGGGCAACCCAGGTCAAGCCGTGTACTCCGCGTCCAAGGCGGCGTTGATCGGGTTGACCAAGACCTTGGCGCGCGAGTATGCGTCCCGCGGCGTGACGGTGAACGCTGTCGCACCAGGTTATATCGAGACCGACATGACTGGCGCTCTAAACGAAGAGGTGCGTCAGGCCATCGTCGACCAAACCCCCTTGGGACGCGTTGGGCGCCCCGATGAAATTGCCTCGGCTGTTCTTTACTTGGCCAGTTCAGAGGCCGGTTATGTGACCGGTCAAGTGCTCCGTGTAAACGGCGGCATGTACATCTAAGCCGCGTGTGCGGATCAACGGGCGACAAGGTCGCCCTCGGAGGAACGCAATGGAGATTGCGGACAAGGTCGCTGACATCATTTCGCAACAGCTCGACGTCGATGGCGACGCGATCAAGCCGGAGGCGTCGTTCATCGACGATCTCGGGGCCGACTCGCTGGCCATCGTGGAGCTGGTCCTCGCCTTCGAGGAGCAGTTCGACATCGACATCCCCGACGAGGACACGGAGAAGATCCGCACCGTCGGGGACGCCGTGAGCTACATCTCGGAAAAGGCCGCAGGCTGAGCCCGAGTGGCGAGCAGCGGCCGAGAGCGATCAGGCCGAGCGTGCGGAGATCAGCCCATGCGGAGACGAGCCATGCGTAGAGTCGTCATCACGGGCGTTGGGGCGGTCAGCCCTTGCGGCCTGGACGCGGCCTCCACCTGGACCAACGTGCAGGCAGGGCGCAGCGGCGTGGGCCTGATCGAGGCCTTCGACACCGAGGAATTCTCGGTGAAGATCGCTGGCGAGTGCACGGGCTTCGATCCCCTGCGCTACGTGGAGAAGAAGCGCGTGCGTGAGAGTGCGCGCTTCATCCACTTCGCCTTGGCCGCGACCGAGGACGCCATCGCCGCGGCCAACTTCGCCCCCGAGGGCGAGGAGCTCGAGCGCGTCGGAACCTTCATCGGCGTCGGCTTCTGCGGGCTCGAGTACCTGGAGCAGACCGCCAAGCGGCTCTTCGACAAGGGCCCGCGGCGCATCAGCCCCTACTTCATCCCCGCGACGATCTCGAATCTCGCGCCTGGACAGGTCTCCATGCGCTGGGGCTTCAAGGGCCCGAGCTTCGCCACCGCGAGCGCCTGCTCCTCGGGCGCCCACGCCATCGGTGAGGCCACGGAGTGGATCCGCCGAGGCGGCATCGACGCCGCCATCGCGGGTGGCGCCGAGGCGACCGTCACCCCCTTGGGTGTCGGTGGGTTCGCGCAGATGCGCGCCCTGTCCAAGCGCAACGACGCGCCCGAGGAGGCGAGCCGGCCCTTCGACGTGGGTCGCGACGGCTTCGTGGTCGGGGAGGGCGCCGGCATCCTGATCCTCGAGGAGCGCGAGCGCGCCATCGCCCGAGGCGCGCCCATCTTGGCCGAGGTGCTGGGCTACGGCGCCTCCTCCGACGCCTACCATCTGACGCAGCCCTCTCCGGGAGGCGAGGGCGCCGCGCGTGCCATGCAGGGCGCGCTCTTGGACGCAGGCCTCGAGCCCAGCGCCATCGGCTACGTGAACGCCCACGGCACCTCCACGCCCACGGGCGACATCCAAGAGCTCGAGGCCATGCGGAAGGTCTTCGGCGTCTACGCCACCGACGGTCTTTTGGTGTCGAGCACCAAGAGCGTCACGGGTCATCTCTTGGGCGCCGCGGGCGGACTCGAGGCGGCGGTCTGTGCCCTCGCCTTGCGGGACGGCGTCGTGCCACCGACGGTGAACCTCACGCATCCCGATCCGGCGACGGAGGGCTTCGACCTGGTGCCCCACGAGGCGCGCAAGGCGAAGTTCGACGCGGCCATGACCAACTCCTTCGGCTTCGGCGGCACCAACGCCACCTTGGTCCTCGGGGGCGCGCGCTACGTCGAGCGCGAGTCGTGAGTCGACGCATCGCCGTCGGCGCGGATCACGCCGGCGTCGATCTCAAGGACGCCCTCGCCCAGCTGCTGCGTGAGCGCGGCTTCGAAGTTCACGACTGCGGGACCTCGGGTCACGACTCGGTGGACTACCCCGACTTCGCCCACGCCGTGTGCGCCGAGGTGGGCTCCGGCAGGAGCGAACTCGGGCTGCTCGTCTGTGGCACGGGCCTCGGCATGAGCATGGCCGCGAATCGTCACGCCGGCATCCGCGCCGCCCTCTGCGCCGAGCCCTTCAGCGCGCGCATGACCCGCATGCACAACGACGCCAACGTCCTGTGCATGGGCTCGCGGGTCGTGGGACCGGGCTTGGCCGAGGAGATCCTGAGCGTGTTCGTCACCACGGCCTTCGAGGGCGGTCGGCATGCGCGGCGCGTGGGCAAGATCGAGCTCGGCGCGGCGCCCACGGGTTGAGTTCAGGTGATCGTCGAACAGGACGCTCGCTTCCGTGAGCAGCGCGAACGCTTCAACCTGCGCTTCTGCTGTGAGGATTGCGTGCTCTTCGATCCGGCGCGAGGCTGCGCCCACGGCTACCCGACTCTGAAGCACCACACGGCCTACTACGAAGATCCCGAGGCGCAGCTGCTGTTCTGCAAGGACTTCGACCTGATCTGAGGCGCGCAGGCCCGGATCGCCATCGGGCATCATCTTTGGCAAGATGCGACCATGCTCCAGCTCGGGCGTCTCCGCTGCCTCTTCGTCATCTCGCTGCTGTGCGCGGGTGCGGCCCTCGCGTGCGACGACGAGCCGCCGCCTCTGGTGCTGCCCCCCGTGGTGCCCATCGTGCGCCCGGAGCTGCTCTCCCCGCGTCCCATCGCGACCTCGAGCGCCTTCGATCTCGTGGCCTTGGACGACGGCGCGGCCTTGGTGTACTCGCCGCCTTCCAGAGCTGGAGGCGGCGTTCGGCTCGCCGCCATGGACGCGTTCGGCAGCCACCGCGGACAGGATCCCGAGGTCTTCTCCTCCGTGCGCCCCGAGGGGCTCTCCGGTCCCTTCGTGCCGGTGGACGCCGCGGAGGTGGAGGCGGCGTCCGGCGGAGGTCGCCTCGCCATCGCCTGGGTCGCTCGCAACAACGGGGTCTTCTCGGTGGTCGCTGCGCTCGGTGAGGCTACGGGTCGCACCTTCGGGCCGCCGACGACCTTGGGCCTGACTCCTTTGCGCACCGTCGGAGGTCGTGGTCAGGTGGCGGTCGCCGTGTCCGAGTCTGGGATAGCCGAGGTGCACTGGCGCGCTGGCGACGGGAGCTGCGAGCCCCTGGCGCAGATCGCGGAGTCCGCGGCGCTGCAGATCTTGGGGGGGAGTCCTGAGCTCTGCATCGTCGTGCACGGAGAGCGACTGTTCCCCGACGAGCCGGCGCAGGATTCGTCCAGCTGGACGCTGCCCCGGTCCTGTGACCACCCGATCGGAGGCGCCGCCTTTCTGCAGGACCGCTGGTACTACGGCATCTGCGCTCGGGCCGAGACGGGGGACTCCGCGGCGACGTTGGTGCTCGGTCTGAACTCCGCGCTGAACACCGTGCATGCGGGGCCCATCTTGGCGGGCTGCGAGCTGATGGACCTGGTGGCCGTGCCGGACGCGGTCGTGGCCGTGGGGCGCTGTGGCTCGGGGCGCCGTCTGGTGCGGGTCCGCGAGGGTGGGCGCGCGCTCGACCGGATCGGAGAGGTCACGCCGAGCGTGGACTGCAGCGGCGCCCATCCCGTCTTGAAGGCCGGCACCTTCTCCTATCCGCTGGCCGGCAGCGTGGCCCACCTCGAAGCGCTGCTGCCGGATTCCCTGGCGCCCCGAGGCGCGCGCGCTCTGTGGACGGGGGAGGCGCTCTTGATCGCCACACCGATCGGTCGTGAGGTCTCGCTTCACCGCTACCAATGTGAACACGGCGAGCTCGTGCGGACCAACGGCCCATGAGCCGCGGGGACGCAAACTCAGCCCGAGGAGGACGCCCATGAAGATCCTGGACGAGCTGCCCGAGAGCGTCTCCATCTACGAGGTCTCGCCACGCGACGGACTTCAGAACGAGGCGGCCCAGGTGGCCACCCACGCCAAGGTGCGCCTGATCGAGGCGCTGGTGCGCTCGGGGCTGAAGCGCATCGAGATCACGAGCTTCGTTTCGCCCAAGTGGGTGCCCCAGATGGCCGACGCGGATCAGGTCGCGCAGATGGCCCAGGCGCCGGAGGGCGTGCGCTTCAGCGCCTTGGTACCCAACGGTCGGGGGCTCGAGCGGGCGCAGCAGGCGGGGCTCGGTGAGGTGGCGGTGTTCCTGAGCGCGAGCCAGACGCACAACCTCAAGAACGTGAACAAGACCATCGAGCAGACTCTGCACGCCTTCGATCGCGTGATCGAGCCCGCGGTCGCGGCCGGCGGGCGAGTGCGGGGTTATGTGTCGACCGTCTGGGGCTGTCCCTACGAAGGGGAGATCCCCATCGCGGACTCCCTGCGCCTCGCCAAGACTCTGCTCGAGCGCGGCTGCTATCAGGTCTCCCTCGGGGACACCATCGGCGTGGGCACACCGCTGCAGACGCGGCGCATCCTCGACGCCATGCTGGCGGAGATCCCCGCGGAGCGCCTGGCCCTGCACCTGCACGACACCCGCGGCACGGCCTTGGCGAACCTGCTCGTGGGGCTGAGCATGGGCATCACCAACTTCGACTCGGCCGTCGGAGGGCTCGGGGGCTGTCCCTACGCGCCGGGCGCAGCGGGAAACCTGGCCACCGAGGATCTCGTCTACTGTCTGCACGGCATGGGCATCGAGACCGGCATCGACCTCGAGCAGCTCTGGCAGGCGGGGCAGGTCGCCGAGGCGCTGGTGGGCAGGAAACTCCCGGGCAAGGTTCACGTCGCGGGCGTCCGCTCACTGGCCCACTGATCGCCTCGGCCGACTCGCGCGAGCGTTGCACTGGAAGATGCCGCCATTGCGTGGAATCATCCGCGCATGCTCCACGCCGCCTTGCTTCTGGCCACGCTCTTCGGCCTCTCCCTGCACGTTGACCCCGCGTTTCTCGATCCAGGACTGCCTCCCATGGAGCTCGTCGTGGCCGCGGATGTCTCGAGTGGCCCCGCGCCCGCCGAGCCCACTTACGGTGAGCTGATGGAGCAGCGGCAGCGGGTGGCCGGTGTGCACAAGATCCTCGGCATCAGCACCTTCGCCGCCATGGCCGGCACGCTGGCGCTGGGCATCATCCAGTACCGCAACCTCTATGGGGCCTTCGCCAGCCGCAGGGATAACCCCTGTGCGCGCGGTCACGCCACCTTCGGGCAGGGCCAATGTTCGGGCACTCCGTGGCTGCACCTGCTGTCGGGGCTGACCACCTTCGCCCTCTACACGACCACCTTCAGCTTGGCCGTCGCCATGCCCGATCCGGGCGGCTTGGACGAAGGTCGAGGCGCCTTCGCGCGGCGCCTGAGATTGCACAAGCTGCTGCGCTGGGTGCACCTGATCGGCATGGCGGTGCAGATGGGGCTCGGCTTCGTGATCGCCAACGGCGCGCGCTTCGGCATCGATCGCGCCAACAACTACAGCACGCTCCGCGCCCTCTCCACCGTCCACCTCGCGGCCGGCGTCGTCACCTTCGCCGCCCTCGGATGGTCCGGATACCTGATGGCGTTCTAGCCGAGAGCGCCGGCTGAGCCGCGCTCCCGTGTCGAGCCGGGGAGCGGCGCCGAGCACAGGATCTGCCCCGCGATCGAAGTCTTCTCTTGATCGCCCGAGGCGCCCGCCGGTACCATCGCCGAGCCCGGTCAAGGGCGCGCCTTATACTTCGTAAATCTTGTTTTTTTCCGGTCATTTACGTCCGGCAAACGGCCTGATTCGAGCGCGCTCGCTCGCCCCGCCGTGGGTCCCGGGACGGCAGGTGAAACGATGGCGTCACTGACGGTCTCCCACTACCTCGGCATGTTGCAGCGCGATCCGCTCGATCGCGAGGCCTTCGACGGGCTCTCCGAGGCGATTCAGAGCGGCGATCCCGAGCGCATGGGCGAGGCCCCGCTGCGTCTGCTCGAGGCCGCGCGGGCCAAGCACGAGCGCCGCGGGGAGGCCCAGGCGGTCGCTTGGCTGATCGAGATCGAGCAGGGGCTCACGGGGGACGATCCCGATTTTCGTTTCGCGCTGCTCAAGGAGCTAGGGCGTCTGCGTCACGAGGAGCTGCTCGAGCCCACCCGCGCGGTCGAGGCCTACCGTCTGGCCCTCGAGGTGCGCCCGGAGGACGAGGGCGTGCAGCAGGCCCTCGAGCAGCTCGAGCAGATGGCCGAGAGCTGGAGGCGCATCGCCGATCGCTTCGTCGAGGAGGCGCAGGACGCGTCCGACGCCACGGTGCGCACCTCGTTCCTCGTGCGAGCCGGATCCTTGGTGTGGCAGTACCGGCAGAAGGGCAAGGCGCGCGAGACCGACAAGCTCTTCCGCGACGCGCTGCGTTCCGATCCCGGCGACGTGCGCGCCGCCCGCCTCTACTGCGTCACCCTGCGGGCGCGTGATCGCTCCAAGGACGAGGCCGCCGTGCTGATGAAGGCGGGAGGGGCCGCGCGAGGCCGCGACGACAAGCTCAACCTCTTCCTGGTGGCCGCGCGGCTCTACGCCCACAAGCTCGAGCAGGCCGCCAAGGCCGCCGACGCCTACTGCCACGTGCTCGAGTTCGCCCCCGGTCACGACGAGGCCATGAGCTTTCTGGTGGCGCACTACACGGAGTCCGAGGACTGGGACAGCCTGGTGTCGCTCTACGAGGACGCCCTGCGCTCACGCCAGAAGCTGGAACAGGAGCGAGGGATCTTGCTTCAGCTCGGCATGGTGCATTGGCGTATCCGCGAGCAGCCCGAGGCGGCGGAGCCCTACTTCGGTCGCCTGCGAAAGATCGATCCGGGCAATGCTGGCATGCTGTCGTTCTATCGTGAGTTTCTCGCCACTGACGAGCAGCGCCCTCGACTGCTCACCATCCTGGCCGACGCGCAGCGGGTCGCCGGTGGCGCTGACGAGAAGCTCGAGCTCGCCCTCGAGCTCGCGCGGCAGGCTTCCGAGACGGAGGCCACATTGGAGCGCGCCATCGACGCGTGGAAGGCCGTACAGCGCATCGACGCGGGCAACCTCGAGGCGCGCGCCGCGCTGACGGACCTCTACCGGCGGGCCGAGAAGTGGAACGCGCTGGTCGAGGTGATGCGGGCCGAGATCGAGGCCCTCGGCGAGGACGAAGGCGAACGCAAGGTCACGCTCTTGAGGGAGCTGGTGCCGATCTACCGCGATCACCTCGCTCTCGAGACCATGGTCGTGCACACCTACAACGCCATCCTCGAGCTGGCTCCCGGCGACCTGCCCGCGCTCGAGAAGTTGGGCGAGACCTACGAGGCCATGGGCCGCCACAACGACCTGATCCAGGTGCTCATGAGGCGCGCGGAGGCGACCGAGGAGGTGGCCGAGAAGGTCGTGCTGCTCGAGCGCGTGGCCCACATCTGGCTCGAGCGTTTCGCCAACTACAACCAAGCCACCAAGCCCCTAGAGGCGATCCTCGAGGTGCAGCCGGACAACCGCGCGGCCTTGGCGCAGCTGCGCACCATCTACACCAAGAAGCGCGCCTATCAGCCGCTCTTCGATGTGCTCGAGAAGGAGCTCGGTCTGGCTGAGGACGCGAGCGCGGCCCTCGAGCTGAAGGTGGAGCTCGCGCGTCTAGCCGGCGACAGGCTTCATCGTCAATCGGACGCGATCACCCTCTGGGGTGAAATCGTCGATGAATCGCCCGAGACCGAAGGCGCCCTCGCGGCCCTCGAGAAGCTCTCCGAGCGCGAGAAGGACTGGCCCAATCTGGCGCGCGCTCTCGAGCTCCGGGTGAAGGACGAGGGCGACGACAAGGAGCGGGTGCGGGTGTTGACCAAGCTCGGCGGCATTTACGCAGAGCATCTCGACGCGCCCGAGCAGGCCGCCTCCGCGTTTCAGCGCATCCTGGCGGTGGATCCCAAGAACGGCCGCGCCATGCGCACCCTGCGCGAGGCCTATGTGGCGGCCGGAGACTTCACCTCCCTCGAGGCCCTGTACGCCGAGCGCGGCGATTGGGAGGGCTTGGTGGAAGTGCTCGGCACCGCCGCCGAGCGCACCGAGGACGTGGATCTGAAGGTGCGGCTCTCCTTCCGCGCGGCGGAAATCTACCGGGAGCGCATCGGTGAGGCGCATCGTGCCTTTCGCAACTACGAGCGCATCCTCTCGGTCGAGCCCAAGAACGTGGACGCGGCCCGCGCCCTGGTCCCGATCTACGAGCGCGACGAGAAGTGGGCGCGCCTCGTGGGTCTGCACGAGGTGCTGCTCGGCGCTCAGACCGAGGAGACGCCTCGGGAAGAGCGCATCGAGCAGCTCCATCGGCTGAGCGAGCTCTGTCTCACCCGTCTGGGTGACGAGGCGGCGGCCTTCGGCTGGGCCCGCAGCGCCTACGCCATCGCGCCCACGGAGCCCGTCGTGCTCGAGCGCCTAGAGAGCGCGGCCGCGGCGGCCGGGTCCTGGGAGCCCTTCTCGCAGGTGCTGGCGAGTCGCGTGGACGCCACCGACGACGACGCCGAGCGCATGGCGCTGCGTCGCCGGATCGCGAGCGTTGCGGCCGAGCGCCTCGGACCGGAGGAGGCCGTGAGCTCGAGGCCATCCTGGAGCAGGCTCCTGGCGACGCCGAGACCGTGCAGGCGCTGGCCACCATCTACCGCGCTGAGGGACAGTTCGAGCCCCTCTCGCAGCTGCTCGCGCGTCAGCTCGAGCGTGCGCAAGACGACGACACGCGGCGCGCCCTGCTGCGCGAGCTCGCCGAGCTGCGCGAGGCGACCTTGGGAGATCTCGACGGCGCGGCCGCGGCCCACCGGGCGCTCTTGGAACTCGACCCCGGCGACGCCGAGGCGCTGGCCGCGCTCGATCGCTTGGCCGTGGACGCGGGGCGCTGGGACGAGGTGGTGAGCGTGCTGCGCCGACGCGTCGAGGACGCCACGGCGGAGGAGGCCGTGAGCTCGAGGCTGCGTCTCGCCGATCTGCTCGCGACCCGCTTGGGTGACTCCATCGGCGCGGAGTCGTGCTACGCGGAGCTGCTCGAGCTCGATCCGACCAACGTCGAGGCCGCGGCCGGGCTCGAGGCCCTGCGGGACGCGGACGAGAGCCGCGGCGAGGCCATCGGCAGGATCCTCGAGCCCGCCTACGAGGCTCGCCTCGAGTACGGGAAGCTCTCGGAGCTGCTCAAGGCGCGTCTGCGGGTCACTCGCGACGAAGAAGAGAAGCGCGACCTCAACCTGCGTCTGGCGGACCTCGCGGCCACCGAGCTCGGGGACCCGGCGGCCGCCTACTCGGCCCTGGAGGCGGCCTTCTTGGATCGGCCCGAGGACGAGAGCATCTGGGGGCGTCTCTCCGTGGCCGCCGACGCGGCCGAGACCCACGAGGCTCTGGCGACCGCTCTGGCGACGGCCATCGAGGCTGGCGATCTGACCGATCGCGCGCGCTCCGAGCTCTCGCGCCGGGTGGCCGAACTCTACGACATCGTGCTCGGGGAGAGATCCGCCGCGGAGCCTTACCACAAGCTGGTGTTGGCCGCGGATCCACTCGACGAGCGCGCCTTCTTGGCGCTGAAGGAGCTGTACACCGACGGCGAGCGTTGGGACGAGTTGCAGCTGCTCTATCGCAACCGCATCGCCGAGACCTTGGACGGCGAGCAGAAGCTCGAGCTGCTGCTTCAGGTCTGCTTCCTCTTCGAGGAGCTGCTCGACGATCCCGAGCTGGCGATTCGCTCCTACCAAGACGTGCTCGAGCTCGACCCGGAGCATTCGGCCAGCCGTCGGGCCTTGGACAGGCTCTACCGTCGGACGGAGCGCTTCCGCGATCTGGTGGCGCTGATGGGTCAGGAACTCGAGCGCGCGGAGGGCCAGGACGCCCTCGAGATCACCTACGAGCTCGGCGAGATCTACGAACAGCGCCTGGGCGATCCCGGACAGGCCGTGGACTGCTACGAGCGCGTGTTGGAGACGAACCCGACGCACCTGCGCTCGCAGGAGGCCCTCGAGCGTCTGTCTTCAGAGCCGTCCCAACGGCAGCGGGTGGCGTCCATCCTCGAGCCTCTCTACGACGGGCAGGGGGCATGGGCCGAGCTCGCCCGCGTGCTCGACATTCAGCTCGAGGACGTCTCCGAGGTGGGCGCCCGTGTGGGCCTGTCGATGCGCATCGCGCGCCTGCGCGAGGATCGACTGCACGATCTCGACGGCGCCTTCGCTGCTGTCGCGAGCGCCCTCGAGGCTGATCCCGCCGATCCCGGTCCGCGGGAGGAGCTCGCGCGGCTCGCCGCCATCCGTGACGCTCAGCGTGAGCGGGCGGAGGTGCTCGAGCGGGCGGTGAAGGGCGTCGGCGACTCGCCCTATCTAGCGGCCGAACTCTTGCTGGAGTTGGCGCGCGTGTGGGACGACTCCGTGGGAGACGCGGCCAAGGCGGAGGCCGCCTACTCGCGCTTGATCGCGGCGGATCCAGAGAACGCCGAGCCCGTGGTCGCCGCCTCACGCGCCCTCGAGCGGCTTCACCTCGCGGCGGAGCGCTACGACGCGCTGGCGGAGGATCTCGAGCGGCAGGCTCGCTTCGAGGCGGAGCCCGAGGCGCGGGGCGCGCTCTTGCTGCGCTTGGCCGAACTCTACGAGACCACCCTCGACGACGTCGATCACGCGATCGCCGCTCACCGCCGCCGGCTCGACGACGATCCCGCAGACGTGGCCGCCCTGGGCGCATTGGAGCGGCTCTACACGCGAGGAGAGCAGTGGCAGAAGTTGATCGGCGTGCTCTCCTCCATGGAGCAGGCGTCCGGCGACGAGCAGGAGCAGCGGCGCCTGTGCCGCCGTGTCGGCAGCGTCTACGAAGAGCGCCTGGCCGACATCGAGAACGCCATCGTGGCCTACAACGAGCTCCTCGGACGCTTCGGAGCGGACGCGGAGACCCTCGACGCCCTCGGGCGGCTCTACCGCAAGAGCGAGCGCTGGTACGACCTGCTCGAGGTGCTCGAGACGCGCATCGAGCAGGCAGAAGAGGCGGAGGAGGCGGCCGAGCTGCGCTTCGCGGCGGCCGAGCTCATGAGGCTCCACACGGATGACGTGGAGCGCGCCATCGAGACCTATGGGGAGGTGTTGGCCGTGCGCCTCGATCACGCCGGGGCGGTGAACGCCCTCGAGGAGATCGTCACGGATCCCGACAGCGAGCATCGCGGGGCCGCCGCGCGCGTGCTCGTTCCGCTCTACGAGGGTCGAGGCGCGTGGGCCGAGCTGATCGACGCTCTCGAGGTTCAGGCCCAAGGGCAGGATCCCATGGAGCGCCTGGCCGCTCTGCGCCGGGCCGCCGAGGTGGCGGAGCTGGGCCTCGAGGACGCCGCCCGGGCCTTCGGGCTGCTGGGTGAGGCGCTGCCTTCAGCCATGGGTGAGCCGGATCTCGGCGCCCTGTTGGTCGAGTACCGGCGCCTGGCGGAGCTGTCCGAGAAGCACGCCGAGTACGTCGCCTGTTTGCGCGGGATCAGCGCGGACATCTACGACGCGGATGTCCAGACCGAGCTGTTGATGGGCCTGGCGGAGGTCTCGCGCGATCGCCTGGCCGATCCGGCTGCGGCTCGGGAATTCCTCGACAAGGTGCTCGAGGCGCGACCCGATCACCGACCCGCCCTCGACGCCCTCGAGGCGCTGCACACGGCCAGCGGCGACTACCCCGCCTTGCTTCATGTGCTGCGCCGACAGGCGGAGATCAGCGACTCGCCGGAGGAGCGCGCCGGTCTGCTCTTGCGCCAAGCGGAGATCTGCGAGCAGCACACGAATGCTCCACGAGAGGCCATCGAGGCTCTGGAAGAGGTGCTCTCGGAGCGCGCTCGGCCCGAGGCCTACGAGGCCCTCGCCCGGCTCTACGCCAAGACCGATCGCTGGATGGCTCTCTCCGCCCTCTACGAGCGTCAGCTGGACGAGCTGGATCCGGAGGGAGACGAGGCTGGGCTGCGCTACGCCCTCGGGCGTGTGCGCGTGGATCACCTGGACGACGCCTACTCCGCTGTGGACGATTTTCGCGCCGCCTTGGCGCGCGATCCCGACCACGCCCCGAGCATCACGGCGCTGCGAGAGCTGATGGCCACGGAGGATCATCGGGGCACGGCCGCGGAGATCCTCGAGGGCGTGTTCTTGGCCAAGATGGACTGGCCCAACGTCACGGGCGCCCTCGAGGCGCGGCTCTTGGCGGAGAGCTCCCTCGACGGTCGCAAGCAGCTGCTGCGCCGCCTCGGGGAGATCCACGAGGACTACCTCGAGGACCTCGAGGGAGCGATGGAGACCTACGCGCGCCTGTTCCGCGAGGATCCCCGCGACCCCGAGGTGTGGGAGACGCTCTCTCGCTTGGCGCGCGTGCTCGACCGCTGGGTCCGCCTGGCCGAGATCTACGCCTCGGCGCTGGACGAGGTGGGTGTGGACGAGCCGGAGACGGCGAAGCTCGCCTTCACCGCGGCGCGGCTCTTCGACGAGAAGGGCGGAGATCCACGCCGGGCGGCGCCTCTGTATCGGAGCGTCCTCTCCTTCGACCCGACGGATGACGCGGCCTTCGACGCGCTGCGCGAGGTGCTGGAGCGCACGGACCAATGGGACGCTCTGCTGGCGCTCTACCGTGAGCGGGCGGAGGTGTCCGGGACGGAGCCTGAGCGCGCGGCGCTGCTGCGCCTGGCGGCGCAGCTTCAAGAGGAGCGCCTCGGGGACGCTGATGGCGCCCTCGACACCTGGCGCGAGGCCCTCTTGGTCGAGCCCAGCTCGCGCGAGGCCGCGGACGCTCGGGGGCGTCTGCTCGCGTCCGCGGAGCGCTGGCAAGAGCTGGGTGAGCACCTCGCCTTCCGGGTGGACGAGGCCGAGGGGCTCGAGGAGACCCACGCCTTGAAATTCTCCCTCGCGGAGCTGATGGCCACACGCCTGCGTGACGAGTCGGGCGCCATCGATCTGCTGGAGGAGATCGTGCAGGCCGACGGAGCCCACGCCGAGGCCATCGAGCTGCTCGAGAAGCTGGTGGTCGGAGACGAGCACCGCCTGCGCATCACGCGCCTGCTCGAGCCGCTCTATCGCGCCGCGGACGAGTGGCGAAAGCTGGTCGCCGTGCTCGAGGCGCAGGCGAAGATGGCGGATGACGCCGTGGATCGGGCGCAGCTCCTGGCCGAGGTGGGTCGGCTCCACGAGGAGCGCGGCTCGGACGCAGAGCGCGCCCTCGACGCCTACTCCCGAGCCTTCGTGGCCGAGCCCCACGACCAGGCCGTCCGCGGGGAGATCGATCGGCTGGCCGGCTCCCTCGACGCCTGGGATGGCTGGATTCAGACCTACGAGCGTGCCCTCGAGGGGATGGACGATCCTAGCTTGGGCGCGAGCCTGCTCTCCGCCATGGCGCGCGTGCACGACGAGCGCCGGGGCGATCCGCGCGCGGCGATCAAGACCTACGAGCGCCTGGTGGAGCTCGACCCGGACGACACCAGCGGTCTCGACATGCTCGAGGCGCTGCACACCATGGTGGGCGACTGGCGCGGCCTGGTGGATGTGCTCAGCCGCAAGACCGAGCGCTCGTATGATCCGGCCGAGCGCGCCGAGCTGCTGCGCCGCGCGGGCTCCGTGCTCGAGGAGCTGTTGAGCGATCCCGAGGCGGCGGTGGAGACCTACCGGCGCGCGACCATGGAGGACGACACGGACGTGATCGCCTACGAGGCCCTCGACCGGCTCTACTCGGAGCAAGGGCGCCGTGAGGAGCTGGCTCAGGTGCTCGGTCGCAGGCTCGAGGTGGAGCAGGAGCTAGAGACCCAGGTGGAGGTGGGGCTGCGCCTCGCGTCGCTGCTCGAGACCCAACTCAGTCAACCCCACGAGGCCATCGACGCCTTGAGGCTCGTGCTCGAGCGTGATCCTGGGAACGCTCAGGCGCTCGAGGGGCTGGGCCGACTCTACGAGCGGCAGGCCATGTGGCCCGAGCTGCTCGAGAGCCTGGAGCTTTCCGCGGGCATGGCGCCCAGCGTGGCCGAGCGTGTGGGCTTCGTGCATCGGACGGGCGAGCTGCTCGAGCGCGAGCTCGACGACGTGCCGGAGGCGATCGATCGCTACCGTCAGGCGCTCGAGCTCGACAGCCACCACGAGCCCTCCATCGCGGCGCTGATCCGCATCAGCCGGCTGGAGGACTATCGTGAATCCGTCTCGGAGATCCTCGAGCCCTTGGTCTTGGTGCAGGAGCGCTGGGACGACCTCGCGGGCTTGGTGGAGCGCCGTGCCGAGTCGACGACGGATCCGCTGGAGCGCGCCGCGCAGCTGAAGCGCCTAGCGCAGATCCGCGAGGACGGCTGCCAGGACGCCCGCGCCGCCTTCGACGCCCTGACTCGCGCCTTGGCCGAGGACGCCTCCGACGAGGCCACGCTCACGGATCTCTCTCGCTTGGCCGACTCCCTCGGGGCGCACTCCGAGCTGGCGGACACGCTGACGACTCGGGCGATGGCGTGCATGGATCCCATGGTCGCGCGCAGCCTCTACATGCGCCTCGCCAGCCTCGCTGAGGAGCCCCTCGGCGATCCGCCGCGCGCCATCGAGGCCTACGTCCGAGCCGCGGAGCAGGTCGGCGACGACGAAGAGATCCTGGCCGCCCTCGACCGTCTCTATGAGGCGTCTCGAGGCTACTCGGAGCTGGCCGAGGTGCTGGAGCGCAGGATTCAACTCGCCACGGATCCGAGCCACGGGAGCGAGCTGACCATCCGCCTGGGTCGCCTGCGTCAGGAGCATTTTCAGGATCTGCGTGGCGCCTTCGCCGCGTTCCAAGAGGTGCTCGAGCGGGATCCCAACGATCTCCGCGCCCTGAGCGCGCTGGAGGGATTGACCAGTAGCCCCGAGCTCGCCCTCGAGGTCGTGGAGGTGCTCGACCGCGCCTACCGTGACGTGGGCGCGGCCGACAAGGTGGTCGGGCTCTACGACGTCCGCATCGACATGGCGGAGAGCGAGGGCGAACGCGTGTCTCTGCTGCGTGAGGCGGCCGCGCTCTGGGAGCAGGAGATCGGCGATCTGGGCAAGGCCTTGGCGTGCACCCGTCGGGCCTTCTCGGAGGATCCACGAGAGACGGAGCTGCTCGATGAATTGGAGCGCTTGGCCGAGGCCTCGGGCGAGTGGGAGAACTTGCGGGGGTTGGTCCGGGAGGCGTGCACCCGCAGCGAGGTCGACAGGGATCTGCGTCGCGATCTGAATCTGCGCGCGGCCGGCTGGTACCGCGATCGGCTCTCGGACGCCGCCGCTGCCGAGGCGTGTCTGCGGGAGGCGATCGACGCTGACCCCGACGCGACCGAGGCCCACGAGGCGCTGATCGGCGTGCTCTCGTCTCCCGGACGTGAGGCGGAGCTGCTCGCGGCGCAGCGCGCGTGGGCGGCCATCGAGATGGATCCGGAGACGAAGAAGGCGCGCTTGCTCGCCGCGGCGCATTTGGCCGAGTCGGCTCTGGGGGACGTGCACGCGGCGGCCGAGTGTCTGGACGCGGCCCTGGCGGTGGATCCACAGGACCCCCACGGCCTCGAGGAGCTCGCGCGACTGCGGGAAGGGCAGGGGCGTTTCTCCGAGGTGGCCAGCCTGCTCACGCGGCGCGTCGAAGTCGAGGACTCCCTCGACGCTCGTGTCTCGCTCACGCGGCGCCTGGCGGATCTCTATCGGGGTCCGCTCGGAGACGTACCGCAGGCGATCGCCGCCTACCTTCAGCTGCTCGAGCTCTCGCCGGCAGAGGCCTCTGCGCAGGACGCCCTCGAGCAGCTCTACAGCGAGGCCGAGCGTTGGGAGGACCTGCGCGACCTACTCGAGACGCGGCTCGGAGAGGCCGCCTCGGACGAGCTCCGCATCGCCCTGCGCGTGCGCCTGGCGTCCCTCTCGGAGAAGGCCTTCGGGCGCCCCGAGGAGGCCCTCGCGCAGCTCCGGGAGATCCTCGCTCTCGACCCCTCCCACGTCGAGGCGCAGGACGAACTCACGCGCTTGCTCACCGCTCTGGAGCGCTGGGACGATCTGGTCGAGCTGCTCTCCTCGCGTGCCGAGGGAGAGCCCGATCGGGCGATGGCCTACCTCGCGCAGCTGGCGGAGCTGCACCTGACCCAGCGACACGACCCGGCGGCGGCGCGCGCCACGTTCGAGCGTGTGCTGACGATCGATCCGGAGCATCGCGCCACCCTCGACGCCTTGCTCTCGCTTCACCGGGAGGCGCAGGACGCGGGCGCGGAGGCGGACGTGCTCGAGCGGCTGCTGGCGCTGCAATCGGGGGAGCAGGCCGTGGAGACCGCCCTCTGCCTGGCGGTGGTGGCCGAGGAGAAGCTCGAGGACGCGCCTCGGGCGGAGGCCGCGTTGTTGCGGGCCCACGAGCTCGACGTCGCGGCTGCGGCGAGCACGGGCGCGCTGCTCGAGGCCCACTACGAGCGGCACGCCGAGCACCGAAAGCTGGCGGAGCTGCTGGCGGCGGGTGTGGAGGGAGCCGGAGACCCGGCCGAGAAGGTGACCTTGCTCAAGCGCGTCAGCCAGCTCTACTCCGACACCTTGGAGGATCCCGCCACCGCCGCGGGCTACCTCGAGCAGGCGGCGGAGCTTGCGGAGGGAGACCGTGAGATCCTGCTTCCCCTCTGCGATCTCTACATCGCCGCGGGTCGGCAGGCGGACGCCGTGCCGGTGCTCGAGCAGATCATCGAGTCCTTCGGCGGGCGTCGGCACAAGGAGCTGGCCCAGTATCACCACCGCCTGGGGCGAGCGCTCGAGGGCATGGGCGACGCAGACGCCGCGCTGAAGCACTTCGAGGCGGCCTTCCGCATCGACCTCACGAGCGTGGCCATCCTGCGGGACCTCGGCCGGATTCGTCACGAGCGAGGGGACTACGCCGGCGCACAGAAGACCTTCCGCGCGCTGCTGCTCCAGAAGCTGAAGCCCGAGGACGTCATCACCAAGGCGGACGTCTACTACTATTTGGGCGACATCGCCGCGCACGAGGGCGACGATCGCAAGGCGCGCTCCATGCTCGAGCGGGCCGTGGCCGAGGATCGCGAGCATCCGCTGGCGGTGGCGAGGCTGGCGGAGATCAAGGGCGGCTGAGCCACGGTGTCGTCGAACCACAGCGTCTGGCTCGATGGGCGACAGGTCGCGCCCGACGAGGCGAGCGTCTCCGTCTTCGATCGCGGGTTCCTCTATGGCGACAGCGTGTTCGAGGTGATGCGCACCTATGGCGGCGTCGTGTTCGGTCTGGGCATGCATCTGCGACGGCTCGGGCGCTCCGCGGAGCGCGTGGGGATCCGCCTACCCTTGTCGCTGGCGCAGCTCGCAGATGAGATCGACCTGGCGCTCGCGGCGTTCGCGGCGCGGGAGCTGAAGCTGCGCGTGGTGGTGACGCGCGGTCGTGGCCCCCTCTCCCTCGACCCGACCACAGCGGGCACGGCCACGCGCTTGCTGATCCTCTCGCCTCTGGCGGCTCAGCCCGAGCACCTCTACCAGCGAGGCGTGGCCGTGGCGTTGGTGCCCGGCGGCGCGCTCCCCGGCAGCCCCGCGGCCGGCGCCAAGGTGAGCAACTACCTGGCCAACCTGCTGGCGGCGCACGAGGCGAGGCGAGGCGGGGCCTATGAGGCGCTCTTGGTCGGTCCCGAGGGGCAGCTCCGAGAGGGAGCCAGCTCCAACGTCTTCATCGTGCAGCGGGGGCGTGTGCGGACGCCGCGCCCGGAGGCGGGCATCCTGGCGGGGGTGACTCGGGCCGCGGTCTTCGAGGCCGCCCAGCGATCCGGCGTCCCTCTGGAGCAGGACGTGCTCTTCGCCTCCGACGTGTATGGCGCAGAGGAGTGCTTCCTGACCTCCAGCCTGCGCGAGGTCGTGCCCATCGTGTGCGCCGACGGAGTCGCGATCGGCAGCGGAGAGCCTGGCCCCGTGACCCGCAGGCTCCACGCCTGCTTTCGCGAGCTGACGGCCGAGGGCCACTTCGGCGCCACGTTCGCGGATTGACGTCTGCGGGCGTCCGGGCTAGGAAAGCGACCCCCAAGACTCCCTCCCTCCTCGGAGCGCATCATGTTCGGAAGCAGCAAGACCAAGGTTCAGCGCCTCAACAAGCGCCGCAAGTCCGGTCAGGACCGCAAGAAGAAGCTCGCCAAGGACGGCACCACGCCCCCCTTCGCGATCGATCCCAAGAAGGCCAAGGCCTCGAGCTGAAGGCCGAGCCCGCTGCGCGATCCTCGCAGCCGGCTCCCGCTAGTGCAGCGTGTGACGTTGGCCTTCGTGTTCGACGCTGGGCACGCTCGCGTCCGCTCTTGGCGGAGGTGGCAGCGTCTGCAGCAGGCGCAGGTCGACGGCGGAGAGGGCGCTGTCCAGCGCGCGCTCTTCTTCCGCCCAGTGGGCGAGCTTGATCTTCTCTCTGCGGCGCTTGCGGAAGAACCCCACGACCAGCATCAAGATGGCCAGGAGCCACACGCTGCCGCCGCCGAAGGCTAGGGGCCACGAGTGATAGCGCTCTTGCAGGTCCGCTCGCCAGTGGGCCTCCAGAGCTCCGAGATCCATGCCATAGGCGTGCTCGATGGCGTCGTCGAAGGCGGCTCCCTGCGCCATCTCGTCAAAGGCCGCCGACAGGCTCTCGCGTCCATCCGGGCGTCGCATGAGATATCCCACCAGGCTGGCGCTCTGGGCGTAGGCCACGTTGACCTCGAAGGCGCGCGACGGGAAGGATCGCGAGAGCTGGGATAGGGGCAGCAGGTGGTCCCCGGACGAGGCGCCCCAGAGCGCTCGAATGCGCGCGAGGTTTTGTCCTCCTGCGAGCTGTACGGCCAGCCCCTCGGTGAACCAACGCGGGACGCTGGCCCCACGTACCCTCCGATGCAACGCGACGTGCGCGAGCTCGTGCCGCAGCAGAGACTCCATCGCGGGTCGCTCGCCGCTCTCGGGCGCCGTCAGGCTGAGCAGGATCAGCCCGCGCGCTGGATAGGCGACGCCCGACGCATAGCCCGGCGGTGGCGCGTCCGCGGGAGCGAGCATCTGCAGCGCCTCGGGGCCGGTGGCGACGCGCAGGCTGAGCGGCGCGGTGTCCACCGCCCCCAGAGCGGCGCCGATCTCGCGCCTCAACTCGGGCAAGACGTCTCGCAGCTCCTGCACCTCGGAGCGAGCCGCGCGAGGGTAGATCCAGGTCGCGCGCGCGTCTGCCGCGGTCTCGTAGCCTCGAGGTGCGTCGGGCAAGGGGCTCGCCTCGCGAGACTCCAAGGCGACGTCGGCGGGCGCCTGGGCCCCAGCCTGCAGCGGAGCCAGCGTCCAGCTCAGCGCACAGAGCAGCGTGGCGATGGCGCGTCGAGTCGAGCATCGGAGAGCAGCCAGGCCCATGGCCCTAGCTTGACGCCAAAGTCGCCGCTCCGCGAGCCGGCTAGTCTCCACCGGGGCGGAAGCGCAGCGTGGGCTGGGAGGAGGAGCCACCACGGCGGGCCGAGAGGCCGTAGCCGAGGGCGACGCCCACCAAGAGCACACCGCCCACGATGTAGGCCCAGTTGTGCTTGAACCAGCTGCGGACGCCGTGCTCCGCGGGCGGCGGATCCTCAGCCGTGGCGGCGCTGGGCGGCGTCGCGGAGTCGCGCTGCGCAGCGTGAGTCTGCTCGGCGATGGGGGTGGAGGCGATCTGTCCTCGCGCGCGCCGGAGGGCGGCGCGCGCTCGGGAGATGATGAAGGGCAGGTTGGCCTCGGGCTCGTCCAAGTCGAGCGGCAGAGCGTCCTCGTAGAAGCGCCCCGCGCCCACATCGAAGACCTCGAGGGTGACGCCCTGGGTCGCGCTGCGCAGCACGACGAGCGCCTGGACTCCCGCGCCGCGCCCCAGCCTGTGCAGCGGAGCGGCGTCGCGTGTCGGCTCCCAGCCCAGCCTCCGGCGTAGGCTGCGTACACGCCCGAGGCCGTCGTCCTCCGCTGGCGCGGGCTCGCCTCGCATGGCCGCCGTGAGTCCACGGTCGCTGGGCAGCCGCAGCTCGGGGGAGGCGTCCATCGCTGCGCTCAGCCTGTGGGCGAGCTCTCGCAGCTCGGCCTCCGGATCACCGGCCACCACCACCGCGACCTTGGGCGTGGTCTGCGCCTGCGCCACCGCCAGCTGGCAGAGCAGCGGCAAGAGGAGCGCCAGGGGCTTCAGCGAGCAGGACATGGCGCCATGATGCGTCAGTCTGGCTCGGGAGGCACGTCGGCGCCCAGGATCATCGAGACCAGGGTGAGCCCTCGGGCGGGAGCCGTGGGGCCTGCCATGCGGCGCGTAGCTTCCGGGCCGAGCATGGCGGCGATGTCCTCGGGCCGGATCCGCATGCGGCCCACGTCGAGCAAGGTGCCGGCGAGGATCCGGACCATGTTGTGCATGAAGCCGTCGCCACGAACGCGGATGCCGAGCAGGCCCGTGTGGCCGAAGACGTCGGGCTCGAGGCGCAGCTCGAGGAGCGTGCGATGGGTCTCGTCGCGTCGGTCCCGGTAGGAGCGAAAGGCGCGGAAGTCGTGCTGGCCTTCGAGGGTCTCGCACGCCTTCTGCATCGCGTCCAGGTCGAGCCAGTCACGCGCGCAGGCTCTGCGCACGCGGAGATCGTGTCGCGAGAGCCGTGGCCCGAGCCAGAGGGCGCGCTGGCGCCAGAGGGGATCTCGCGTGGGGCCTAGCTGCACCAGGTAGCGGTAGGTCTTCTCCAGCGCGTCGTAGCGGGGGTCGTAGCGATAGGGGGCGGAGACGGCGGTGCGCACCGCCATGTCGTCGGGCAGCTCCCCGTTGATGGCGAGGATCCACCGGCCCGGTGCCAACTCGCGGCTGGCTCCGAAGGAGACGGCCTGAGCCTCCGCGTGCACACCCGCGTCCGTGCGGCTCGCGCCGTAGCTCCCCGAGTGCGGGATGCCCACGCGATCCAGCGCCCGGTTGAACTCCCCCTGCACGGTGCGCTGGCCGGGCTGTCGCTGCCAACCGGAGAAGTCCGTGCCGTCATAGGCGAGGCGAAGTCTGACCCAGTGCGGGAAGCGCCGAGAGCTGCGCAAGGCGGTGCTGGGGGCCATGGCCCGGGATCAGAAGGTCATGCCCAGGCCACCGGCGAAGGTGCGGTCGCCCAAGGCCATGGTGGAGTTGGCGGTCGAACCGTACAGCTCGAAGAAGATGAAGCTGTGGTTGATGCCCCAGTCTTCGTCCAGGGCGCGCGCGGCCCGCATGTCGAGGAAATCGAGCTCCAGAGCCACCTGCAGGCCCCAGCGCAGGCCGAAGGTTTTCCCCTCACCGTCCACGCGTCCGCCGGTGCGCGATCGGAAGAAGATGGTGTCGAGGCCCAGCTTGCCGCTGAAGATAAAGGGGATGCCGAAGTCACGCGCCAAGGCGTCCACCCGCAGGACAGCCATGGTGGAGACAGGTAGGAGCAGGAGCTTGGCTTTCTCCCCGCCGTTGGCGCCCGAGCCGCCGCAGACCGGGCTGCCATCGCCCGCGACCGTACACGAGCGCCCGCGATAGCGAGCGAAGCCCGCCGAGAGACCCAGGCCGACGATGCCCACGTGGGGGATGCGGAAGAGGTGGGCGTCGATCTCCAAGGCGATCATCGGGCCCGAGTCTCCGCCGAAGATCTGGGAGAAGGCGCTGCTGCCCGTGTCGGGCGTGTAGGAGCCGATGCGCAGCTCCATGGTGGTGTGCTCCATGGAGCGGTGCTCTTGCCGGCTGCTGTGCGACCACGACGAAGAGCTGAAGCCTTGCGCACGCGCGGCCTCGGGCAGGACGAGTGCGAACGCCAGGCTGGCGCAGAGCAGGAGGATCGGGGCAGGCTTGATCATCGACGGCTCCGGCGGCGGCTGAGACCCAGGGCGATGAGCGCGAAGGGAACGAGCAGAGGAAGGGGAGAGGGGCTCGTACCCGGCGGGCTCACGCTGCAGCCTTGGGGACAGCTCTCTCCCGTATCCGCGGCGTAGACGTCGCAGAAGCCCGCCGTGGGGACACGGGTGATGCAGACGATCTGCGAGATGGGGCTCTCGTTGTCGTTGGCGTCGACCGCGGTGATGGCGACCGCCGCGCTCTGTCGGTCCGTCAGGCCGAGGCTGGCTCCGTTGAGGCTGATGCTGCGCGCGTCGGAGCCGGTCCTGCGGCTGATGATGCCAGTCACATCGACGGGTGCCGGCGCTCCTGCCACCAGAGTCGTCGCCTCACAGCTGCCCGAGGCCGTGTCCACGTAGGCGCGATAGGTCACGTCGATCTCTCCCACAGCGGGCCAGGTGATGGAGATGGCGGTGTCTCCGCTGGAGGCCGTCTCGTTGGGCACGGGCGCCGCGGGTGGGGTGGGATCGACCGCGAACTGGACGAAGCCGTACTGGGCGGTGGTGATGTCCCCGGTGGTCTCGGACTCTCCCGTGGCCAAGGCCCACAGAAATAGCGAGACCTCGCTGCCACCCGTGTCGCAGGCCGTGGAGCCGGCAATTAGATCCGCCAGGGAGACGCTGAAGGATCCATCCGTGGCGTCGATCACCGGATCCTGTGGGAGGTGGCTGCAGATCCGTCGGTCTCCTGGCGTACGCGACTCGGTCACGGAGCAGTCTTCCGATGGCGTGCCGACCCACAGATCCAGGAACAGGATCGCGCTGGGTACGTTGTTGGTGGTGAAGTTCAGCATCACGTTGGCTGCGTTGTCGCACTGGATGCCGTTCAGGGCCTTGCCCAGATCCGTGTCCGAGGTGCGCGTCACCACGCCGTCCTCCATGACCTGGAAGAGCGTGAGGGTGATGTTGCCGCTGGTGAACTGCGCCGCAGCGGGTCGAGGGGCGAGCCCGAGGGCCACGGCCATGAGGAGAGAGGGGACGGTGCGCGTCATGGTGCTCGATTCAAGCAAGGTTCGGTCCATAGGGAAAGTCTCGTAGCATCCGCTGTCGAGTCAACCCACCTGGACAGTCTGACACGACAAGCCGCCCCGGAGTGGCTGCGCTGACAAAAGGACACGTTCATGGCAGCAGCAGGCCTTCCGCGATCTGCACGGCGTTGAGCGCCGCGCCCTTGCGCAGGTTGTCGGCGACCACGTAGAGGGAGAGTCCCCCGGGGAGACCGAGATCCTCCCGCACGCGGCCGACCAGCACGGCGTCTCGTCCCGCGGCCATGGAGGGCTTCGGGTAGACGCCCGCGGGAAAATCGTCGACCAACTCCACCCCAGGCGCTGCGCGCAGCAGCTCACGCGCGCGCTCCGGGGTGATGGCCGCGGCGCACTCGATGCTCACCGCCTCGGCGTGGCCCGTCACCACCGGCACCCGCACGCAGGTGGGCGAGACTCGGAGCGTAGGCGACTCGAGGATCTTCCGGCTCTCGTGGATCAGCTTCAGCTCCTCCTCCTGGTAGCCCGTGGCTGGATCCGGGCTCCAGTGCATCAGCAGATCTCCCGCCAGCACGTCGCCCAGGGCTCCCGCTTCAGGCTCGTCGCCCGCAGCGAGCGCGCGTCGTTGGGCCTCGAGGCACTCGCTGGCGCGCAGGCCGGCGCCGCTCACAGCCTGGTAGGTCGACACGACGATCCGTCTCAGAGGGCTCTCCCGGTGCAGCGGCGCGAGCGCCACCATCAGCTGAATCGTCGAGCAGTTGGGGTTGGCCACGATGCCCTTGGCCGGATCGCGCGCCTGTTCGAGGTTGACCTCCGGGACGCAGAGGGGAACCGCGGGATCCATTCGGTGGGCGGAGGAGTTGTCGATCACCAGCGCGCCGGCGGCTGCGGCGATCGGGGCCCACTCACGCGACGGCCCCGCGCCCGCGCTGAAGAGCGCCAGGTCCACACCCTCGAAGGCCTGCTCGGAGACGGCGCGCACCTCGTGCTCGCGGTCTCCGAAACTCACCCGACGACCTGCGCTGCGTGCCGACGCCAAGGGAACCAGCTCACCCACGGGAAACGCCCGCTGCTCGAGGATCTCGAGCATGCTGCGGCCCACGAGCCCCGTGGCTCCCAAGACGGCGACCTTGAGCGTGTGTGTCATCGCGCGTGGGATACGGTGCCGGGACTGCGCGGTCAATCTCCGGCTCCGAGGTTCGCACGAACTCGGGCCTCGGACTCCATGAGCGTGAGCAGTCTCAACGTGGAGAGCATTCCGCCCTTGTGGCATCCTCGCTCGGGGAGCACCGTATGGGGGTCCGCTTCGAGGAGGCCGCATGGACCTTTTTGACGACCGTCTGGCAGAGTTAGTTTCTTGGGTAAAGTCGTTGGATTCCTGTCCGGAATTCGATGAGGTGCGTCTGCTCGACGCGCGCGGAGTCCATCATGGCGTCGCCGCGCGCATGAGCCTGCGCACGTCCGAAGACTTCGCGCCACGCTTTGGCGATCTCCACGCGCGTTCGCTGCCGTGGCTGAATCTGCGCGCCGTGGGCCTCTTCGAGGGGCGGCTGATCGTCCTGCTGGAGAGCCCCGCGGACTCCACCTCCAACCGCGAGGAGCAGACCCAGGTGACCTTGGCTGGGCCCAGCGACGCCGTACGCCAACGCGAGGACTGGGCGCTCGGCAACGACCTGCACGTGGAGTGAGCGCCGAGCGAGCGAGACCTCGCCTGGTGGTGGCGGCCGCGGTCGTACGCCAGCGAGACAGGGTGCTGCTGACTCAGCGCCCCGCGGGCACGCACCTCGCGGGGCTGTGGGAATTCCCCGGCGGCAAGCTCGAAGCCGGGGAGTCTCCGCGCGAGTGCGTGCGCCGCGAATGCCTCGAGGAGTGCGGTGTGGAGCTCGCCGTGGGCGCGATCATCGACGTCGTATTTCACGCCTACGAGGATCGCGACGTGCTGCTGCTCTTCTACGACTGTCAGATCGTCCGCGGGGAGATCCGCCACCTCGAGATCGCCGATCACGAGTGGTGTCCCGTGGAGGAACTCGGTGCGCGAGATCTGCCAGCGGCGGACGCGCCCTTGATCCCGCGGCTGCAGGAGCTCGAGCTCGAGCGCCCGTCGTGATGTTCCTCAGATCCGCAGGCTGACGCAGGCGCGCGGATCCCCTCGCTCGATCGTGACCGGCCCATGTCCGGGCAGCGCGTGCTCGGCGGCGGCCTCGAGGGCTGCGCGAAGCGGCGCGAGCCGGACCTCGTCATGTGCCACGCGCAGGCGGTCGATGCAGGTCACGCCGATGCCTGTGCGCGAGAGGCGCGTCCGCGAGCGTGTCTCGACAGCGGCCGCGGCTCGAAGCGCGCACTCCAGCGTGTGCCGCAGCGCCGCTTCCAGGCTCTTCGCTTCGCCGCGTTTGCGCGTGAAGGACAGCCCGGGGAGGCCGTCGAGCGTGTCCCAGCTCAGGTCCGCCTCGTGGCCGATCAGCAGCGCCCCCGGACCGCGCGGGACGTGACCGTAGTCCACGACGTCGATCCACAGGCCCGGCAGACACGACTCGCGGATGAAGTCGTGGAAGAGGGCCACGAAGGGGGCGCTGTCCGTCTCGGAGGCGTCTTTGGCGTAGAGCTTCACGCGGATTCGTTGGGGGATCATGCTCGGTCTCGTGGGCGGCTGGGAGCTCGGTTGATCTCGCTGGCGGGCTGCGACGCCTCGAGCAGTCGCTCCGTGCAGGCGTAGGCCGCCTCGAGGAAGAGCCGAGCCTCGTCGAGCACGCGCTGCGCCGTCTCGCCATCCGAGCGCAGCTGGGCCCGCTGCTCGTGCAGGGCGAAGAGGTAACGGCCGAATTTTCCCTTGGCGAAGGGATCGTGAAAATGACCCGGCTCGAAGACCTGCTCGCGGAAGGCCGCGACCACCTCGTCGGGATCGTCCCGCAGCTGCCCGCCGAGGTGTCGCACCAGGCCCGCGGCGGCCAGGAGCATGGCGCGATAGGCGCCCTCGGCGGCCTTCTCCGAGGCTCCTGTCTCCAGCTCGTCGTGGGCACTCCAGAGCTTCTGCTCCGCGGTGGAGAGCGCGAACTCCACCGCCGGGACGAGCTCGCCGGCGCACTCGCCGATGCCGATGTCGCCCAAGCTGTACTCGCGAGGATCTCCGAAGTCGCGGTAGTAGCTCGGATCCACATCGTACGCTGGCGGCCGGGAGATGGGCGCCAGCAGCTTGCGAATCGAGGCCTTGCCGACGCGCGCCACGAAGGCCTCGAGGCTCTCGTCGTCCTGGCGCTCGTCGGCGTATTTGCGTGTGATGAGCTGCACAGCCTCGGGCACGTTGCGTGCGGGCACGGCGCCCACGACCACGCCATAGGCGCCGCCGTTGTCCCGGTAGCGTCCTCCGAGGACTAGGTTGAAGTGGGGCACGCGCCGACCGCCCACGCTGCGGCTCACGCCCAGGAAGCCGAGGTCGGCGACGTGGTGTTGACCGCAGGAGTTGAAGCAGCCACTGGCCTTGATGCGCAGGCGCTTCACGGCGGGATCGAGCTCGTCGGCGATCACCCGCAGGGACCGGCGCAGCTCTCGGGCGAGCCCGCGGCTCGAGGAGATGCCGAGCTTGCAGGTGTCCGTACCCGGGCAGGAGGTGGGATCGAGCAGCCCGTCCACGCCGTCGTCCGCCAGGCCAAGTGCCTCGAGGCCGGCGTGCAGCGCGGGTGCGTCCGCTCCCGAGACCCAGCGCAGGGCGACGTTCTGCTCCACCGTGAAGCGCAGCGGCTCGTGGCTGAAGCGGCGCCCCAGATCCGCGAGTCCGCGCGCCTGCTCGGCCGTGAAGTCTCCGAGGGGCAGCGCCACGCTCGCCACCTGATAGCCCTCTTGGGCTTGGGCGCGCAGGTTCGTCTGCTGCCAGGCCGCGAGGCTCGGGGAGCTGGCTGCGGCCAGGGGCGCGCCGCCGGTCTTCGGCTCGGCCTCAGCGGGGATCACGGGCAGATGCGCCGTCCACCGTGGGTCGTCCAAGAGCGTGGCGCGCTCCTCCTCGACCAGCTCCCTCAGCCTCTCGATGCCGATCTTCTGAACCAGAAACTTCAGCCGCGCCCGCGCGCGACTCTCGCGCTCGCCGTGCTGGGCGAAGACCCGGCACAGGGCCTGGGCCGTGGGCAAGAGCTCCTCCTCGGGGCAGAACTCCGTCAGCACCTTCGCCTGCACGGGCACGGCCCCTAGGCCGCCTCCGACGAACACGAGGAAGCCCCGTCGGGGCTCGCCAGCGACCATCTCTTGGCGCGCGACCAAGCCCAGATCGTGAAAACGTGTCAGCCCGCAGGGCTCGTCTGCGCAGCCGCTGAAGGAGGCCTTGAACTTGCGCCCGAAGTCCTGCGTGTCGGGGTGGCCGAGCAGGAAGTCCGCCAGCGCCTGGGCGTGGGGCGTGACGTCGAAGCTCTCCGTGTGACAGGTGCCCGCGAAGGGACAGGCCGAGACGTTGCGGACGGCGTTGCCGCAGGCTTCGCGTGTGGTGATGCCCACGGCGCCGAGCCGGCGCATCAGGTCGGGCGTGTCCTCGAGCTGGACGAAGTGCAGCTGGATGTCCTGGCGCGTGGTCACGTGCAGGATGCCGTCGGAGTACTCCTCCGCGAGCTCGGCGAGCAGCTCGAGCTGTTCCGGCGTGACGGCGCCGAAGGGGATCTTCACGCGCATCATGCCCGGTGCGTCCCACAAGGTGCCGGGCCCCTTGGTCAGCTCTCCCGAGGGGAAGGCGAGAGTCTGTTGGCCGCTGCCGTCGTGGCGCAGACCGTTGTCGTAGCGCTGTCCGTAGGCGCCGCGTCGAAGCCTCGTCTCGGCGAAGAGCTTGTCGCCTATGCGGCCCTGCTTCTTGAGCTCGAGCTGACCTTCGAAGGCGTCGATCTCCTGCGCCAACTCCGCCGGGATGCGCCCGTCGAGGGCCTGTTTCCATGTCTCGTGCGTCATCTGCTCGCTCCCGCCTGGGGAAGGCAGAAGCATGGGGTCCAAATCTACGTTGGTCAAGTGGCGCAACCGTCGCAACAGGCAAAAGACAGGCTAATCACGCCGAGTTGTACATGACTAAATAACTCGTATTAGTGTCTTCGGAGTGTACTGGACCGAGGGGACGGAAAGAAAAACGCCAGCCCGCGTGGTGCGAGCTGGCGTTGGGTGACCCCAGGGGGACTTGAACCCCCGTTACCGGCGTGAGAGGCCGATGTCCTAACCGCTAGACGATGGGGCCTGAGTTGTCAGCCAGATCGAAGGACCTGGATCCACTGCTGGTTACCGAGAGACTTTGCTCGGGGACTAGGACTCGAACCTAGATAACCAGAACCAGAATCTGGTGTCCTGCCATTAGACGATCCCCGAATGGCGTCTCGCCGTGGCGAGCGCGCTATCTAGCTGGGAGCCCCTCGGGTGTCAAGCGGTCTGAGCCATCGGAGCCATCGGGATCACGTCGGCGTCCCACGCTTGCTTCACGCATTTGAAGGTCTCGATCCCCTGAGGGCTGAGATCGAGGGCGCCCGCGCTCATCAGGCGCTCGTGCACCTTCTTGGGATCGTGCTCCCAATCCTTGGGCAGATCGATGTGGAGGTTCAGGGGGATGCCTCCGAGCAGCTGCTGACTCTCCAGCGTCCACAGAGCGTCGGCGGCCAAGAATTGACCCGCCACCTTGCGCATCTCGAGGTCGAGGTGGCTGGCCAGCGGAAAGACGTCGTAGAGGCCCACCTGGGAGTTGGGCGCGCCGAGATGCTTGCGCAGCGCTGCGAAGACGTGGGGCGCCACGGGCAGCTCCACCAGATCGATGCCCGCGACATCTTGACCCTCCGCAGCCGCGAGGGCGCGCTCGAAGGCGTCTCCATGGGAGAGCGTGGCGTCGGCCGCGCGCGCGACGGAATCCAGGATGGAGGTGACGATCAGGTAAGGGCGGGGATCGGGGGAGGACATGCGACTTGCCTTCTGCGCGACTTCGGTGTCCCGCGGGCGCTGATCTAGCCGATCCTCCGCGGGGTGCACAAGGCGACGCCGAAATCGGGTCCGAATCTGCTACACTGATCCGGTAATCGTGCGTAACCACAAGAACGCTCTCGCGCTCCTCGTCGCGCTGACTCTGCTGCCCCTGGCGCCCTCCGCGCGAGCTCAGGCTCCCGAGGACCCGGCCACGACGGCTCTGGCGCGCGACCTCTTCCGTCAGGCCCTCGAGGCTGGTGCGCAGGGGCGTTGGCCGGAGGCCGTCGAGCGCTACCGACGCGTGCTCGAGCTACGCGACACGCCTCGAGTGGAGTTCAACCTGGCGCAGGCCCTGCTGGAGAGCGGTGAGCTGGTCGAGGCGTCCGAGCTCTTCGTGCGCTTGCGGCGCTCCGAGGCGACGCCGGCCGTGGTGCGCGAGGCGCTGGAGCCCCTGCTCGAGCGTGCCCGTCGGGCCACCGCCCACGTGACCTTGGAGGTCCGGGGAGACAGCGCGGGCGTGTCGCTGGAGCTCGATGGTCGGCCCTTGCCCGCCGTGACCTGGGGCGTGGCCATGCCCGTGGATCCCGGCGCTCATCGCGTGCGCGCGCTGCGCGCCGGAGAGCCCGTGACCGTCGTCGAGGCGCAGCTTCAGCCCGGAGAGGAGCGCGCCCTCGAGCTCGTCCTGCCCGAGGTTCACGTCGTCACTCCTGCGGACGCGGCGGCCTTGCGCGCACGACCGGAGGACGAGGTCGAGGCGACGCCCCGGCGCGGCGGCGTTCTGCGCTCGCCCTGGTTCTGGACCGTCCTCGGGGTGGTCCTGGCGGGCGCTGTGGTCAGCGCCGTGGTGGTCCGCTCCGACTCGAGCGCGCCGACCCTGGAGGGCAGCTTCATGCCGGGACGCATCGAGCTATGAGACGTGTCGCCGCGTGCTGCCTGCTGCTCGTCGCCTGCGCTGGAGATCCCACTCAGCTCGTGGTTGTGGTCGACAGCGACATGACCGTCCCCGAGGAGCTCGACGCCGTGTCGCTCGAGGTCACGGCTCCCGATGGCGTCGTGCAGAGCGCCCACGCCGCGCTGGGCGTGGGTGAGGATCTGCCGCGAACCCTGGTGTTGCTGCATGGCGGCGGCGCGCTGGGGCCCGTGCGGGTCTACGCCCGCGGCCTGCGCGCCGGAGTGAGCGTGGTGGAGCGCAGGGCGAGCGTGGCGTTCGTGCCCGGCCAGACCCTGATGCTGCGCATCGAGCTGCTGCGCGAGTGCGTCGGTCGAGTATGCGCTGCGGGCCGAACCTGCGCCGCCGGAGGTTGTCGCCCCGAGGCCGTGGATCCGTCCGAGCTGCGCCCCTGGAGTGGTACGCCCGGGCCCTTGCCGAATACGGACGCGGGGGCGCCGGACGCGGATGTCGCAGACGCCTCCCCCGATGTCTGCAGCCCGTCGCCGGAGATCTGCAACGACCTGGATGACGACTGCGACGGTGAGGTCGACGAGGGCTTCGACCTCGGGGCCGAACCCGCGAACTGCGGAGCCTGCGGCGTCGTCTGTGCGGACGCTCTGCACGCCACGGGGAGCTGCGCGCGCGGCGCCTGCGAGCTGCGCTGCGAGCCGGGCTTCGTCGACTGCAACTTGAACCCGGCCGATGGCTGCGAGGCAGACCTCACTTCCGCCTCGAGCTGTGGGGCGTGTGGTGTGAGCTGCGATCTCGCCTTCGCTAGCGAGGTCTGTGTGGCGTCCGTGTGCGACGTGGGGAGCTGCGCTCCGGGGCATGCGGACTGTGACGGAGTGCGCGGCAACGGTTGCGAGAGCTCGACCAGCGCCCTCGGCAGCTGCGGGTCGTGCAGCCTGGCGTGCCCCCTAGATCCACCCCACGCGGCCTCGGCGTGCGTCTCCGGGAGCTGCGCCCTTCGCTGCGACGCCGGCTTCGCGGACTGCGACGGAGACGCCGCCAACGGCTGCGAAGCGGACCTCTCGTCGGCGGTCTCTTGTGGCTCCTGCGCCGTCGGCTGCATCGCGCCCACGGCCGCCTGTGTGCCCGCGGGGCTGAGCTTCGCCTGCGGCAGCGCGTGCCCCGGTGGCCTCACGGATTGCGGCGGCTCCTGCGCGGATCTCGATCTCGATCCGGGTCATTGCGGCGCCTGCGGCACGGTCTGCGCGGCGCCAGCTCACGCCGCAGCCGTCTGCGCGGTCGGCGCCTGTGGGTTCGTCTGTGATCCGGGCTTCGCCGACTGCAACGGGCTGCCTGTGGATGGCTGCGAGGCAGATCTCTCCACGCTCTCGAATTGTGGCGGCTGTGGGAGCGTCTGCGCCTTGCCCCAGGCGACCTCTACCTGTGGCGCGAGCGGCTGCGCCATCGCCGCCTGCGATCCGGGCTTCGGCGACTGCAACGGGCTCGCCATGGACGGCTGTGAGCTGCCGTTGGGCAACGCCGCGGCCTGCGGCGCCTGCGGGGACGTGTGCGCGGGCGCGACGCCCGACTGCGTAGCGGGCAGCTGCGTTCCGGCGCTCGACCCCGTGGTCGAGCTGTCCCTGGGCAAGGAGCACGCCTGCGCGCGCCGCGCCTCGGGTGGAGTCGAGTGTTGGGGCCGGAACAACAAGGGTCAGCTGGGCGACGGCAGCTTCAACAACCGCCGGACTCCAGCGCCGATCCCCGGCCTGACGGCGAGCGCAATCTCCATGGGCAGGTTCCACGGCTGCGCGCTGGATCCGGGCGGCCGGGTGCTGTGCTGGGGCGACAACGGGGACGGACAGCTCGGCGACGGGGGCAACACCGAGCGCGCCGTGCCCATGGCTGTGCTGCTGCCCGGCGGTGCGAGCTTGACCGGCGCCACGTGGGTCGCGGCGGGCAGGGGCCACAGCTGCGCGGTCACGCCGACGGGCCTCTACTGCTGGGGTCGCAACAACAACGGACAACTCGGCGACGGCACGACCACGGACAGGTTCTTCGCCACGGCGGTCGCCTGGCCTGGCTCCGCGGGCGCGCCGGTGTCGGTGTCGGCGGGTGACGGCAGCACCTGCGTCGTGGACGATCGCGCCCGAGTCTATTGCTTCGGCGACAACGGCAAGGGTCAGCTCGGCGACGGCACCCAGACGCAGCGCGTGCTCCCGACCTTGGTCCCGGCGCTGGTGGACGTTGCGGCGGTCTCCGTGGGCGCGAGCTTCGCATGCGCTGCGCGGGCCGGCGGCGCGGTCGACTGCTGGGGAGAAAACTCCGACGGTCA
>JAADHO010000073.1 GCA_013151775.1 Deltaproteobacteria bacterium | reverse complement strand
CGTCGGGTTGACGCGTACGCGCCTCAACGAGTTGATCAAGGGAAAGCGCGGGATCACGGCCGACGCCGCCCTAGACCTCGCCGACGCGCTCGATACCTCGCCCAAACTCTGGATGAACCTTCAGGCTAGCTTCGATCTCGCCAAGGCAATCGAACGACGCTCACGCGTCGCCTAGCCGAGCCACGACATGCGTGTGCTCAGCGGACCTGCATCTCGGGTTCGACGTTGCGCACCAAGGACTCGGGCGTGACGCGCGCCGACCTCTGGTACGTCTCGCTCAGTGACGGCAACCGCGACGCACTCGATTCGCTGCCCGCTCTTGGTGACGCAGTGCCCTACATGCGCGCGGCCTTCGCGCGTGCGCGTGAGCGAGGCGTCGATCTGCGCTCACTCCATGTGCCCCACTGCCTGCTCGGCGACGACGCCGACCGCGCCTTCGAGCCGGCGCGTGAGCGAGTGCGCGTGGTGACGCCCGACTCCAGCTTCGACCTGAGCGAGAGTCGCCTCACGCCCAACACGCACGTCCCCGCCTGTGAAGCCTGCGCACGACGCCAGGCGCGAGCGGCTCTATCGAAGTGCGGCCATCCGCCACTCGACCCGGCGCGCGTCTCGGCGCGACCCGCGAAGAGTTCGAAGTCTTGGTCGTGCGTCACGGCGCGGCGAGCGCGGACTGAGCGATGCGACTGAAGGCTGGGATGTGCTCCGGCTCGGTCGCCCGCAGATAGCGGAGGATGGCCGGGACGTCGGCCCCGGCTCGGACGAGAGCCTCCACGTCTGCCAGGTCCTGCATCCGGGATGCTCGCAGCTTCATCAGCATCAGCACCTCGATGCTGACGACCGGCACCGTCCCGGGCTCGTGAGGGGTCAACTCGGCCACCAGAGGTGGGTCCTCCGGGAGCGCTGCGATCAGATCGATCACGCCCCACCGCACGACGTCCGCGAGCTCAGCACGGAAGCTGAGCATCGGCTCCGTCGTCTCGAACGCCTCGGCGCCGACGAGAAAATCCACGTCTTTGGTCGCCCTCGGGTGGCCATGTAGGCCCACCGCCAGACCACCCACCAGGGCGTGCGGGATCGCCAGCCGCGTGAGCGCTTGCGAGACGCGGCGGGCGTCTTGGAGCACGCGTGATGCGACGACCTCTTCGAGCATGCGCCAGGAGGTCATGCGTCGCGCTCGGACGCCGAGCGTGCATGGGGTGATGCGACCAACGCTCGTGTTCCGTCCGGGTAGCGCACTTCCCGATGTTGGCCTGCGCCGTAGGGCGGGTGAGCGGCCTCCGCTGCGAGGGGTAGGCCGCTGGCGGGGGGGATTTCGAGCCGAGGGCGCGCTGGGCGGCGAACCACCAGGGGTGTGGCTCCTCGCGGTCCGAGGAGAAAGCCAGGCGGGTCGAGCGGCTCGATCGAAGAATCATCAGGCGTGCGTCCGAGTTCCCAGGAGGACTGCAGCGCCATCCAGCATTCGGGCTCCATGCGGAAGAACGCTCCGAGACGTCTCGCCGTGTCGGCGCTGATGCCCCGCTTTCCGTTCAGGATGTCCGAGACCCGGGAGCGAGGCATGTGGCACCCGGCGGCGAGGGCCGACGCTGAGAGCTGCAAGGGCTCCAGAAACCTGACCCTCAGGTATTCGCCCGGGTGCGCTTCTTTGTGCTCCCACATGCTTGTACTGTAGTACAGGACAATACGTTATGCAATCCGAGACGAGCCACGCACGCAGCCCCCGTTGACACGGACGCCGCCTTCACCCGAGACTGAAGCTCGGAGGTCTGCCATGGTGTGTCGAAACTCTCTGTCTCTCTGTCTCTCTGTCCTGCTTCCTAGCCGCTTGTGACACGAGCAGAAGCGCGGACGTAGGTGGCGCGCAAGCGGCGATCGTCGCAGGGACGCGCGACACTCTGCGGCCACCGGCCTATCCCATGGTCGTGCGCGTGAGTACGGATCAGGAGTGTTCGGGTACGCTGATCACGCCGAACCACGTTCTCACCGCGGCGCACTGCGTGCAAAACGATGGAACTGGCTTCGTGCAGTTTGACGTGCTGTCTCCCGTGACGGGCAGCATAGTCCAACGCAGGATCGCCATCGCGGCGTGCCACATGGACCCCGCGCACACACTGAGCCTGTCCTTCTACCTGCACGAGTCATTGCGGAACGGCCGGCCCTTGGAAGCCATCGCCGCCTCCCTTGGTGACCGATGTGGTGTGCTCGATGCAGATCCCCGTGCCCTCTCCATCGACGGACGCCACGATCTGGCCGTGCTACAGCTGGCGCGACCGATCCCACCATCGCGGGTAGCTGAGAACCTGCGCGCGGCCGCGTGTGACGTCTTCGTGGATCCGGTGCACATTCTGGATCCGCTCGACACCCGCCTCATCATTCCCGACCTAGTCGCGGTTGGCTACGGCGAGAACTTCGTGGATCCCAGCGCCACTGCGGTCCGGAGGTTCAGGTCGGTCGACAGCGTGCACTCGACAACGGAGGTTCCCGATCCATTCCTCCCCGATCTCCCCATCAGCTTCATCTTCACCATCACGCCCCTTGGCATTCTGGCTGCAGGTGACGACGGCGGTCCGCTCTTCGTGAATGGGCTTCCGGGCTTTCCCATCCTCGGCGTGGCCCACGGTGGTGTTCCCGTCGACCCGGCCTTCCCTGTCCCGCCAGTGGACCCGGGTGCCAGTACCTGGATCGGCGTGGGCAACGACGCTCCAAATCGCGACTGGGTGCAGTCTCGATTCGATCTGGATGGAGACGGACGCATCGATACGGCGTGCGGAGACCTCCGGCGCGGTATCAATCCCGTCGCCCTGACGGATCCCTCGAGCGACCCCGACGGCGACGGGTACATCACCGGCGAGGACACCTGTCCGAACACGTACAACCCCTGCCAGCTCGCGAGCGACCTCGACCATGACGGGGTGCCGGACGACTGCGACGCGGGCCCGGGCCGGAGCGATGTTGCAGGTCTTCGGGGCGAGTTGCTACCGGATGCAGACCAAGATGGCATCCCCGATATCACTGATTGTGAGCGCGAAGTTTTCAACTGCGGCTTCGGCGAGGACGCGGACGGCGACTTTGTCCTCGACGCCTGCGACAACTGCCCGGATGTCTTCAATCCGAATCAGACGAACAGCGATACGGACGCGCGCGGCGACGCCTGCGACGCCTGTCCCGAGGTCGGCAGCGCCATGGATGTGGACGCGGATCACGATGGCGCGGATGACGCGTGTGACAATTGCGTGGATCTGTACAACCCGCTGCAGGAGAACTGCAACATCGACGCCGAGCAGGCCCTGCGCGCGCCCGCGCGCGGCGACCTCTGCGACGACACGCCCTGCGGCGAGACGCTGCTCGGCAGCTCTGAGGGCAACGGCACCTTGGCCAGCGGACGGCCCGCCGTGCTCTTGCGCATGGACCAAGTGCAGGTCGACGCGCGCTCCATGAGGCCCCAGCCAGCCCGCACCGGCTTCCGCTTCTGCCGCTGCTCGAGCGCCGGAGTGGATGACATTTTCACGCGGAATCGATGCAAGGGGGATCAAGGCGACAACACCGGCCTCTGCGCGATCGGCGCGAATGACAAGTACCACCGTACCAGTGAGGCCCTGTCTGCGCCCTGGCGCCAGACGATCATGGACTACCCCGACACGGTTCCCACATTCCAATCCGAGCCGCGCCTCGAAGCATTGATCGACTACCGCCGACCCAGCGAGGGCGTGTTCGAGCCCAATCTGGTCGCGACCTGGAAGCTCGAGCAGGACCAGCTGCGCTGGAGCAGCGTGTTCTCCGAGCCCTTCCAGCCCGACGCCGAGCTGCGGGGTGTGCTCTGGACGCACACGCCTGGCCCGAGGCGTGGCGACTTCGCGCCGGCGGTCGAGCGGCTCACGAGTCACTACTATTCCAAGAATATCCCCGCGCCCATGGAGGTCCCGACGCCCTTCCCCTGCCTCCACTACGTCGGGCCCTATCTCTCCAACGCCGGCTGCCCGTTCTGCGGCCCGGCCTTCCCGGGGCCATTCTTGGCGCTGCCGGGGAATCCCGGACTGAGCTGCGGCCCGCCCTTCGAGCTACCGGTGATCGCCATCCCGGACCTGCCCTTCGATCTGGGCCCGCTCTTGCCCATGGACCCGAGCGTGCTCGCGCGCCCGGACCTGCGCTGGCTGGCCCCGAGCGAGCCGGTGGAGTGGCTGCCCGCGGACGGCACGCGCCTCTTGGCGCTGGACTCGCAGCTTCAGGCCGTCGTGCGCCTGGTGGAGACGGGCCAGGGCCTCGGGCTGGCCGGCGGACAAGGTGGCCTCGGGTGTTCCAACGGGAACTTTTGCGACACCACGGGCTTCCCGCAGGCCTTCTCCTCGGCCGCGCCTCCGGCCACGCCGACGCCAGCCATCGCGCCCGCCAGCTCTCCGCCTCTGCCATCCGAGGCCGTGTTGGTGCTCTCGGCTCGCGAGGAGAAGTTCTGGGAGCTGCGAGGCGACGCCCACACCCGGCGGGGTCTGGTGATCGCCCATCCCCTCGACCCGACCCAGCTCTATCATGTGGATCACCTAGCCCTCGGCCACGTGCTGGCTGCGACCTATCGGGCGCAGGACCAGGCGCTCTACGTGCTCGACGAGGTCACGCATGGACGCGGCTGGCGGCGTCGCAGCCAAGCGCGCCTCCTGCGCATCTCCACCGACGGCGCCGGCGTGCTGGAGGTGCTGGCGCGCTGGCCACGTCTGTCGTGGAACACGCGCTTCGCCCTGGTCGCAGCGCCCGGCGAGGCCGTGTGGTTGGTCGCGTCTCCAGAGCCAGGTCGTGGCCCGGCACTGCACGTCGTGCTCCGGCTCGAAGCGCGGCGCAGGCATCACGGTCGGCGTGCACGCTGGCGTCCGAGCGGCCTCGCTCTGGGCTTCGGCACCCTCGCCGACGTCCAGCCACGCATCGACGCTCGCGGGCTCTCGCTCGTAGTCGAGCGACGCGGTCAAGAAGAGGCCATCGGCTACGCACAGGGCGACCTGCATGGGCTGCGCGCTCGGGACTTGCGTCGATGCTTCTGAGAGCGGCGCTAGCGCTGCTCTTGGCAGGACTCACCGCGTGTAGCTCGTCGCACAAAACGCCAG
>JAADHO010000404.1 GCA_013151775.1 Deltaproteobacteria bacterium | reverse complement strand
CGCCCTGCGTGCCGACCTCTTCAACGGCCAGCATGAGTCGCGAACTCGCCAGCTATTGGCTGCCTAGCCCCGATCCTACGTATCCGCGCCCGAAGAGCAGGAAGGCCATTTGATTCTGCCCGAGTGGAGGTATGCTCCAGCGCATGCGCTCCACACGCCTCCCTGCGATCCTCATCCTGCTGACGCTCTCCCTCACACCGAGCCTCGCCTCCGCGGCTACCGTCGAGATCAACCCCGGTGACGATCTGCTCGCGGCTCTGAACGCGTTGAGTCCGGGCGATGAGCTGGTCATCCACGCGGGCGACTACCCCACGGGTCGACGCTATGGGTTCACGTTGAGCGGCACGGCGGCGGCGCCGATCCTCGTCCATGGCGCGGACGGAGAGGCGCGCCCGGTGATCCGCGGCATCCGCTCGCAGAACATCTTCGATCTCGACGGCTCCTACTTCACCCTCGCACACCTCGAGTTCGACGGCGGCAGCCACGGCATCCGCCTCGGCAGCACGGACCACGCGAACCTCGAAGACTTGGTCATCCACAACACGGGCGACGTGGCCATCTCGTGCAACCGCTCCGGTGAGGTCTGCGACTCGATTGCCGTACGCGACACGGAGATCTACGACACGGGCGCCGACGGGGGCACGGGCGAGGGCTTCTACCTCGGCTGCAACGACAACTCCTGCCGCATCACGAACTGGATCATCGAGCGCAACTACGTCCACGACACGCGCGCGGGCGCGCAGGGCGACGGCATCGAACTGAAGACGGGCTCCTTCGGCAACATCATCCGCAACAACGTGATCGTGCGCACCGGCTACCCCGGCATCCTCATCAGCGGCTTCCCCGAGGGCGCAGGCCCGAACAACTTGGTGGAGGGCAACCTGGTCTGGGACACGATGGACAACGGCATCCAGCTCACGAGCCAGGTCACGGCGCGAAACAACATCGTGATCGGCGCGGGCGCGGGAGGCATCACCAGCCAAGCCCATCAAGGCTTCGAGCCCCACGCCACGACGGTGGTGCACAACACGGTGATCAACGCGGGTGGCGCCTGCTTCCGCGGCAACCAATGGGCCAGCCAGACGGGCAACGTGCTCGCCAACAACGCCTTTTTCTGCATGGGCGGCACGGCCGTGAAGTTCGCGGGAGGCGAGCCCGCCACCAGCGCCGCGACCCTCGCGGGAAACATCACCCTCGGCGCCCTCGACGGCGCGAGCCGCGGCATGACAGCGGCCGCCGGGCTCTCCGACTTCGTGAACGCCAGCGCGCCGGATCTCTATCCCGCGTCGGGCTCTACGCTGATCGACGCGGGAGACGCCAGCCTGGGCGCCATGTTCGACTTCGACGGATCACCGCGCGACGACGGCTCGCCCGACGCGGGCGCATACGAGTGGCGATCCGGAGGCTCGGCTGCCTGGCCGCTGAGCGAGGCGTTCAAGGTGCTCGGCATGACGCCACCTCCCATGGACGGAGGCGTGCCTCCGGCAGACGCGGGCACACCAGGCGACGATGGCGGACGACCGCTAGACGCCGGCGCGCTACGTGACACGGGCACACCCGGAGACGAGGCCGGTGCGCCTCCTACGCCCGACGCGGGAACGGGCGGCAGCTCGGGCGGCTGCGGCTGCGTGATCGCCACGGGTCACAGCGCGCGCCCCATCGCGGCCATGCTGCTGCTCGGACTCGGCATCTTCCTGCGCCGTCGACGACGTTGACTACCCGAACACGTCACCCCTGAGGGTGAAGCTCCACATCTCCACCCTCAGCGGCCGCGCCACTCCTCGACGGGGTACTTCTCACGGTTCTTGACCAGCTTGCGATGCACCTCTGCGGGCAGATCGAGCTCGATGCGATCCGCGAGCATCAGCAAGGTGATGGCCACGTCGGCCACCTCGTCGGCGACGCGTCGGCGCGCCTCGGGCTCACGGCAATGCGCGTCCGCGTCTTCACCCTTCACCCAGCGCAGCTCGCTCAGCAGCTCTCCGGCCTCGCTCGCCACGGCCATGGCGAGGTTCTTGGGATCGTGAAAAGGCTCCCACTCGCGCTCCGCGACGAAGGCGCGAATGTCGACCAACATCTTCTCCAGACGGTCCATTTCCCAAGCATAGCAGGGCGCTCCATATGAGGTGTCCCCATGCGCGGGCGTTCAGGCTTGGTCCGCGCGCCCGTTCGTTGTAAGCTGAGTCCACACGAGGTCGGGGGGCCGAATGGTCATGGCGATGCTTCGAGCAATAGAGCGACGCACAGCAGCATGTGAAGGTGGGGGCATGGAAGACGCGATCAGGCGTCGGCGTGTCTTGGTGGTGGACGACGAGCCGCTCATGGGCGCCACCCTCGAGGTCACGCTGGGCGCAGAACACGACGTGGTCATCGTGACCTCCGCGGAGGAGGCGCTAGCCATACTCGAAACGGATCAGAGCTTCGACGCGGTGCTCTCGGATCTGATGATGCCGCGCGTATCGGGCATGGATCTCTATCGCGAGATGGTCAAACGGGGCTACGAGCTAGCGGGCCACATCCTCTTCATGACCGGCGGCGCGTACACGGAGGAGGCGCAGACATTCCTGCGCAACACCGCGTGCGTGAGCATCGACAAGCCCTTCGAGGTCGCTGACCTCACGCGCCTGATCGATCGCGTCGCGCGGGACTAGTCCCCTTCTCGGTCCGGCAGCACCGGGTCGACGTCGTCCGTCACGCTGCCGCGGAAGCGCAGCAGCGCATACAGCAGGCCCGCGCCGAGCAAGAGGCCCGCCCACGGAGGCAGACCGACGGCGCAGGGCAAGGAGCCGGCGAGCAGGCTGACGACGCCCACGGACAAGGCGTAGGGCAGCTGCGTGCGCACGTGGTCCACGTGGTCACAGCTCGAGGCCATGGAGCTCATGATGGTGGTGTCGCTGATGGGCGAGCAGTGATCGCCCCAGACGCTGCCGGCGAGGATCGAGCCGATGCCGCCGAGCATGATGGCCTCGTCTCCGGCGGAGAGCTGATGCGCCAAGGGCACGACCAGCGGGAAGAGGATCGCCATGGTGCCCCAGCTCGTGCCCGTGGCGAAGCTGACGGCCGCGGCCACCAGGAAGACCACGCTGGGCAAGAGCGCCGCAGGCATCCACGGGCCGATACCGGTGACGACCCAGTCTGCCGTGCTCAGATCGCGGCACACGGCGCCCAGAGACCAGGCGAGCACCAGGATGATGCAGGCGAGCACCATGGAGCGGACGCCCGCGAGCCAGGCGTCCATGGCGCCCGCCAAGGGCAGGGACTTGCGCAGCACGCTCAGCAGGATCGCCACGCCGCCGCCGAGCAGCGAGGCCCAGGTCAGGGCCAGGAGCGAGTCGGCGGCACCGAAAATCTGCCCGAGGGAGGCGTCCGCGGCCAAGCCCTCGCGCCCATCGAGGTACATGCCCACCAGCGCCACGAGCACCACCGTGAGCACGGGAAATACGGCGTTCATCCAGTCGGGCTTGCCGTCGAGGATGCCCTCCACGTCGTCGAAGTCGGAGGCGGGGCGCGCGCCATCACGCAAGAGCTTGCCCTCGCGTCGCGCCCGGCGCTCGGCGGTGAGCATGGGCCCGAAGTCACGGCCCATCACGGCCGTGAGCAGCGTGAAGTAGAGCATCAAGAGCGGATAGAAGCGGTAGGGGATGGTCTGAATGAAGGTCGCCCACGCGCTCTGGTGGATTCCGAGCGCCTGGTATTGGTCGGAGATGTAGCCTACCTCGACGCCGATCCAGCTCGACACCAGAGCCAGGCTCGCCACGGGCGCGCTGGTGGCATCGACCAAGAAGGCGAGCTTCTCGCGGCTGATGCGCAGGCGATCGGTGATCGGCCTCATGGAGGTGCCGACGAGCAGGGAGTTGGCGTAGTCGTCGAAGAAGATCAGCAGGCCCATGAACCAGGTCACGACCTGTCCGCGGCGGCTGGTGGTGGCATAGCGCGTCACCAAGGAGGCGAGACCGAGCCCGCCTCCGGAGCGCGTGACGACGCCGATCATGCCACCGAGCAAGAGGCTGAAGACCAGGATCTGGGCGTGGGAGGTGTCGGCCACGGCCGCCACGGCGTAGTGATCGGCGACCCGCAGCACGGCGCGAAAGGGATCGAAGCCGCCGAGGAAGAGCGCGCCGAGCCAGACGCCGCTGAAGAGCGCGAGCACCACCTGCCGCAACCACAGGGCGAGACCGATGGCGAGCAGAGGCGGCAGGATGGAGAGCCACCCGGGGATGGCTCGAACCTGGCCCGTCAGGCGTCGACCCGCCACCTCCACGACCAGCATGTGCTGGCCGCTGCGGGAGACGCGCAGGCCGGACAGAGTCGCGCGGCCGTGCTGATCGAAGATCACGCGTCCATCTCCCCGCCCCTCCGCGAGGTCGGAACCGTCAGGTCTATCCAAGACGCGATAGCTGGTGCCCAAGCCCGCGGCTTCGCTCCCTAGGTCGAGCTCGATGGCGAAGGGCACGCCCGGCAGCAGCAGCTTCGGGAGCTTCAGAGCGGGCGCGTCCTCCGCGACGGACGAAGCCGGCAGCCAGAGCAGGAGCAGAGCCAAAGCCCACAGGCCTCCGTGGCTCTGACCCAGTCGTCGCAGCACGCGCATGGGCCCGCATACCGGCTGAGCCCTCGCGACGTCAACGCGCTCGCCATGGATCTTTTTCCGCAACTCGCCCGAGGTCAGGCCGAGAAGGGTGCAGGAGACTCGATATGACCCTTCATCACCACACACATCCTTTCAACGACACCCACAACCAAAGCCAGCACCACTTGCCGCTGAGCCTGCTGCCGCTGAGCCTGCTGCTCGTGGGCGCCCTGCTCGCGCAACCCGGACGCGCCGGGGCACAAGCGCAGGACCCGCGCGCGCTACTTCGGATGGCCGAGTCCGCTCAGGCCAACGGGCAACATCGAGCCGCCCTGGAGATCATCGTCTCCCTGCGGGGGCAGGTCCCGGCGGGGCAGCTCGCGGGCATGCTCTCGAGCTCGGAGCTAGCCCTCGGCGACTATCTCATGGCAGAGCAGGCCGCCATCGCGGCCATGCGCGAGGCGGGTGACGCCTGGGTCTCGCAGCATCGCGAGGCGCTGATGAACACTCTGGCGCAGGCGGCGCTTCATCTCGGCGAGGTCGTCATCGAGGGGTTGC
>JAADHO010000394.1 GCA_013151775.1 Deltaproteobacteria bacterium | reverse complement strand
CCCCCCCCCCAACGACTGAACTTCAGGCGTAGGCTCTTGCTGATCGGAGCATGTGCCGTGTTGTTGATGGGTGCTCGGAGGCCAGACAGCCCGGGTGGCTGTGGAGGCAGGCAGCCCACGCCGCGGCAGGTGGAGTGGACCGACGGGCTACTGAACACAACCGTGACGCCGCTCGAACATCGTCAGACTTCGAGCTGGACTACCGGCGAGGTCAACGACTTCGCGGGCACGGTCACCTCGCGTTTGCCCGGATCTACTTTCACGACCCGCGCGGGCGTCCGTCGGATGCGCTGGTGGGGTGATCAAAACTCAGTCCTGGTGGTGCGGACGACGTTCGGCGCGTTCGAGCGCGCATGGGTCAACGAGGACTACGAGCGCCCGCAAGAGTACATCGTACTCAGCAACTTCGGACCATTCTACCCTTCTTCGGTCGACCGACTTCACATTATTGATACGCTGACCGAGGTGCGATCCGTAGACATCGGTGAGTGTTCGAGCAGCGTGAAGTGGTTCGACTCAGACGACCCGAACAAAGCCCTCGCACAGATGATCGACCAGGGTATCGCAACAGCAATTCGAGACGAAGGTTCTGCTGATACCCACGTGGATCCGCGAAATGTGTTCGCTGGTCACTTCGAGGTTCGTCTGCGTCAGCAGGCGCGGGAGGAAGGCTTCGATTTTCCGGTGACTGGGATGTTGCCAGAAGACGACTTTTGCTTCGACGGTGCGTACCGAATAAGTCGGATCGGAGGCAATGGGCGGTGCGTGCAGGGTACGATGAACATCCATTTCTGTGGGCGGCCGACGGTCAGCTCGCGCTGGGAGGACTTCGACACGAGCGCCCTGCCTCCGGGCGATGAAGCATCGACCGAGCGTGTTCAGATCGGGGACTTCGGCTTCGAGTTCACTGAACCTGTCAGCGTCCGCACGGGGACTTCTCCAAGTGATGCGTGCGTATTTGACGGCTTGCCTTCGCCAGCCACGCTCTCCGCTCAATTCACGGAGAAAGTGCCGCCGGCACTGATCAAAGCATTGATGGATGCTACCTGGCAGGACTCGAGCATCGAAGCGCTGGGCGGGACGGACTTATGCCGCTATCGCCTTCCGCACCCCGAATGGACGGATGCCGAGGCACGAGCACATTGCGCCAATGCATTTCATCTCCAGGCAGACCGCGTGAGGTGCGGCGACGACGTTGCCAGCGGAAACGAGGGGGACTGCCAATGGCGGGTCGAACCCGATCGCATCGCTTTCTTGCCCAGCCGAATGGAAGTCGTACTAGCGGAGTGCGCCGATGGCACGGACTCGACCGAAACATCAGGCGCGACCTGCCAGGACCCAGACCCTCAGAGTTTCTTCCTCCACCAAGCGGGCGTCTGCGCTGGCGAGCGTACGGTCTCGGATGCCAACGCAGCGCCCAATGCATGGGCGCTGCTGCCCGGCGCGAGCGCCCACTGATACGGTTCGCCAGCTTGCTGACCTTGTTGCTGCTCAGCGCGTGCTTCGGCTCGCACCACATCGCTTACCGGGACGCCGGGCCGGACGCGGCTCCTGTGCCCGCGTGTTGGCCGGAGCAGACTGCGGCGGGAGTATTCCCATGCACATTGGCTCCAGGCGAGGACAACCCCTGCCAATGCGACGGCAACCGCGGTGCGGGCTGCGTCCCTTACGCGACCGTGGGTCGAGCCGTCCGAGGCAGCTGCTTCGACCTCGCTGAGCAGCCCGGGGGCTTTGAGCTGTGCCCGGATCCCTTCAACTGCGAGAATGGCCGCGTGTGTACGGTCTGGCGCCAGGGACTGATCGACGCTGGCGCAGATCCAGCTGTGGTCCGTGACCAGGTCGTACCCGTCTGCATGCCACCGGATCTCTGCACTCGAGTGCGTGAGGATCTCGGCTTGGACTCGAATGATCACTGTGTCTTCGCGGACCTCTCCGTCACGATCACCGGCGTGATCCCTGCGCCATCATGTGCGGAGCGCCCGGGGGGCATCCAGCTCTGCGGTGCGGGCTGCGAGTGCGACGCGGGCTACGAGTGCGGCGACTACTCTGAGGCACATCCCTGGGCTCCCTGCTATCCAGCCGGCCGCCTCGTGCCCTCCATGCCCTTCGACGGCGCCTGGATGACACGCATCGCGTCTCCCGAGGAGGCCGCGCGCGCCGAAGGCCGGACGGAGTGGGAACGCCACTACGTCGACCCTGCGTATTGCGACGCGGTTGCGGCCCAGTTCCCGGGGCGCTTCACATGCGACAGCTTGAGCGAGCCGTCGCCGTGAGCCGACGTAGCCCGAGCTACACGCGCTGACGCTAGCGGCCGACGACGCAGTTGCTGAGGGCGTCGTTCTCGGCCATGCAGTCCGGGCAGGCCCCCGGACCTGCGTCTCCGGGGCCCGGCACGATGCAGCTCAGGTAGCGCTGCGCCTCGGGGGTGCAGTTCTCGTCCACCGCCACCACCACCACCGGAGGAACCGCAGCCCACGACCAGCGCCAAGAGCGCGGCCGCCCCGAGCTTCAGCCAGCGTCCTTCATGCCGACGCCCTTCATCCTTCTTCATCACTCACCTCATTCTGGTTGAAGTGCTCGTGAGTAGCACGACTGGCGGCGGAAGGCGCACGCGGATCGATGACGGAGACGCCGACGCGCTCGCCAAGCAGCAGAGTCAGCCCACGCCGAGTCAGATGTCGAAGTACAATTCGTACTCCAGCGGCGTGGGGCGCATGCGCATGGGCTGGATCTCGTTGGTGCGCTTGTAGTCGAGCCACTCGTCGATCAGATCGCGGGAGAAGACGTCGCCCGCGAGCAGGAACTCGTGGTCCGCCTCGAGGGCGTCGAGGGCTCCGTCGAGGGAGCCGGGGACGGTCGGCACGTGGGCGAGCTCCTCGGGGCTGAGGGAGTAGAGATCCTTGTCGAAGGGATCGCCCGGATCGAGCTTGCGCTGAATTCCGTCGATGCCCGCCATCAGCATGGCGCTGAAGGCGAGGTAGGGGTTGCCGCTCGAGTCGGGGAAGCGGCACTCGAGGCGCTTGGCCTTGGGCGAGTCGGAGTAGGTGGGGATGCGAATCGAGGCCGAGCGGTTGCGTGAGCTGTAGGCGAGGTTCACGGGCGCCTCATAGCCGGGCACGAGCCTGCGGTAGCTGTTCACCGTGGGATTGGCGAAGGCGCAGATGGTCGGCGCATGGGCGAGCAAGCCGCCCATGTAGTGGAGCGCCATCTCGCTCAGCCCGGCGTAGCGGTCGCCGGAGAAGAGGGGCTTCCCGTCCTTCCACAAGGACTGATGGCAGTGCATTCCGCTGCCGTTATCACCATAGAGGGGCTTGGGCATGAAGGTCGCGACCTGGCCGTTGCGGCGTGCCGCGTTCTTCACGACGTACTTGAACCACATCAGCTGATCTGCAGTCTTCACCATGCTGTCGAACTGCACATCGATCTCGCACTGACCTGCGGTGGCGACCTCGTGATGGCTGACCTCGACATTGTAGCCCAGGCCGCCGAGGATCTGACAGATCTCCGTGCGCAGATCCATCAGCGTATCCGTGGGCATCACGGGGAAATAACCGCCCTTGGTGGGCACCTTGTATCCGAGGTTGGGGCCCTCGTCCTTGCCCGTGTTCCAGGACGCCTCTCTCGAATCTACGCGATAGAAGCTGTGGTTGGGGTTGGAGGAGAAGCGCACGTCGTCGAAGACGAAGAACTCGGCTTCGGGACCGAAGTTGGCCGTGTCGGCGAGGCCCGTCTGCTTCAAATACGCCTCGGCCCGCTTCGCGATGTGGCGAGGGTCGCGACCGTAGGGCTCGCGCGTGATCGGGTCGACGATGTCGCACAAGAGCACCAAGGTCGGCGCCTTGGTGAAAGGATCCATCTGCGCCGTCTTGGCCTGCGGGATGATCAACATATCCGAGGCGTTGATCGGCTTGTAGCCGCGAATCGAAGACCCATCGAACCCGAAGCCATCTTCGAAGCTGTCCTCCTCGAGCCGATGAATCGGCACGCTCGTGTGCTGCCAAACGCCGGGCAGATCGATGAAGCGCAAGTCCACCATCACGGCGCCTTGGGCCTTCGCATACTCGAGCACGTCCTTCGCCTTCATCTCACTCATCGCTTCGCTCCTCACGCAGATGTCTGCGTATTGTCATCTGGACTGATTTTCGTTTGCTAGACGGCGTCTTCGCCGCGCTCTCCGGTACGAATTCGGATGGACTCTTCCACGGGCGACACGAAGATCTTGCCGTCGCCTATGCGACCCGTGCGCGCGGCCGTCTCGATGGCCTCGATGGCCGCCGGCACGAGCTCGTCCGCGATCACCGCCTCGATTTTCACCTTGGGCACGAAGTCCACCACGTAGGCCGAGCCACGGTAGACCTCGCGCTTGCCGCCCGTGCGGCCGAAGCCCTTCACCTCCGTGACGGTCATGCCGCGCACGCCGACCTCCCCGAGGGCTTCCTTCACCTCGTCGAGCTTGAAGGGTTTGATGATGGCTTCGACCTTCTTCATGCCTGCCTCCGCCACGGGCGCTCGGGGCCGCCGAGCTGCGGCGAGCCTCGACCCCGGTTGACCCAGAGCTTCTAGACGCTCAATGTTTCCGGAGTGTTAAAGGACCGTAAAAACCCGCGCGCGCCTGCGCCTTCTCACACGGAGCGGAGATGAGCGTCGGCCTCGAGACCCGCCACGAACTTCGCGGCACCTACCACCTCCTGAGCGCGCCCGGGGAAGAGCGCCCCCTCTCCCTCGCGCTGCGGCTCGCGGCGCCGGAGCTGCACCGTCTGCCCCTGTGCAGACGCCTGAGCGTGGACGGAGAGATCCAGGCGGCCGGCCTGGCCACACGTCAGCCCGTGACCGGCACGCTCGAGCTGGGCGAGCTGCTCGACGCCAGGCTGAGCTACGACCTCGGCTTCGAAGGAGACGACCACCGCCCGCGGCGCATGCACGGCACCCTCGAGCTCGAGGCGCGCCGCCTGCTCGGATCGGCGGGGCGGGTGTCGGGCAGCGTGTACGAGGACGACGCTGAGGTCGCGCGCGTGCTGCTCTACGCCGAGCCGCTGAAGACCCTGGGCAAGATGCTGCTAGAGCTGCGGCTCAGACGATGAGCGCCAAGCCCGTCGACTGACGACAGGTCACCGAGGGGCGCGCCGGCGGGAAGCCTCGAGGGCGCCCGCCAGAGCGTCGAA
>JAADHO010000043.1 GCA_013151775.1 Deltaproteobacteria bacterium | reverse complement strand
CGCCGGCTCCCGTGGCTGCGCCGGAGGCTGCCGCGCCGCCGGCTGCCAAGCCCAGTCCCGACCGACCCGAGGTCGTGCTGCCGCCCGCCGTGGAGTCCGCTCCCGTGCTCGAGGTCCCGGCCGCGCCTCCCACGCCGTCGGCTCAGGCACCGGTGGTACTCTCCCCATCGACGCCCCCCGCGGAGGATCGCTTCGCCCAACCCTATCTCGCCCCGGGGGTTACCCGCCGTGGAAAGACGGAGGTGCCTGGCGCCATCCCGCTCACGGAGGCTGAGCGCCGACGCATCGTCTCGGAGCACAGCAGTCAGCAGGGCGGGCCACGCAAGCGACGCGAAATTCGCAGTGGCGCCGGCCTCGGTCCTCCCGGTCGTCGGCCCGTGCGCCGCGGCAAGAAGCGCATGGCCCACGGCAAGAAGGGCAAGCAGACCGAGATCACGGTGCCGAGCGCCAAGAAGCGCTTGATCCGCATCGAAGACCAGATTCAGCTGCAGGAGCTGGCCGGTCGCATGAGCCTCAAGGCCGTCGAGGTCTTGATGAAGTTGATGCAGATGGGCGTCTCCGGCGTTCACATCAACAGCACGCTCGACGCCGACACCGCCGCGCTGCTCGCCGAGGAGTTCAACTACGAGGTCGAGAACGTCGCGCGCACCGAGGAGGAGATCGTCGGAGACGCGCGCGGCGAGTACGAGGACGACGAAGCATCCCGCTCGAGTCGCCCGCCCATCGTCACCGTCATGGGTCACGTCGATCACGGCAAGACCTCCTTGCTCGACCGCATCCGCAAGGCCGATGTGGCCTCGGGTGAGGCTGGCGGGATCACGCAGCATATCGGCGCCTACCGAGTCGAGACTGACAAGGGCACCGTCGTGTTCCTCGACACGCCCGGCCACGAGGCCTTCACGGCCATGCGCGCACGCGGCGCGAACTCCACGGATATCGTCATCCTGGTGGTGGCCGCGGACGATGGCGTCATGCCCCAGACCGAGGAGGCCGTGAACCACTCCAAGGCGGCGGGTGTGCCCATCGTGGTGGCGGTCAACAAGATCGACCGCCCGGACGCCAACGCGGACAAGGTCAAGAACGAGCTGGCCGCCCTAGGCCTGACGCCCGAGGAGTGGGGTGGCGATACGATGTACGTCGAGTGCAGCGCCATCACCGGACAGGGCGTGGACGACCTCGTCAGCAGCGTCGCGCTGCAGGCCGAGCTGCTCGAGTTGACGGCCAACCCGGAGATCCCGGCGGCGGGCGTGGTGCTCGAGGCGTATCTCGATCGGGGACGTGGCCCGGTGGCCAACGTGCTCGTGCGCGACGGCAGCCTTCGCGCTGGCGACTTCATCGTCGCCGGAGGCGCCTGGGGGCGTGTCCGCGCCATGACGGACGATCGCGGAAAGCAGATCAAGGTGGCGCCGCCTGCGACTCCCGTGGAGGTGCTCGGTCTGAGCGATCTGCCGGCTGCGGGTGACAGCGTGTATCAGGTCACCGACGCCAAGAAGGCCCAGAGCGTCGCCGAGGGCAGGCGCGGCGCGGCGGGTCAGGGTGTGACCGCTCCCACGGTGGCGCGCGGTCTGGACCAGCTCCAGCAGCTGATCCAGCAGGGCGAGCAGCACGAGCTCGAGTTGGTGGTCAAGGCGGACGTGCAGGGCTCGGTGGAGGCGCTTCAGAAGTCTCTGGTCGACCTCTCGACGGAGAAGGTGAAGGTGCGCGTCATCCACACGGGTGTGGGCGCCATCACCGAGAACGACGTGATGCTCGCGAGCGCCTCCCAAGCCATCGTGCTCGGCTTCAACGTGCGACCCCAAGGCAAGGCGGGACGCACGGCGAAGAAGGAGGGCACGGAGATCCGCACCTACAGCGTGATCTACGAGGCCATCGACGACGTGAAGGCCGCCATGGCGGGCTTGCTCGCTCCGAAGCTGGTCGAGAAGGAGCTCGGCAAGGCCGAGATTCGTCAGACCTTCAGCATCCCGAAGGCCGGAACCATCGCCGGTAGCTTCGTCACCGAGGGCAAGGTCACCCGCTCCGGCAAGGCGCGTCTGGTACGCGACGGCGTCGTCGTCTGGGAAGGTCAGCTGGCCTCTCTGCGGCGCTTCAAGGAAGATGTGCGCGAGGTGGCCTCGGGCTACGAGTGCGGCATCGGCCTCGCGGGATACAATGACATGAAGGAGCGCGATGTGATCGAGCTCTACGAGATCGAAGAGGTCGAGGCGACGCTCGACGACGAGTAACCCCTCGCGCCGGGGTTCGCCGTGTCCTCGACACGGGAGACCCATCTGATGCAACGCGAAGCCAAACGCGCCGATCGTGTCGCCGAGCGCGTCCGCGCCGAACTTGCGGAGATGTTTCTCCGGGGAGCGGTGCGCGATCCGCGCGCGCGAGGCGTGATCGTCTCCGCCGTGCGGGTCACGGACGACCTCTCCTTGGCGCGCGTCTACGTGCGCTTGCTCGAAGAGTCTGGCTCTCGCGGGGCCCGTCGAGCGCCCGGCTCGGCGTCCGCGGGCGCTCGGGTCAACCGGCAGGAAGCCCTGATCGCCGCCCTCGAGAGCGCGCGCGGTCATCTCCGGCGCGCTCTGGGCGGCCGCCTCGGTCTCAGGCGCACTCCGGAGCTGGCGTTCTATTGGGACGACGTGGTCGACTCGGGCATGCGCATGGAGCGGCTCCTGGCAGAGCTCGAGACGGGCGACGAGCGGCCGTCGGGATCCGACGATCCGGAGCAGGAGGCTTGAGCCTCTCGGACGTGGCGGAGCAGGTCCGCCGGGGCGAGGCGTTTCTCGTCGTTCCCCATCTGCGGCCCGACGTCGACGCGCTGGGCTCATCTCTCGGTCTGGCCGCTGTGCTCCGCGCGCTGGGCAAGCAGGCTAGCGTCTTCGTGCCTGGAAAGCTGCCCCGCTCGGTCGCCTTCCTGGTCTCGGGCGCATCGATCACGACGAGCGTGCCCGCTGGCGTCCGCTTCGACGCGACCTTCGTGCTCGACACGGCGACTCCGGACCTCGTGCCCGCGGGGCTGCCCGAGGTCGACCGACGCGGCCCGCTGATCGTGTTGGATCACCACGCCGTGCACGACGACTTCGGCGATCTGGTGGTGCGTGACGACGCGGCGAGCGCCACCGCGGAACTGGTCGTGGCCCTGGCTCGCGAGCTCGGCCTGAGCTCCCTCCCGGCCGCCTGCGCCACGCCCCTCTACGCCGCTCTGGCCGCCGATACGGGCGGCTTCCGCTACCCATCCACATCCGCCTCCACCCTGCGCCTCGGCGCCGAGTTGCTCGACGCGGGCGCTGAGGCCTGGCCCGTGGCGCAGCAGCTCTTCGAGGTGTGGCCGATGCCGCGTCTGCGCCTGCTCGCCGCGCTGATCGATGGCCTCGAGACCGACTTCGACGGCCGCTTGGCCTGGCTGCGCGTGTCGCGGGCGCTGATGCGCGAGGTCGGCGTCGACGACGATCAGGTCGACGGCTTGGTGAACTACGGTCGCATGCTCGAGGGCGTCGAGGTCTCCGTCTTGCTCTGGGAGTGGCCCGCGGAGGCGGGAGCGCAGGCGACCAAGCTGAGCCTGCGATCCAACGGTGAGGTCGACGTGGCGCAGCTCGCGCGCGTCTTCGGCGGAGGCGGCCATCGCGCGGCGGCGGGCGCTCTTGCTCCCCTGTCCATGGAGCGCACGGCCGCTCGCCTGCGTGCCGAGCTGGAGCTGGTGTTTCGGGTCAGCGGCCCGTGAGCGGTACGCTTCACGGCGTGCTGGTGGTCGACAAGCCCGCGGGCCTCTCCTCCCACGACGTGGTCTCCCGCGTGCGCCGCGTCGCCGGACAGCGCGGGGTCGGTCACGCCGGGACCCTCGACCCCATGGCCACGGGCGTGTTGGTGGTGCTGCTCGGCGAGGGCACCAAGCTCGCTTCCCATCTGACCTCCGACGACAAGATCTACCAGGCCGAGATCACACTCGGCAGCGAGACGGACACCTTGGACGCAGAGGGTGAGGTCACCGCCCGCGCAGAGGTGCCCGTGCTCAGCGCCGAGTCCGTGCGCCGCGCGGCGGAGCTTTTCCTCGGAGCTCAGGATCAGCGCGCGCCGGTGGTCAGCGCGCTGAAGCTGCGCGGCACGTCTCTGCACGAGCGCTACCGCCGCGGCGAGGCCGTGGAGGCTCCGATCCGGCGTGTGCACATGCACTGGCTCGAGTTTCTCGGCTATCGGGCGCCGGTAGCCGCGCTGCGTGTGGGCGTGGCCAAGGGCTACTACGTGCGCTCGCTGGCGCGGGATCTGGGCCTCGCCTTGGGCACGCGCGCGCACCTCTCGTCCCTGCGGCGGCTGGGGAGCGGGTCGCTCAGCTTGGATGGCGCCGTGCCCCTCGACGCCCTGCTCGAGCCCGAGGGCAGGGCGCGTCTCGAGGCCGCCCTGCTGCCCCTCGAGGCCGCCGTGGGGCATCTGCCCCAGGCTCGGCTGGTGGCTCGCGGCGCGGAGGACGCCTTCCACGGCCGCGCCGTGCGGCCCGCAGACTACACACTCCGTGGCCGGCTCTCCCAGGGAGAGCTAGCGGCCATGCTCGGTCCCGACGGGCGCCTGCTCGCCCTGGGGAAGCTCCAGCCCAACGGCGCCCTGCGGGTCGCCCGCGGCTTCCGCTACGGCTGAGCGGGTGGCGAGCCCCGGCGGACCAGCGCCGCGCACTTCTTTGCGAGATGGTGGACCTAGGCACTACGATCAGCCCGTGACACGTCTCCCTCTCTCCGCGCTCCTGCTGCTGGCGCTGGCGCTGCCGGTGGCCCATGCCCAAGACGCTGCCCCTTCCGGGGACGGCCAGACAGCGCCGACGCGCTACGAAGGCGTCACGCCCGAGGCAGGCTCGCCGCCCGCCGAGCGACGCGTGCGGCGTTCGCGAAACCGGCTCCTCACCTGGCCCGGCTTCGAGTCGCGGCCCAACGGCGCCTCGCGCTTCTTCGTGCAGCTCTCGCGTGAGGTGCAGTTCACCACGCGCGCGAGTCAGGGGCGCTTCGAGGTGCTCCTCGCGGGCACGCGCACGCATCTGCGGAACACGCGACGGCCGCTCGAGACGCGCTTCTTCAACACGCCCGTGATCCGCGCGAAGGTGGAGCGACGCGGTCGTCACAACCTCGCGCTGGTGTTCGAGTTGCGCGCCGCAGTCACTCCGCGGGTCTATACGCAGCCAGGACCGGGCGGCTACACCTTCCTCTTCGTGGATTTCCCCGAGGGTGA
>JAADHO010000039.1 GCA_013151775.1 Deltaproteobacteria bacterium | reverse complement strand
CTGCCCGAGCGGGAGCGGGTGGAGTGGGGGAGCCGGCTGCGCTGGGATCTGGTCGCCTACGTGAGGTCGCTGTCGGGCGGGAACGAGTTTTGGCGGTACCTGTGGAGCCGGAGCCATGCTAACTAGGGCCGGCGGCGCTCCGTTCAGCCTTTGCGAGTTCGGTGAATCCACCGGCCTCGGCGCCGTCCAAGCGGGTAGCCGAGCAGACAGCCGGTCGCAGACCGCGAAAAAGGAAGTGACGACATGAGAACCCGTGGACGCAGGATCACCATGCTCATCCTCGGAGCGCTCGTGTGTAGCCTCCTGCTCGTCGGGTACACCACCGAGACGGTCACCAACGGGGGCACCATCCGGGGCTCGGTGCACCTGACGGGCGCCCCTCCGGCGGAGCCGCCGTTCCACGTGACGGACCAGAGCCAGGTGCCCGTGTGCGGCACCGACGTAGCCAACGACGAGGTGGTGACCGGGCCCGGCGGCGCGCTCGCCAACGCCGTCGTGTGGATCGATGGGATCCAACGCGGCGCGGCCCCGCAGCGGGAAACCATCACCCTCGGCCAGCGCGGCTGCCGCTTCGTGCCGCGCATCCAGGCGACGACGCGGGGCAGCCGCGTCACCGTGGCCTCTGAGGACGCCACGCTGCACAACGTGCATGGGAAGCTCGGTCGTCGCACCGTGTTCAACCTGGCGCTTCCCTCGCGCGGCGTTCGGATTACCCGGACCCTCAACCAGCCGGGGGTCATCGAGTTCAACTGCGACGCGGGCCACACTTGGATGCGCGCCTTCATTCACGTCTTCGATCATCCCTACTTCGCGATGACCGGCGTCGACGGGACCTTCGAGATCCCGAACGTGCCGCCGGGTCAGCACACGGTGAAGATCTGGCACGAGCACTACGGCACCCAGACGCGTCGCCTCACGGTGGCCGCTGGCGGCACCGTCACCTGGGACGCCACGGTCCACTGAGCCGCGTGTCGAGCGCCCTTCGGAGAGCTCCGACCCCCCGATGCACCCCACCGCTGGACGGCACCCATGACTGACGCCACGACACCCGCGCTGGCGCGATTCGAGCGTATCCTCGTCGCCGTCGACTCCTCGCCGGACAGCGAGGCCGCGACCCTCGAGGCGGTGGAGCTCGCGCGCCGCGCTCGAGCGCGCGTCGCGGGCCTCCATGTGTACGCCGCCAAGCTCCACGATCTCCGTTTTAGGCAGATGGAAGGCGTGTTGCCTCCGGAGCTCCAGAAGGAGGACGAACTCGAGAAGCAGCGGACGATCCACGACAAGCTGATCACCCGCGGGCTCGGGATGATCTCGGACTCGTACCTCGACCAGACCGAGCGGGCCTGCGATGGGGTCGGCGTCGCCTTCGAACGCGTCGGCGCGGAGGGCAAGAACTACCGGGTGATCCTCGAGCACCTCGACGCGAGCACCGAGGACCTCCTCGTGATGGGTTTCCATGGGCTCGGCGCCGGTCGAGCGGACGTGCCCGGGACGGTCTGCGCGCGGGTGGCACGAAAGACCTCCACCGACATCCTCGTCGTCCGCGAGGGCGCGCGGCGGCTCGGTGACGGCCCCATCGTGGTTGGGGTGGACGGCTCGGACGAGAGCTTCGGTGCCGTCCTCACCGGCGTCGAGCTCGGCCGTCTCTACGGCGCCCCGGTCCAGCTCGTCGCCGTCTACGATCCGGACTTCCACTCTGTCGCGTTCCGTCGCATCGGCGAGGTGATCAGCGAGCGTGGCGCTCGCGTCTTCCGCCTGCAGGATCAAGAGAAGCTGCACACGGACATCATCGACACGGGGCTCGCCAACATCTACCAGAGCCACCTCGAGGTGGCGGCGCGCATCGCGCTCGGGGCCGGGCTCGAGGTCTCGACCGAGCTGCTCGCGGGCAAGCCCTACGAGGCGATCCTCGCCTACCTCGAGGAGAGCTGCGCGTCGCTCGTGATCGTCGGCAAGGTCGGCGTGCACGCCGACGCGGGGCTCGACATCGGGGGCAACGCCGAGCGGCTCTTGCAGCTCTCCAAGACTCCCGTGCTCCTGAGCTGCCGCTCCCACGCGCCGCCCCAAGAGATCGTCGCCGAGCAGACCCTCTCCTTCACCGAAGAAGCCGACGCCGCGCTGGCGCGCGTCCCGGCGCCGGTCGCGCCCATGGTGAGGAAGGCGATCGTCGGCTGGGCCCTCGAGCGCGGTCATGCGGTTGTGACGGCCACGATCGTGGCGGAGGCCACCCAAGAACTCCTCTCCGGGATGATCCCAGGCGGCGAGCGCGGCTGAACTCGCTCAGGGGGAGACGTCGGGCTTCACGGGTCGAGGGCTTGGCAAGGGTAGGGCACGAATGCCTCGGGCACCGGGCCGGGGCAGTTGAAAAAGAGGGGGGACTCGTTCGAGGGCTCTCCGCCAAACGAGGGCGCAGTGAGGCGGCGCGGCTCGGGCAGGAGGCCCGCAGCGACCGCGTCCCAGATCCGCACCGCCGAGTCGAGATCGGTGCGGTCGGGCACGCCGCTCTCGTCGATCATCTGGAGGGGGGAGCCCTCGGGCAGATCGAGCCCCTGGATCGCCCAGAGGGGAGAGTAGGCGGGCTCCTCGGCTCGAGCGTGCTGACAGGGGAGAGCGCCGGCCACGTTGTTGGTGTCGTTGACATCCCCGTCGCCGGTGATGTCCTGCCCGAGCCCGGGCTCGGAGATCGGGCGGCGCTCGGGCGCCGCGAGGCCGGGGAGTTCGCAGATGGCCGGAGGCGGATCCGTCTGGCAGCTCCGGAACGCGATGTAGAGCCGCGCTGCGGGCATCCGTGGGCGTCGACCGCTCCCGGCCGCAGGCGGGAAGACCCCCTCCGACGGGGTAAAGTCGAAGAACTCGACGCGGTAGCCCTGACGCCAGCCGACTCGGCGCTCGATCACGAGCCTCCGCCCGACGCCGTCGGGCATGGGGCCGCCGTTGTCCTCGAGCTCGGTGCCGCGCAGCACGAGCGCGCAGTGCATGATCGTGTCGGTCGGGCCTCCACCGAAGTCCGTCAGCGTGCGCTCCACCCGGATCCGACCCTCCCCAGCGAGGCGGAAGAGCTCGCCCACGCTCCTCAGCGAGTCGGCCTCGGTCTCGTCCGGCACGCGCACCGTCCACATCTGCCACCAGTGCGAGTAGCGCGGGTCGCCGGGGAGGTAGGAGAAGATCGGGTGGCCGATCACGTGGTCCCAGGCGATCCGGTGGTGTGGGTCGAGCGGGCAAGCATCGTCGCCGTCGCGGCAGACCCAGAAAGAGTCAATCGTCTCTTCGGTCGCGATCCCGAGGAACCAGTAGCCGCTCGGCTCGCCCTCGGCGAAGCCGCGGATGAACGGCACGCGCCGCCCGTCGGCTCGATCAAGCCCCGGCCAGCGTGTCCGCTGGGCAGGGCCGAGGGTGTCGTCGACCCAGCCGAGATCTGCGGGTGGCGAGGCACAGGACGCGGCCAGTGCCAGTGCCAGAACCGACCCGTAGGGCCTGCCCCTCACTCGGGCAGGACCTCGAGAATCTGCGAATTTGAGCACTGGTGGTCGGCGGCCAGGAACTGCCACGGCCCGCCCTGCGGTCGATCCTCGGGGATCAAGACGGTGCCGGTATAGGTCCCGTTCGGGCGGTCGCCGTCCACGATCGGCCCTGGCGGGTTGAGCTGGCTCGCGATCCCCGACGCGATGTGATGGACGAGGATCTGGTTGCTGAGATCTCCATTGGGATCGAAGACGTCGAGGCTGACTTGGAAGATCCCCGGGGCCGCCCGGACGACGTGCGGGTTGCTGATCACCGGGTTGTCGGTGGGATCGTCGTCCACCTCGGGCGTGAGGATCGCGGCGTTCGTGGACTGCTCCACCCAGTTGCACCGCCCGAATCCATCGCAGAGCTGCTCCCAGTCGACGACGGGCTGCGTCACCGTGGTTGGGAGCCCGCGCCCGATGTCGACCTGGATCGGCAGGTAGATGTAGCCCTCGAGGTAGGCGTGGAAGCCCCAGAGCCCGTCGCCCGAGACCGGGATCTCGAAGTGGCCGTCCTCCTCGAAGGTCGTCGCGAGCTCGAAGGTCCCTGCCCAGAGCTCGCCGCGCTCGGCGAAGACGACCCCGGGGCCGGTCATCAGCTGCCCCTGCATGACCGTGACGGGCTCATGCCCGAGGTCGACGCAGCCGCTCGCGAAGAGGGCGAGGAGAGCGCTCAGCGCGAGAGACGAGAGCCGCCGCCTTGTTCTGGGGCTTTCGGTGAGCCAGTGGCGATAGCGAAGCATGTGCGTATGGCCTGTTTAGTGCGGGAAGCGGTACCAGGACGCAGGATTGAGCACCGCCTCCCGGATAGGTGAGAATACTGCCAGACCCAGACGGTGGACGCCAGCGAGCTTGCGTTTGTTGACGACGCCTAGTGCCTCGGACCGCAAGTTCGATTTTTGCAACTCGATCGCCCTGTCGTTCCGGCAACGAGGGCTTTCGCACGAGGCTCAGCGGGACTATCCTCCACGGCGTGGAGGCCGACCGTTCGCCCCGCAGCGCTCCCGAGCAGCGCACCGCACAGGAGAACCTGAGATGCAATCAACCGCCTTTCCGACCGTCGCCTTCCTCGCCGCAGTCTTGAGCGGGTGCTCGGGTGCCCCTGCCCCATCCGAGGCGGAGATCTTGACGCCCGAGCCTGCCGGCGCGCCGAGCGAGTCGGCCGACGGCAGGCTCATCTGCCTCGGAGGGAACGAGCCGCCCGACGTGAGCGGCAGCACCCTCACGCTGCCCGGGTGGGTACGGACCTTCGCCGACCCCACGAACTCGGGCGGGGCGCCGCCGGCGGTGCGCGCGGAGGCTTTCGATCCGAGCGGGGTGTCGATCGGCACCGCGTTTTCGGACACGGTCAACGGCCGCCTGTTGATCTCGGTGCCGGTGCGGCCGGCCGGCTTCGAGGGCTGGGTGAGCGTCCACGCGGACGGCTTCCTCGACGTCACGATCTTCTCGAGCCTCCGCTACACGAACACCGCAGTCGCGGGCTGGGTCTGGCTGACCACGGCAGAGGAGAGAGACGCCGTAGCGGCGGCGGCCTCGGTCGCTCTCGAGCCGGGCACCGGGATTCTCATCGGTGCGGTCCACGACTGTGACGTGTTCGGGAGCGGGAACGTCGTCATCCGCCACGGCACGAGCACCGACGGCGTCGTCTACTTCACGGGGTTCGACCCGGATCCCGCCCTGACCTTCACCGACGCGAG
>JAADHO010000284.1 GCA_013151775.1 Deltaproteobacteria bacterium | reverse complement strand
GCCGTGCGCCGCGCCCACGTGCCACGCTTCCGCCGCTCGAGCTTCAGCGTCAACTTCCCCTTCCGACTCTGAGCGCGCCTCGGGAGCCAGCAGCCCGTTGACTCCCCGCGCGGACGTGGGAGCGTCGCCGCATGCGATTTGTACTCTTGGTCGGTGCCTGCTCGCTCCTCGCGCTCGCTTCGTGCTCCACGGCGGCGGACATCCCCGCCCCGAGCGATGTGGCCGCTCCCCCAGCGGACGCGGAGACGACGGCCTCGGGGCTCGCGAGCCGCGTGATCATCGAAGGCAGCGGCACGACCCATCCGGCAGCCACGGACACGGTGGTGGTGCACTACACGGGCTGGACCACGGACGGCGCCATGTTCGACTCGTCCGTGACGCGAGGTCAGCCCGCGGAGTTCCCGCTGAGCGGTGTGATCGCCGGCTGGACGGAGGGGCTGCAGCTGATGGTCGTGGGCGAGACGCGCCGGCTCTGGATCCCGGAAGAGCTCGCCTACGGCGGTCGCGCCGGCGCACCCGCGGGCATGCTCGTCTTCGACGTTCAGCTGATCGCCATCCGCTAGTCCGACGATCTCAGCGAAACACGCGGGCCTCGACGTCTCGGTCAGTCCTGCGAGGCGCTTCGAGAGGCATCCGAAGCGCGCTTGGCCTCGCGCAGGCGTCTGCGGCGCAGACCTAGCGCGATGATCAGCAGGGAGAAGAGGACGCCAGCGCCCGCGGTCGCCGGCACGAGCCAGGTCCTCGGCACGCCGGGGAAGCGCGCGCGCAGCTCGAGCTGCCGCTCGGACTCACCGCTGCCATAGCTCAGGCGTCGCTCGATGGAGCTCGGAGCGGCCAGCCCCGAGGCCAAGAGCTCCACACCGTCGCGCGCCTGAAAGCTGACATCCGTGCGATCGAAGGTCTGCCGGCGCATCTGATCCGAGACCTCGATGCGATGCTCACCCGCGCTAAGCTCGATGTGGCCGACCATCTCGACCGTGCCCGCCACGGAGCGCACGGGGCCCACGGGATCGAAGTAGGCGTCCGCGTAGCGCACGGGGACGGGCTCGCCATCGACCTTCACCGGTAGCTCCCGCGTCAGCCCGCGTCCCCAATCGAGCAGGTAGGCGTTCGCCTCCTCCGGGCTGACCGTGGAGTCCGAGTTCGCGTCTGCCGCCGCCAGCACGCGGCCCATCTCGCCCGGGCCCAAGGTGAGCGAGACCACCAAGCGCATGCTGTGGGGGTGAAGGTCGAGCTTGAGGTAGCGCTCCGCGCGCTGCACGACGTGACCCAGGTGCGCAGCAGAAGGCGCCGCCGGCGCCCACGCCAAGCAGGCGACGAACAGACCCAAGGTGAGGCGCCGGGTCATGCCGGGGGTTCAGGCCTGCGAATCCGCGAGGCCCTCGAGGAAGCGGATCGCGGTGCCTACGCCAAAGCCCGTGCCTCCCTGAGGCAGGAAGCCGTGCGCCGAGTCCAAGAAGGAAGGCCCCGCCACGTCCACATGCATGAAGCGGCTCTTGCCCACGAACTCCGAGAGAAAGAGCGCCGCCGTCACCGAGCCGCCATAGGGCGTGCCCGTATGCTTGAGGTCTGCGACGGGGCTCTCGAGCGTGGAGCGCAGCTGCTCGTCCATGGGCATGCGCCAATAGGCCTCACCGCTCGCCTCGGCGGCCTGTAGATAGCTTTCGGTGAGTTCGTCGTCCGAGCTGAAGAGCCCAGCGCGCCAGTGACCGAGGGCGACCATGCATGCACCCGTGAGCGTCGCGTGGTCGATCAGGAAGTCGCCGCCGAGCTCGCGCGCGTAGGCCAACGCGTCCGCCAAGACCAGGCGGCCTTCGGCGTCCGTGTTGATGATCTCCACGGTCTTGCCGTCGAGGGAAGAGAAGATGTCGCCGGGCCGGTAGGCGTCCGCGCCGCCCATGTTCTCGGTCGCAGCCACGATGGCGTGCACCGCGACGGGCAGCTTCATGCGCGCCGCAGCGAGCACGATGCCCACCGTGATGGCCGCGCCCGCCATGTCGCACTTCATGTCGATCATGCTCTTGGCGGGCTTCAGGCACAGGCCGCCCGAGTCGAAGGTCAGGCCCTTGCCGACGAACACGACCTTGCGCGTGGCGCCCTCGGGTTCCCACGCCATGTGCACGAAGCGAGGCTCGAGGCTGCTGCCTCGGTTCACGGCCATCAGCAGGTGCATGCCCGCCTTCTCGATCTGCTTCTTGCCCCAGACCGTGGCGCTGACGCCCAGCTTCTCGGCTTCCGTCGCCGCGAACTCCGCCAGCGCGGGCGGGGTCAGATCGTTGGGCGGGGCGTTCACCAAGTCGCGCGCGACGTTGACGGACTCACCCACGGCGCGTCCGGCTGTGAGGCCCGCCTTCAGCGCCGCGTCCTTCTTGTCGGAGACGAGCAGGGCGGCGGTCTTCAGCCCACCCTTGGGCTTGCGGCTGCCCGTGAAGTAGGTGGAGTAGCGGTAGCTGCCGCCGATCAGGCCCTCGGCGGCCTGGCGCACGGCCTCGGCGCTCTCGACGGGCAGGACGAGAGAAGCGGAGCGCTGGCGCTTGCTGGCCTTGGCGACGTGATGACCGAGCAGGCGGGCCGCCGCGGCCTTGCCCGCGTCCTTGCCGACGCCCACGACGAGCACCCAACGGGCGTCCACGCGTCCACGCGCCTGGAGCTTCAGGAGCTGCCCCGGCTTGCCGGTGAAGCCTTCATCTTTGATGGCGTCGGCCAACGCCGTTCCGCCCATGGCCTTAGCCAAGGCCGCGAGAGCGGGATCCTTGGCCACGTTCGCGGTGCCGGCGCTGAGGGCCAGGAAGTCCGTCTTGGTGGCCTTGAAGGAATCGGTGGAGAGAGAGATCCGCATGGTCCTCCGAACTGGACGCCCCTTCGGTGCTGTGGGGGCTAGGCGTGTGGGGAGCAGGAACCCGATATTCCCGCGATGGCGCGCATCGTAGGTTTTTTCGCCAGTCCCCACAAGCGGATGCCGAAGCGCAGCCATGCACAGCCTCGTCCGGGCGGCCTCATACGCCCTCGTGCGGACCCGCCGATCCGCTGAGATCGGGCGTTCGCCTGGCGCCCGCCGGCGATTGGCCGCCGATCCGCCGCCAGCTCAGCGCCAAGTGTTCGGAATCATTGATCCGACCTGTTGGCACGACTCCTGCTCTAGGTCCAGGCAGCTGTCTAGGCAGCTCACGAGGGGCATGCCGCCCCGATTCACACCAGCCCGAGAGGAGAAGCCATGGACGAGAACAATGGACACAAGAACTTCAAGGTCGTCTACACGATCGTCGACCGACAGCGGGACGGCAAGAAGTTCTGGCTGCGCATCGGCGCGGCCTTCGAGAACCGCGACGGCAGCATGAACGTGCTGCTCGACGCCATGCCGACCAACGGCCAGCTGCAGATCCGCGAGTACCGCCCCTTCGAAGAGCGCGGCGATCGCGGCGATCGTGGCTCGGAGCGCGGCCGCTTCAACGAACGCGCCGAGAGCATGGCCGGATGATCCTGCCGACAGCCGTCGGCGCGAGACGAACAAACAAGAAACAAGAAACCGAACATCGAGAAAAGGAAGAGGAATCATGAAGAACGAAACACTGAAGAAGGTCTGTCGCACTCTGCTCGTCGCCGCCGCGTTGGTGGCTGCGCCCGCCGGGGCCCTCGCGCCCAACCTGCTGGGAACGGCCGCCGCGCAGCAGGCGCCCGAAGCGACGGGCGTCGTCAACCTCAACACGGCCTCCGCGGAGGAGCTCACGCGCCTGCCGGGCATCGGCGAGGCCAAGGCGCAGGCCATCCTGGCGCGACGCGAGAACCACCACTTCCGCCGAGTTGAGGACATCATGCGTGTGCGAGGCATCGGGCGCGCCACCTTCCGCCACCTGCGCCCGATGCTCGCCGTGGAAGGGGAGACGACGCTGCAGGCTCCCGTGCACCATCGCCGCGCGAGGGCCCAAGCCGACGAGTGAGACCACGCGCCGAACCCGCGAACCACAGTCTCGGCTGTGCTCCGGGGCACGGACGCGTATGCTCAGCCCATGAACGGTGTCGTGCTGCGCCGCGCTACGAGCGCCGACCGGAGCCTGCTCTACTTTCTGCATCGCACGCTCTATGTGGAGTACGCGCGGGAGATCACGCCCAAGAAGCTCGCGCCCTTCTTCGCCTGGCGCGATTTCGAGCGCGTGCTGCGCGACGATGTCGACTCGCTCTTGGCGCGCCCGGAGGCGCTGATCGTCCTCGCCGAGACGCCGGAGGCGGAGCCCCTCGGCTACATCACCGGCCACGTGGAGAGCGAGCCGCGCAGGATGCTCTCACGCCGCGCTGTGGTCGAGGAGTGGTGCGTGGTGGCGGAGGCGCGAGGCCGAGGTGTGGGCCGGACGTTGTACGCGGAGCTCGAGCGGCTCTTCCGGGGCGCAGGCTGCCAGGTGGTGGAGTCGGAGACTTGGCCCTTCAACCGAGGAGCGCGCGAGGCGCACATCGCCATGGGCTTCGTCGAGGTGAAGGTGCGCTTCGAGAAGCGCCTCGAGGAGTGACCACCGCGTGGGCGACCCGCTCCGCTCGCTCGAGCGTGGTGGAAATGGACGATAGCCGAGCTCGCAGGCCGACAGCACGCGAGGTGAAGACTTCAATCGTGTAGATGACTGCCTTCCGCAGGCACGACCTCCGCAGGCGCTTCTTCCACGGGCGCGGCGGGGCTCGGCGGCCGAGGCAGCCCCTTTCGCGACAGCTGCAGCAGATCGGCCACGGTCCGGTGGGACTCCAGCGGATGGCGGAGAGGCGCGCCGTGATGGATCCGATAGTGGTTCCGCCGACCCACGCGCTCCCTCACCAGCGCCCCCACCTCCACCAGCTCGCTCACGATGCGCTGCGCCGCCCGCTCCGTGATGCCCACATCTCGTGCGATGTCGCGCACGCGAGCGTCCAGATCGGCCGCGACCGTGATGAGCACCAGCGCGTGATTGCTGAGGAAGGTCCATCGAGGATCCGTGTCGCTGGCCGTGCTCATATACGACATAGTAATCCGGTAGTTCATCTCGTCAAGCCAACATCCTGATTCATATGACATGAAGCCGGAGTGACTTGCACGATCTCGCTGCCTGTGCACATGCGGCGTAACCCCTCACGATCGCCATGTTTTAGGAAAAACATGCCTAATCCGTTCCAGAGGAGCGCTAGCCTGAAGCCAGCTCGCGCTCTTTCAGTTACACGACTTAGATTTCGCGTCTTGACATTCGCTTGCCGTGGTTCATGATTCTCGCATCCATGAACATTACGGCCACCCACTCGCGACCGCTTCTCCAACGCATCCACGAGCTGCTCGGTGCGCCACCTCCGCGCCCGGCCACAGCTCGGGATCTCGACCTCGATGCCCTCACGACATCACTGCGGGAGGGAGACATCCGACTCGACCCCTTCTCGGCGCCCGTCGCTGTGGCGGTCGCGTCACTCGGACGCAGTCGGCCCATTCTGACCTTGGCCCAGGACGAGCGGCCCATTCTGCTCTTGTCGAGCTTTGGTCGGAGGGTTCGCGTCGAGGAAGCGGGAGGCGTCGTCAGCTGGCTCTCCACAGGAGAGCTCAACCGGCGTCTGGGGCTCTCCCAGCCACAGCAGGAGCACGCCTGGTGTTCTCTCGAGCGCTTCGACACCTTCGGTGACGACCTGAACAAGAACCTCTCCCCGTGGCGCAACACCTTCATGCTGCTCGGGCGAGAGCGAGCCAACGTGGGCGCGATCACGATCTACGCCATCGGCGTCGGGCTGCTCTCCCTGGCGCTGCCGCTGGCGGTACAGACGCTGGTGAACACCGTGGCCTTCGGTCAGCTGCTGCAGCCGATCTTCGTGCTCACGGCGATGCTCACCGCCGGCCTGGTGCTCGCCGCCGGCATGAGCGGCCTGCAGACGTGGATCGTCGAGGTCGTGCAGAGGCGCATGTTCGTGCGCCTGGTGTCGGACGTCGCAGAGCGTCTGCCGCGCGCACACATCAAGGCCTTCGAGCGCGGAAACGGCCCGGAGCTGCTCAATCGCTTCTTCGACATCTTCACCGCACAGAAGGCCGCATCGAGCCTGCTGCTCGGAGGAATCAGCGCGCTGCTTACCGCGACCGTGGGCGTGATCGTGCTCGCGTTCTACCACCCCATCCTGCTGGTGTTCGGGCTCGTGCTCACGTTCAGCGTGGTCGCGCTGATCACCGCCTTGGGGCGAGGTGCGACGAGCTCGACCATCGCCGAGTCGAAATCGAAGTACGCGGTCGCCGGCTGGATGCAGGAGATGGCTCGCCACCCCTTCGCTCTCAAGATGGCGGGCGGCAGCGACTTCGCGCGCGAGCGTCTGGACGCGCTGTCGAGCAACTGGCTGCGCGAGCGTGGCGCTCACTTTCGGGTCTTCTTCCGGCAGCTCGTCGCGGCGCTCGCGCTTCAGGTCGTGGCGCACGCGGCGCTCTTGGGCGTGGGCGGGTGGCTGGTGGTAGAGCGCGAGCTGAGCGTGGGTCAGTTGGTCGCGGCGGAGCTGATCGTGACCGCCATCGTCGCCTCCTTGAGCAAGCTCGGCAGCAAGCTCGAGACCCTCTACGATCTGGTCGCTGCGGCGGACAAGTTGGGGGCGCTCCTCTCCATTCCATTGGAGGACACAGACGAAGAAGGCGAAGACGCCCTAGACTGCGGACCCATGGCCCGCCTCGAGCTGCGGAACGTGGCCTCAGAGGACGGGCACATCGAGGACCTCTCTCTCCTCGTGGAGCCGGGCCAACGCCTGGCGATACTGTCTCGCAGGCGACCCGCGGAGGCGTTGATCGACATGCTCTTCGGCCTGCGCGCGCCCGCCGCCGGCTCGGTGCTAGTCGATGGTCGAGATCTGCGTGACATCAGCCGCAAGTCGCTGCGCTCGAGGCTGGGCGTGGTCCGTGGCCCGGAGGTGCTCCCGGCGACCATCGCCGACAACATTCGAGCGGGCGGCCGGCACGTGTCCGCCTCCGAGATCTGGTCACTGCTGCGGGTCGTGGGGCTCGAGGAGGTGATCCGGGGGCTGCCACGAGGCCTGCACACCAAGCTCGCGCCGTCGGGCTTTCCACTCGACCGGCTGGAGGCCATTCGGCTCACCTTGGCGCGAGTGCTCGCCGGCTCCCCGAGCCTGCTGATCCTCGACGGCGTGCTCGACGCGCTGCCCGAGCGGGATCGGGAGTCGCTGCTGCTCGCGGTGGCGGAAGGGCGAACCACCCTCGTGACGACTCACGAGAGCGCCATCGCCGAGCGCTGCGAGGCGACGATCGTGCTGGACGGAGAGGCCGCCAGCGAAGGACCCGAAGGAGCTGATCGATGAAACGCGCCGCACGCTACTTCAAACTGCCGTGGTTGGGCTGGAACGCCAGTGAGGTGGAGCATCTGCTGCCCGCCGCGCGGCTCTTGCCATCGACCGCGTCACCCCGCCGCGTGGCTCGGCGCCTCGCCTTCAGCGTGCTGATGCTGGCTGTGTTCTCCGCTGCGGCGCCCTGGCGCCAGAACATCACGGGCAGCGGGCGGGTGATCGCCTTCTCACCGAACGAGCGCCCTCAAGCGGTGCAGGCGACCATCTCGGGACGTATCGGACATTGGCACGTGGTGGAAGGCGACCGAGTGCAGGAGGGCGACATCTTGGTCGACCTGATCGACAACGACCCGGACCGCCTGAGCCGGATCGAGACGTCGCGCACGGCGGCGGTGGATCGGCTCGTGGCTTACCGATCGCAGGTGGTCGCATACCAAGAGCGCCTGTCGGCGTTGGAGCGCTCACAGCGGGCACAGATCGCAGCAGCCGAGGCGGAGGTGCGCGTGGCGCGCAACAATCTTCAAGCCAAGCGCGAGTTGCTCACCGGGAGCGAGGCGCAGGTCGAGACGGCCGAGCTTCAGCTGCGTCGTGTCGGGGACTTGACCCGACAGGGTCTGGCGTCGGTGCGTGAGCGGGAGCTGGCCGAGCTGGGCGCGACCCACGCGGGCGCACGGCTACGGTCGGCGCGCGCGGGCGTCCGCGCGGCGGAGAACACTCTGAGCACCCGACGCGCCGCCCTGGACCGGGCCCACGCGACCACCGAGGCCGACATTCGCTCTGCCATCGCGTCTCTGCGCACGGCTGAGACCCAAGTAGCCTCGGCGCAGGGAGGACTGGCGAACGCCGAGAGCCGCCTGGCGCAGCAGCAGGCGCAGGCCGTGCGTGCGCCACGCGACGGCGTGATTCAACGAATCCTAGTGCAGCAGGGCGGAGTGCAGATCTCCCGTGGGGAGACGCTCGCGGACCTAGTCCCGGACGCGGAGTCGAGGGCCGTGGAGATCTACGTGGACGGCAACGACGCCGCTCTGATCTCCCCTGGGCGCGATGTGCGTGTGCTCTTCGAGGGCTGGCCCGGCATCCAGTTTGCGGGCTGGCCCAGCGTCGCCGTCGGGACCTTTCATGGGCAGGTGCTCTTCGTCGATCCCTCCGACAATGGGCGCGGTGATTTCCGCGTCGTCGTCACTCCTGATCCGGAGGACGAGCCCTGGCCGGAGGCGCGTTTCCTGCGCCAAGGCACACGCGCCAAAGGCTGGGTCTTGCTAGATGAGGTCTCCGTGGGTTTCGAGATGTGGCGCCAGCTCAACGGCTTCCCGCCAGCGCTCGACCACGCACCGGATATGCGAGGCGACGAATGACGCGCTACGTCTTCAGCTTGTTCGCAGCGCTCGCGCTGATGAGCGCCGCGAGGGTGGAGGGACAGGGCAGCCCATCGAGCGCGACCCTCGAGCTGTCCGACGTCCTGCGATCTGCGGAGCGACACCATCCGAGGATCATGGCCGCCGTGGCGCGTGAGGCGATCGCGCGCGCTGAGCTGCTCGCGGCGCGCGGCGGATTCGATCCCGAGCTCGAGATCGACGCGAGAGTCCGGACGGGTGGCTACTACGAGCTGCGGCGGCTCGATGTGCAGATCACCCAGCCCACACCGCTGTGGGGCGCGGAGGTCTACGCGGGCTACCGGATCGGCCGAGGCGTGGAGCAGGATCGCTATCCGAGCTACTACTCGGATCAGACCCGCGACGGGGGCGAGCTGCGGGCTGGCGTGCGTATCCCCATCTGGCGAGATGGCGTCCTCGACCCGCGTCGCGCCCGGCGCACGCGGGCGGCCATCGGCGTGGAGACCGCGCAGGAGCGGCGCGCGGCGACGCTTCTTCGCCTGCGGCGCGCGGCCACGGACGCCTAC
>JAADHO010000140.1 GCA_013151775.1 Deltaproteobacteria bacterium | reverse complement strand
CGGGAAAATCGCACGCACGGTTCGAAAGGGGGCCTCCTGCCGGTCCTGCTCGCTGCCTTTGCGGCGGATCGGTAGGAGGTCTACCAGTGACTTCGCTTCGTTTCACCCTGTCTCTCTCGCTGCTTCTCGTGCTCTCCGTCGCTGGCTGCGGTGACGACTCCAGCGCGCCTGCGACAGATGGCGGCCTCGATGGATCCGGGGGCTGCTGCGACGATGGCGATCCCTGCACGGTGGACGTGGCGAGCGGCCCAGGCGCTTGCGATTGTCGACATTCGCCGGTTTGCACCGGGGTCTGCCTTTGTCTGAACGCAGCCGCTTGCGTCGACGCGGACATTTGTGCTTGGGGATTGTGCGACGGCGGGCGTCCCGATGCCGGTATTTCGGATGCAGGCCCCGTCGTGGACACCGGCGCGCCGCTGGACTCTGGCACCATGATCGACGCCGGTCCCCCGAGCTGTGGCAGCTACGGGGCGGTCTGCTCGGGCGACGCGGGCTGCGACCGTGGGCTCGTCTGCATGGAAGGCTACTGTATGCCCAACGTGGACATCTGCGGCGGAAGCGCACGCCCGATGTGCCCCGCTGGCCTCCAACAATGTTTCGAGATCGTAGGCACCGACTTCGGCGGATGCGTGACGCCATCTGAGGTCGCGTGCGTCTGCGCCTCCACCGCCGCGAGCCGCTTCGTTTGCGGTTCCGGAGCCTGAGCGCAGGTGAGGTCGCTGGCTCGCGCGGGGTCGAGGCCCTCAGCTCATCCTCCGTGTGCCGATTTGCATCGCCCGCGCGCTGGCTCAACAATGTCCCCATGACTTTACTTCGACTCCCATTCTCCCTTCTTCTTTTGTTCACCGTGGTCGGCCTCGGCTGCGGCGATGACTCCGGCACAGGCGACGCCGGTCTCCGGGACGCGGCGCCCATGTGCACTCTCGGGAGCTGTGACGACGGCGACCCCTGCACCGACGACGTCTGTCAGCCCGCCACGGGCTGCGAGCACACACCCTCCTGCGCCGTGGACGCGGGCGTAGACAGCGCCACGGACTCGGGCACGGCGACGGACTCGGGCACGGCGACGGACTCGGGCACGGCGACGGATTCGGGCACGGCGACGGACTCGGGCACGGCGACGGATTCGGGCACGGCGACGGATTCGGGCACGGCGACGGACGCGGGAGCCTCGGGCTGTGCGGGCTACGGCACGAGCTGCTCAGGTATCGCAGATTGCTCCGGGACGCTCGAGTGCGTCGGTGGGTTCTGCCTGCCTGCCGGCACGGAAATCTGCGGAGGCTTCACCGGCGCTCCATGCAGCGAAGGGCTGATCTGCCTCTACATCACGGGCACCGACTTCGGTGGCTGCGTGACCGGCGCCGACGCCACCTGTGCGTGTACTTCGCCCACTGCCAGTCGCTTCACCTGCGGTACCTGAGTCGACCCGGCGCGGCTCCCATCTCCCAGCGCCGGCGCTTGCGTCGACGCTCCCATCGGGGCTAGCGTGAGTCTCTGACCTCTCCGTCTACAGATCCGGGCGAGCGCTCGCGAGAGCCCACCGAGCGCGACTCGGGGCGGGACATCGTCGTGGAGGACTCGGACCTGCTGCTGCGCCTCACGGGCCCCGGTGGCGCGCATCTCAGGCGCATCTCCTCCGAGCTCGGCGTGGACATGGGCCTGCGCGGCGACACCATCCGCGTGGAGGGCGACGCCGAGAAGCTCGCCCTCGCGCAGCGCGTGCTCTCGGGGCTGCTCGAGGTCCTGCGCGGTCGTCACCTCTCTGAGCACGAACTCGCGCGCGCTGCCCGCTCGGCCAAGGCCCACCCCGACGTCGACCTCAACGACGTGTTCGGACAGGTCATCCTCACGACCAACTCGCGGCGCATCGTCGCGCCCAAGGGTGTCGCGCAGCAGCGCTACGTCAACGCCATCGAGCGCCACGACATCGTCTTCGGCATCGGACCCGCGGGCACGGGCAAGACCTACCTCGCCATGGCCATGGCCATCCGCGCTCTGCGCGAGCAGCGTGTGCGTCGCATCGTGCTCTGTCGTCCCGCCGTCGAGGCCGGCGAGCACCTCGGCTTCTTGCCCGGCGATCTCGCGGACAAGGTGAACCCGTATCTGCGGCCCCTCTACGACGCCATGGAAGACATGATGGATCCAGATCGCGCGCGGGCGTTGATCGAGCGCGGCACCATCGAGGTTGCGCCCTTGGCCTTCATGCGCGGACGCACGCTGAACGACTGCTTCGTGATCTTCGACGAGGCGCAGAACTCCACCGCCGAGCAGATGAAGATGTTCCTGACGCGCCTCGGCTTCGACTCCAAGGCAGTGATCACCGGCGACAGCACGCAGGTCGACCTGCAGCGCGGACGCCTCAGCGGCCTGCACGACGCCGAGCGCCTGCTCGAGGACATCGAGGGCATCGCCTTCCGCTACTTCACGGACGTGGACGTGGTGCGCCATCCGCTCGTGCAGCGCATCGTGCGCGCCTACGACACACGCGACGCCGAGCGGCAGCAGCGGATCGAAGAGCTCGACGCCAAGCGCGGCGCCTCGGGTGACGGGGCCGTGCGTGACTGAGGGGCGTCTCAGCGAGCCGAGCGTGTCCGGCTTCCTGGCCGCCGTGGACGCCTGCGACAACCTGTGCGGTCTCGAATCCTTGGTGGCGGGCAGCGCCGTGGAGGTGCGACGTCAGAACGCGCTCGTGATCATCGCCGCGGGCGACGCCTCCCCCGACGACGTCATCACGCCCTACGCCGACAGCCTCGCGCGCGGCGACGCGGCGCTGCTGCTGCTCGGCCACGAGGAGCCCAAGCTGCTGCGCCACCTGCCGCCCGGCGTGATCCTCGGGCGCGTGCCCGAGCTGAGCGAGAAGGACGTCTTCGACTGCACCCTCGAGGGCCTGTTCGAGCGCGTGGAGCTGCGCCGCTCCGACGAGCGCATGTCCACATCTCTGGATCGCTTCCGCTACGAGTTTCAAGAGGTGCTCGAGATCAGCAAGGCGCTGACCCAAGAGCGCGACATCGATCGCCTGCTCGACCTGATCCTGGAGAAGAGCCGCTACGTCACGGGCGCCGACGCCGGCAGCATCTACGTGATCGAAGGCGAGGGCGACACGCGCTGCCTGCGCTTCAAGCTCTCGCAGAACGACTCCTGTGACTTCGAGTCCAGCGAGTTCACCATGCCCGTCTCCACCGGCTCCATCGCGGGCTACGCGGTGGTCGCGCGCAGACCCATCTCCATCGCCGACGTCTACGCCATCCCAGAGGACGCGCCCTACGGCTTCGACGCCAGCTTCGATCGCCGCGTCGGCTACCGCACGCGCTCGATGATCGCCGTGCCCATGATCTCCGCCGAAGGCGAGGTCATCGGCGTGATCCAGCTGATCAACAAGAAGAAGGCGCCCGAGCGCAAGCTGTCGAGCGCCGAGGCCTTCGACCGGCTCGTGGTGGCCTTCGACGAGCGCTCGGCGGATCTGCTCCAGAGTCTCGCGAGCCAGGCCGGCATCGCCCTCGAGAACGCGCTGCTCTACGACGAGATCCGCGCCATCTTCGAGGGCTTCGTGCGCGCCAGCGTGCAGGCCATCGAGCAGCGCGATCCCACCACCAGCGGTCACTCCCTGCGCGTGAGCGTGCTCTCCTGCGGTCTGGCTGAGGTCACGGACGGAGCGGGTGACGGCGACTACCGCGAGGTGCGCTTCAGCCGCCGCGACGTGAAGGAGCTCGAGTACGCCTCCCTGCTGCACGACTTCGGCAAGATCGGCGTGCGCGAGCAGGTGCTCGTGAAGGCCAAGAAGCTCTACCCCGAAGATCTCGAGGCCATCCGCTGGCGTGTGCACTACGCGCTGGCGCGGGTCGAGGTCGACGCGCTTCAGGGTCGCATGCAGCTGATGGAGCGCGGAGCCTCGGTCGCTGAGTTCGACGCCGTGGAGCAGAGCGCGATGGCGCGCCGCAGCGAGCTCGAGCGAGCCCTCGAGGTGATCCTCGATGCCAACGAGCCCACCGTACTCAGCGAGGGCGACTTCAGCCGCATCGAGCAGATCGGCGCCTTGCCCTTCGTGGGTCGTGATGGCGTCGAGCGCGCGCTGTTGACGTCCGAAGAGGTGCACTCGTTGCAGGTCCGGCGAGGTTCGCTGAACGCCGCCGAGATGTCGGAGATCCGCTCCCACGTGGTGCACACGAAGGACTTCCTCAGCCGCATCCCCTGGGGCAAGTCCTTCGCCCGCATCCCCGAGATCGCCGGCGCCCACCACGAGAAGCTCGACGGCAGCGGCTATCCCCTCGGGCGCAAGGCGGACGAGATCCCCGTGGCCTCGAAGATCATGACCATCGCCGACATCTACGACGCGCTCACCGCGCGCGACCGCCCCTACAAGCGCGCCATGCCCCGGGACCGCGCCCTCGACATCCTCGGCTACGAGGTGAAGGACGGACACGTCGACGCCGAACTCTTCCGCATCTTCGTCGACTCCAAGATCTACCTGCGCTCCGAGGAGAAGCTCAGCTACTGAGCCCTGGACGGACGTCGGTCTCATCCGCTATCGCGGCACGTCCATTCGCTTCTCGCGCCCCGTGCGCATTTACGCCGGGCTGGCGCCACATCGGGACACCGCGACCACCACCACTTCGACATGGCCCCCTGGTCGCTGATCACTTGCTGCTCGGGATCAGTCTCAGCATAGGTAGCGTTCGCCGCCGTCGCAGAGGATCGTGACGACGCGCTCGCCGGGCTGCATGCGTCGGGCGACCTCGGCGGCAGCGTGCACGTTCGCACCTGAGGAGGGGCCGAGGAGCAGGCCCTCTTCGCGCGCCAGGCGGCGTTGCATGCGCTCGGCGGCGACGTCCGCCACGCTCACGATGTCGTCGATCAGGTCCCGGTCGAGCACTTCGGGCACGAAGCCGGCGCCGAGGCCTTGGATGCCGTGCAGGCCGGGGCGGCCGCCCGAGAGCACGGCGCTGCGTCGCGGCTCCACGGCCACGATGCGCACGTTTGGTAGCCGCTCGCGCAGGACACGCCCGACACCCGTGAGCGTGCCGCCTGTGCCCACGCCGGCGACGAAGGCGTCGAGCTTCCCGCCCGTGTCGCGCCAGATCTCCTCGGCCGTGCTGCGCGCGTGGGCGTCCGGGTTGGCGGCGTTCTCGAATTGACCGAGCATGAAGGCGCCCTCGATCTCGGCGAGCAGCCGGTCGGCTCGCTCGACGGCGCCGGCCATGCCCTCCTGCGCTGGCGTGAGGATGACCTCGGCGCCATAGGCCCGCAGCAGGAAACGGCGCGCGGCGCTCATGTCTTCGGGCATCACGATCACGCAGCGATAGCCGCGCACGGCGGAGATCATCGCCACGCTGATGCCCGTGTTGCCGCTCGTCGCCTCGATCAGCGTCGCGCCCTCCGCTAGCCGCCCGTCGGCTTCGGCGGCCTCGATCATGGAGAGGGCCGGGCGATCCTTCACCGATCCACCCGGGTTCTGAGCCTCGAGCTTGGCGCAGACCTCCGCGCCACCCTTGGGAGAGAGGCGCCTCAGGCGCACCAGCGGCGTCCCACCGATCAGCTCGAGCACGCCGTCATGAATGCGTTCCGTCATCGCGTCGGGAGGATACCAGGGCCGGCGCAGCGCACACGCAGGATCTTGCGAGTCCGCCCCGGGACTCGATTTCGAATCGCCTGCTCGCCGACGCGTCTATGATGTTGGCGTGAGCCTCCACCTGAACGTGCAGCGAGACGGTCGACTGGGCATCGCGTATCGACCACCCATCGAGAAGTTCCGGCGCTTCCTCTACGGCGCCGCGCTGATCCAGTTTCTGTTCTGGATCGCGATGGTCGCGCTCATGGGCTTTCCGTGGTGGTTCGCGCCGATCGGACTCGTGCTGCCCTCCTTCCTGTGGCTGGCATTTCGCTTGATGGGCCGAAAGATGCGCGGCATCCAGTTCTGGATCGATCCCGCGGCGCGCACGCTCGAGGGCCCCGATCTCGATTTCCACTTTGGCCAGGCGGGATACCTCGTCCTCGACAGCTACCAGATCCGTCGACGAAATGCGGGTGGCGACGGACCACGGCTGACCCGCATTCACCGGCTCAGCTTCGTGGAAGGCGAGCAGGGCGATGACACCCAGGAGCGCGTCGAAGAGGAGATCGCGCAGCGACCCCGAACCTATCCTCGACGCGAACAGCCTCCGCTGCCTGCCGATGGCGCGGTGTTGATTCCAAACGGCCCCTACGCCTTTGAGCGGGCGGTCGCGCGCGAGTGCGGTCGCGCCATGGGCTTCTCGCTGCTGGACATGACGACCACTCCTGGGCGCTCGATCTCGCCGCCGGATCAGGCGCAGACGCTGAAGGCGCTGCGTCGCTCCCATGAAGTCGACGCGCAGCCGGGCGCTGCGCCGCGTGGCATACGTCGCCGTGAAGGCCCCGGAGAGATCTCGCTGAGTTTTGCAGCCAACTCCCTCTGGATACGGATCCTGATGTTGCTGATGCTCGGTTTCATGGGCGTCGTGCTCTACGTCTGTGGAGGTCTGAAGCCCGGGCCGCCGCTGATCCTCGTGCCCTTCGCCCTGCTGATGCCGCTGGCGTCGCGCTGGCGGATCACCCCCGAAGGCATCGAAACCCTGTCGACCTGGTTCGGCATCACCTCGAGCGGGAACTTCATCAGCTACGAAGATGTGGTGCGGGTCCGCGCCGAGGGGCGCTACCTCGAGCTCGTCACCAATGATGAGACCAGACGCGTGGCCACGGCACGGCCGAAGGTCGCCCAGTATCTCGCCCTGAGCCTGCTGAACCCTCCCGAGCGCGAGCCCGTGGAGACCAGCGCCTACCGCTGAGGCGCGTGGGTCCAGACGGGGTCGCAGAGCGAGCGCGCCCACAGCCGAGGCCCGAAGCGGTAGGTCCCTACCGCGACATTCGCGGTGAGGACGCAAGCCGCTCGGCGGCCCCGGCTGGGCCCACAGATCAGAAGGCGATGCCGTTGCGAGCCGTACCCGGGCTCTGCGCGGCGCCGCCGGAGAGGGGATCCGTGCTGTGGAGGACGAAGGCGCCCGTGCTCTCGGGGACTCGCACGAGAGACTCGTTGTTGCCGCCGTTCAGGCCCGTGGCGCCGCCATAGACGACGCTGTCGATCATGGTGCCCGTGCCGTCTGCTAGCGTGATGGTGTCTCCACCGTTGTTCAGGCCGAGGGTGCCCGTGGAGGCCGTCTGTAGCGCCGAGCCACCGAAGAGCCCCGTGGGAGTGCCGCCACCGAAGACCACGATCACGTCTCCGGTGCCCAACACCGTGCCGGCCGGGAAGGTGTGCCGCACGCGAACGGTGTCGCTCAGGGTGAAGCCCGAGATGTCGAGGCCGACGTTGGTGATGTTGCGGAGCTCGATGAACTCATCTTGGCTGGAGCTCACGGTGCCGTCACCGTTCACGTCGGCGGTAGGACCGGGATCGGCCAAGAACTCGTTGATGCGCACGTCGCCGACGCCGGCCGGCGGGCGCGTGATGCTCGAGGCGTAGAGGTCGAAGGTGCCGAGGCGGTTGTCCGCCCAGACCACCATGTTCGCGTGAATGGTCGGCCCGAGCTGCGCCGCCGCGTTGCGCGCCGTGAAGAGCTCCGTGCCCGCCATGCCGCGGAGCGCGATGTCCCAGTTGCCGTCTCGATGGTCGCTCCAGGCGAAGAGCCCGCCGTTCACGTCTCCGAGGATCTGCGAGCCCGTGGCCGTGACGATCGCCGTCTCCACGGTGACGTCCGTGTAGTTGGCGCCGTAGACGTTCCAGTCGCTGAGGGAGTCGATGGGCGCGGTCGCCGCGCGGGCGTCCGACCAACCGAAGAGCGTCGAGTCCATGCGTGGCACGGTCTGATCTCCCGACGCCGAGGCCGTGACCGCCGTGTCCGTGCTCGTCGCAAGATCGAGCATGTGGATGGTGCGCGTGCCCGACGCGTCCGTGACGTAGGCCAGACGCGGCATGCGAAGATCCGGAGCCGTCTCCTCAGCGGCGCTCGTCAGCACCGGCGTCTCGGTCGCGGTCGCCACCTCGTAGACGTAGATGTTGGAGTTGCCCGCGCGTGTGTCGGCGTACGTGACCCAGCCTCGGTTGACGCGCACGCCGGTCGTGGTCGAGGTCGTGAGCGCCGTCTCGGAGTCGGTGGTGAGGTTGTAGACGTAGGCGCGCGCCGCGGCTCCCGTGCCACGCAGGAAGACGACGAGATCGCCGTGGACCTGTGGGCTGTCCTCGTCTCCCGGAGTGGTCGTGAGGCGCTTCAGGCTCCCCGTGCGCAGATCGACGAAGAAGACGTCCCAGTTGCCGTCGGGGTTGGCCAAGAAGACCAAGTGCTCTCCATAGAGCCAGGGCTGGATCAGGTCCTGAGGCTGTGTGTAGAAGGGCCCCGAGCTGCAGTTCTCGTCCGTCGTGCCATCGCAGTCGTTGTCGAGACCGTCGCATAGGAGCTCGTCCACGCTGCCATCTTCGACGGCGGTGTAGCTCGGTCCATACTCCGGCGCTGCGCAGTCGAGCCAGCCCGCGGCCGCCCCGCAGCGTTTGCTCGCGCCCGAACACACGCCGTCCACGAGTCCGCAGGAGGGAGCCGTGAGGTTGTCGTCGGTGGTGCCGTTGCAGTCGTCGTCGAGCCCGTTGCAGGTCTCCGTGCCGGGACCGACGGCGCCCGTGCAGGCGCCCCACGCGCCCGTCGCGCAGGTCTGAATTCCTCGCTCACAGGTGCCCACGGCGGAGCCGCAGGGTTGGGTCGTGCCGTCGACACAGGCGCAGCCTTCATCGATCACGCCGTTGCAGTCGTTGTCGACGCCGTCGCACATGCTCTCGGTCGCCTGATAGCTCGAGCCGTAGTCCGTCGCGGTGCAGGCCTTGAAGCCGAGGGCACCGTCACAGGGCTGCGTGGAGCCGGCGCAGACGCCGACCGTGAGCGTGCAGTCGGGAGCCACGAGGCCCTCGTCCACCGTGCCGTCGCAGTCGTTGTCGAGACCGTCGCAGCTCTCCGTGCCGGCGGCCGTCTCGCCGACGCAGGCGCCCCAGGCGCCGCCGCTGCAGGTCTGGAGACCGGCCACGCAGATGCCTTGGTCCGTGCCGCAAGGCTGGGTGTCGCCCTCGAGGCACTCGCAGGTCTCGTCGACGATGCCGTCGCAGTCGTTGTCGAGGCCGTCACAGCTCGTCTCGACCTCTTCGTAGTCGGCGCCATAGCTCGCGCCGCCGGCGCACGCGCCCCAGCCCGCGCTGCCCGCGCACTCGCGCTTGGCGCCCAGGCAGACGCCCATCTGCAAGGGGCAGTCTGGCGTCGTGAGGCCCGCCGCCTCGTCGACCGTTCCGTCGCAGTTGTCGTCCAGACCGTTGCAGCTCTCACCCATGGGGGTGACGCTACCTTCGCAGGTGCCGAAGGTTCCGTCGGCGCCGCAGGTCTGCGTGCCGGGCATGCACACGCCCACGTCCAAACCACAAGGCTGCGTGTCGCCGGCCGCGCACGGGCAGTCCGCCTCGTCCGTGGAGCCGTCGCAGTCGTTGTCCAAGGTGTCGCAGGCGGTCTCGGTGGCCTCGTAGTCCGCGCCGTATTCCGTGGCGCCGCAGACGGACCAGCCGTCCGCACCGTTGCAGATCGAGACGGCTCCCGCGCACACGCCCTCGGTGAGTTCACAGACGGGCGCGATCAGCGCGTCGTCCACCATGTCGTTGCAGTCGTCATCGAGGCCGTTGCAGGTCTCGCTGGCGCCGGGGTTCACCATGTTGTTGTCGTCGGCGCAGTCCGGGCCGAGGGCGCAGCCTGCGCCATAGCCGTCGTCGTCGTTGTCGACGCAGCCCGCGTCGGTGCCGGTGTCCGTTCCCGTGTCCGCTCCCGTGTCCGCTCCCGCGTCTCGAGCGTCCGGGCCCCCGTCCTCGGGGGGTGGGTTGGTGTTACCGTCGGCGCATGCGCTGAGCAGCGAGACGGCGAGGATGGTGAAAAACCAGTTTCGACAGGTCATAACTAACGATCTCCCAAAGATTGATGGAATGGCCACGGCTACCCGTGGCGCCCCCGCTCCCAGATACGCAGGCTTTTGCGATCCCTTCCCCCCTCGCGCAAGCTGCGGGCCCCTAGACGTCGGCTCGACCACCTCTATTCACATCTTGGCGAGATGAGAACGTGTTTCACCTGAGGCGCTTCGACGCTCGGGCGGGCAGCGTCTATAAGTGCTGCCGATCATGATCGCCTACTTACCGCTGCTGCTCGCGACCTTCGCCGTGGATGGGCTCATTCTGGGCTTCTTCATCTGGGCTTTTCACTCGGACGCCCTGGGGAAGTACCGCATCATGGACAAGCGCCCGATGAAGGTGGCGAAGAAGACCCAAGCTCTGGTGATGGGCTTCAACCTCGTGTTCAGCGTGAGCACGACCTTCGCCTTCCTCTACTTCTTGGCCGATCGGTTGATGACCACTGCGCAGACGCCGGTCTGGATGATCTGCCTGCAGGCGCTCGGCGTGCTGGTGGTCTACGACTTCATCTACTACGGCGGGCATCGCCTGATGCACAACAAGAAGCTCATGCGCTACGTCCACGGCGTGCACCATCGGGCGCGCTATCCGTCTGCGCTCGAGAGCCTCTACCTCAGCCCCATCGAGACCTTCGTGGGGCTCGCGCTGCTGGTCGTCGCCGCGCTGCTGGTCGGACCCGTGCACGTCTACGCGTTGGCCACCGCCTTCTTCGTCTACTCCACCATGAACATCATGGTGCACTCGGGCCTGCTCTTCCCATCACCGCTGATGAAGCCCTTCAACGTTTTGGCGAAGAAGCACTTCCATCATCATTGGGACCACTTCGACAAGAACTACTCGTCGCTCACGCCGCTCCCCGACCTGGTGTTCCGCTCCGCCTTCTGAGGCGAGGCTTCAGGTGAGCGCGAGGATCGCGAGGGCGCTGGCGGCGGCGGCGGCCCAGGGGATGGTCAGGTTGTCGTCGACCTTCACGCTGAAGAGCTCGACCAAGGCTCCACCGACGGCGCCCGCCGCGGCCATGCTGGCGATCACCTGCAGGCCGAGGCCAGGCCAGACCAGATAGAGTGCGGCCGCTGCGGCGAGAGCTCCGGCGACGATGAAGCTCAGCGTGCCCTCGAGGGAGCGGCCGTGGATCAAGGCGTGGCGCCCGAAGCGACGGCCTATCAAGGCGGCCATGGGATCGCCGAACCCGAGCACCACCACGCCCACGGCGGCGGCCTCCTTCTGACCGGCGATGGCCAAGCCGAGCAGCGCCAAGGTGTACCAAGAGGCCGAGTTCACGCGGTGCGCCTCGTGGGGATGGGCGACGGGACCGAAGAGTCGCATCAAGAGCCCGTTGGCGCGACGGCTGAAGCGCCGGCTGACCTCCATGCCGACGGCGGCGAAGAAGAAGGGCACCACCACGAAGAAGCGCTGCTCCCACGCCAACACCAACACCGTGAAGGCGAAGCAGGCCATGAAGACGTGCAGCACGTTGCGAGCGTAGTTGGTGGGTCGCAGGCTCGGGACGTGGATGGCCTCGCGCTCGAGCGCCAAGGCCAAGGCCTCGTAGGCTGGCTCGAGTCGCGCGCGGCGTGCGCTCAGCGCCTGATCTGCCGGGACGTCGTGCCCCATGCGCTCAGCCAACTGCTCGGCGACTGCGTGCAAGCGCTCGCGGATCACCGGGCGATGATCACGGTAGGCCTCGAGGTGGGCGCGCAGCTTGGCCTCGAGGCTCTGCAGCCGCTCGCTCATTCCCGAGACGTGCGCGGCGCGCAAGCGAGCGGGATCCATGTCTCGGACGACGTGATGAAGCTCGAGGGCCAACATGCGCGTCTCGCTGGCAAGCGCGGGCATGGCTAGATTCTGCACGATAGCGCCCGAGAGGTCGACCCGACGGAGCCTCGAATCAGCTCAGGAGCGGCCCTGTGCCTGGCGCTCGCGCACAGTGACCAAGAGCTCGCCGACGACGCGCACCAAGGTCGCCGGGGAGAAGGGCTTCTGCAGGAAGCGATCGGCGTTCTCGATCCGCCCCGTGCGCGCGAGACCGTTGTCGGTGTAGCCAGAGATCATCAACAGGCCCAGCGTCTCAGAGCGTTCACGCAAGCTGCGCGCGAGCTCCTCACCGCTCATGCCCGGCATCACCATGTCGGAGACCACGACCTCGATCGCGTCGGCGTGTGCGTCGAAGAGCTCGAGCGCCGGCGCGGCTCGCTCGGCCACCCAGACGCGATGCCCCGCGGCCTTCAGCGCGCGCAAGGTCGTGCTGCGCACCTTCGGGTCATCCTCCACGAGCAGCACGCGTCCGGGTGCTTGCCCGGCGATCGACGTGGGCGGCCGCTCGGGAGCCGCGAAAGCGTCCTTCTTGGAGTCGTCGCAGGGGAAGTAGATCTTGAGCGTCGTGCCCTCGCCCGGCTCCGAGTAGATCCAGATGAAGCCGCCCAGCTGACGCACGATTCCGTACACCGTGGCCAAGCCCAAGCCCGTGCCACGACCCTCCGCCTTGGTGGTGAAGAAGGGCTCGAAGACGCGCTCGCACACCTCGGGCGACATGCCCTCGCCATCGTCGCTTATGCAGAGCAGCACGTAGCAGCCGGTGGTCGCGTCGGGGTGCTCCGCTACGAAGGCCTCGTCGAAGTATTGGGTGCGCGTCTCGATGCGCAGCAGGCCTCCGCGCGGCATGGCGTCGCGAGCGTTGACGCAGACGTTGGTGAGGATCTGCTCGAGCTGTGCGCGATCCGCGACCACCTGCTCGACCTCGGCGTTCAGGTCGAGCTCGAGCTTCACCCGCTCTCCCGCCAGCGTCGAGAGCATCGAGCCCAGTGACTCGATCACGTGATTGAGATCCAGGGAGCGCACGTTCATCAGCTGCTGCCGACCGAAGGCGAGCAGCTGCCGCGTCAGGGCCGTGGCGCGCACCACGGTCTGGCGGATGGCCTCGATGTCCTCCCGCGGGTCCTCGCCGGCGTCGAGGGAGAGCACGGCGAATTCGCCGTGGGCCGAGAGCACGGTGAGCAGGTTGTTGAAGTCGTGGGCGATGGCTCCCGCGAAGCGCCCGATGGCTTCCATCTTCTGGGATTGTCGCAGCCGAAGCTCCAGCTCTTCGCGCTTCCGCTCGGAGCGTCGCAAGGCCTCGAGCTGCTCCTCGAGCGCGCTATTGGCCTGCATCAGCTGCTCGTAGGCGGCCTGCACTTCGTCGGCGGGGCCCCGACGATGGACGCGGCGCCACAGCCGGTCGAGTCGAGCGCCCAGGCCTCGACGTTCGGCGGCGCGCAAATGCAGCTCGAAGCGCTCGGGCGCCCAAGACAGCTCCACCGAGGCCCGCGGAGCGCCGAGCAGACAGGCCATGCGCTCCAGGGAGCCAGCGAACGCGAGGGCCATGCCGCGGGGAAAACGCCGACCCGGTAGCGCGCGCAACGTCAGCCGCAGGCGCGTCGGAGACAGGACCAGCAGCTCGTGCTCGACACCTCGGTAGAGCATGCCCTTTGGCCCACAGGTCAGGCGCATCACCCACTGGGTGAGCCAGGAGATGCTCGCGGCGTTGGACGCGACGACGCTGATCAGCCGCAGGGTGGGCATGTCGAGCAGGTCGCGCCCCATGCGTCGAAAGTCCTCATCGCTGAGCGTCTGCTCGAAGGGCGCGAGGAAGCGACCGAAGTCATCCCAGCTGATGTTGCGACTCGGGTCTTCGAGCTGCACCGTGTCGAAACCGAGCTCCGAGAGCGTGCGGTCCACCGGCACGCCTTCGAGGCGCAGCCAATGAATGATCGGCAGCGTATTTCGGCAGGAGACCTCATTCAGAGGCGGATCCCGCTCTTCGCTTTCACCCCCAGTGGCCACGCGAACCAGTGTACGTCAGCGTGCCGCACGGGATCCAGCGTGGTGTGCCGAGCCGACCTCGGTCGACGGGCAGCGACCGAGGTCTCAGGGAAGCTCGACGCGCAGCTCGTAGCTGCCGCGGGAGCCCAGCTCACCGTCGACGATGATGTACGTGCGGATGCCGGCGGCGGCGCTGAAGGTCAGGGACTCCGGTGTGCCGGTGCCGTTGAGGATCGTTCCGTCGACGCAACCGGCGGAGAAATCGCAGGCCGTGACGAGGTAGAGCATGGGGTCGAAGTCGGCCGCGGGTGTGACGGTGACGCGGTAGTTGGTGAGCGTCATGGGCTCGACGAAGTAGGCCCGGTCACGACCCGAGGCCGCCCCTCCAGAGGGACAGCCCATGCCCAGAGGCGGGCTGTAGTCGTCGGTGGCGGTCATCGTGCTCTCCGAGCTCAGGACCACGCCCGCGGTCACATCGAACGCCTCGCCGCAGGTGTCACCACCGCTGGGCGCCGTGCCCGAGTCCGCCGCGCCCGAGTCCGCCGTGCCCGAGTCCGCCGTGCCCGAATCCGCCGCGCCCGAATCCGCCGTGCCCGAGTCCACGGCACCCGCGTCTGAGGATCCGGAATCGGCGACGGATGCGTCGCCGGCGTCCGTGGCCGCATCCGTGCCCGCGTCGGTGGGTAGCGCGAAGCAACCGCCTACACACACCCGCAGCTCACCCGCGCGATCTTCGATCGCCCCTTCGGCGCAGCTCCCGCAGCCGCACACCTCGGTGCAGCCCACCTCACACAGTGGAGGCCGGCCGGCACCGACGGCGGAACAGTCGGGGCCCGTGTCACGACCGGCGTCGTCGCTGCGGTTTCGGGGAGAGCCGCTGCACGCGAGGGAGAAGGCGGCAATCAAGAGGAGTACGTAGCGCATGCCCTATGCATACAACGGACGGAGAAAAACGTCAGCCATGGCGAACGCTCCCGCACGAAGTGCGCCGCGACTCGCGGTCCTAGGCGTCTGGCGGATCCTGGCTCACGCGAGCGTGGTAGCCGGCGGCTTGGGCGGTGGCGTCCACGGCCTGGTCATTTGCGTCGGCTCGGCTGCGGAAGCGCACGGTCGCGCGGCGATCCGGATAGGAGACCTCGACCTGCTCCACGCCGGGCAGCTTGGCGATCTCTCGCTGAAGGTTGGTGGCGCAGCCCTCACAGGTCATGCCTTCGATGGCGTAGGTTTGGGTGAAGGCCTCGGCGCTGGGTGCGGCGACCATGGGCAGGTCTTCGTCGTCACCCGTGCCCAAGAGCGCGCCGATGTAGTTGGGGAAGGCCGCGAAGGCGAGCACGAAGGCGGTGGTGCTCCAGAGCATGACGCGGTTCATGCGTCGCAGGCGCGGGTTGGGCGCGGCGCAAGCGCTCCCGGGAGCGCAGCGAGGTTTGCGGTAGAGCAGGTAGAAGCCCCCGGCGAGCAGCACACTCGTGACGCCTAGGAAGAGCCAGCGATAGGCCTCGAAGAAGCCCGCCACGCCGACCGCCGAGGCGCCAAAGGCGACCAAGGTCAAGGGCAGCCAACAGCAGGCGCTCGAGGCGATGGCGGCGAGCAAGGCGCCGCCCGTGGCGAACAGGCCTCGGCGTGCGTCCGAGCGCTCGGCGCGGGCCATCTCGTTCACGCCCACGTCTGGGTCGACGGCCTCGGTCGCGCAGCAGTCGGCCCCGTCCTCGGCGCTCGCGTCGGAGTCCCCCTCGGCGTCGGGCAGAGCGCAGCTCTCGCCGTCTTCCCCGGTCGCGCAGCACACGGGCGCCGGCGTGTCGTCCGCGCTCTGTGCGTGACCCGCCTCCGCCTTGGCGGTCTTGACCACCGCGTTCACGTTGCCGAGACAGCACGACCCCTGGGGGTTCGTCTCTTCGCAATGGTCGAGTCCTTGTTTGCACTTCTCGGCGATCTCCGCCGGCACCTCCGAGGCGCCCGTGCGCGCCACCTCGTCGCGCAGCTCCGAGACGCGATGCTCGAAGCAGTAGCAGACGAGCCGCTCGGGCGAGTCGGACTTCTGGAACACCTCGATCCGGATGGCGTCGGCGTCGATCACGAGCTCGCCTTCGACGGCGAAGTAGCCCACGGGGCAGTCCGTGGTGCGACAGAAGCGCATTGCCTGTCCGTCGACCCGCAGGTGATCTTCCGGCGTGAGCATCGCCTCGAGCGTCTCGGCGCCTAGCTTCTTGCCCATGACGCCACAGCTCGGACACACGCCAGGCTTGCGCTCGTCGCTCACGAGCCCGTCTCCACACGCGCCGTGTAGCCCGCGTTCGCGATGGCGCGCACCATCTGCGCGGGCGTCACACGCGCCGCGTCGTAGGTCACGAGGGCGCGCCCTTGGCGCAGGCTCACACGCGCCTCGGTGACACCCGCGAGCTGCTCGAGGGCGAGCTTCACCGTCCGCGGGCAGGCGCCACAGGTCATGCCGTCAACATGTAGCGAGACCTGCGTGCTCGATCGCATCGTGCTCTGCGCCGTCGCGAGGGGCGACGAGGCGAAGGCCGCGAAGGCGACGACGCCCGCGATCAGGCAAGACCGGGCGACGCTGAGAAAGCGTGGGGAAGATGAGACCGTCATGAAGAACTCCAAAGTGAATCGTGCCCGTGTGGACCCTCGTCACAGTGTACGTGCCAGGAGCCCACATGTGACGCTTCTGCGCGCTCTCTTCCCCTTGGTTGCGCCGAGCGTGTAGCCTGCGTGCACCGAGCGAAGATTCGGACCCGAGCAGAGGAGCACGACATGAGCGACGAGCAGCAGCTATTCGACTACGAGGGCGAGGACGCGGTGGTGCAGTGGGACGGGCGCCTGTGCATCCACGTGGGCGAGTGCGGGCGCGCCGAGGGAGAGCTCTTCGTCACGGGCCGGCAGCCCTGGTGTCAGCCCGATGTCACGGACGAGAAAAACATAGCCGAGGTGGTGGCGCGCTGTCCGACGGGCGCGCTCACGTTGAAGAAGAAGGACGGCACGCCGGTGGACGAGCCGGCGGCCGCGGAGAACCGCTGTGTGGTCGCCAACCACGGTCCGCTCTACTTGGAGGGCGACCTGAAGATCGCGGCGGCCACGGACGACATGCCGAGCGTGCGCCGGCGTGCGGCTCTGTGTCGCTGCGGTCACTCCAAGAACAAGCCCTTCTGCGACAACGCGCACGAGGAGGCGGGCTTTCAGGATCGCGGCGCCATCGGCCAGCGTGGCGAGGCCCTCGAGGCGAAGGGCGGGGAGCTGTCGGTGACGACGGCGCGCAACGGACCTCTCTTCGTCAAGGGCAACCTCACGCTCGTCAGCGCTAGCGGGCGCGTTGCGTGGACGGGGACGCGCACGGCTCTGTGTCGCTGCGGCCACGCCAAGAACAAACCCTTCTGCGACGGCGCCCACAAAGCGGCCGGTTTCGTCGCCGACTGAATCGATAGCGATGGATTTTTACGCTGGGCGTGGTAGCCCGTATCGCCGTGTCCCCCACGCCCCCGAGTGAGCGCGACCCCGTCCTCGGCGACGCGCGCTTCGCTTCGATCTACGCGCGCCAGCGGGTGAAGGGTTCGCTGCTCGCCGCCCGAGGGCGCTACGTCCGTGAGGAATACGGGGAGGACACCCTCGCGCGGATCGCGAAGCTCGTCTCGCCGCAAGCGAGGCAGCACCTCGACAACGCGCCCCTGCCCTTCGCGTGGTATCCGCTCGAGTACCTGATCGAGATCGATCGTCAGATCTTGCTCGGCCCGATGCACTCCGACTTCGCTCAGATGAAGCTCTTCGGAGACCGCATCGCGCGCTACGATCTCAACACCATCTACAAGGTGCTCTTCCGCTTGGGCTCACCCGCCTTCGTGCTGAAGCGCATCGGGATCGTCTACAGCATGTACTTGAAGGGAGGGCGCGCTCGCTCCGAAGTGCTCGGCAAGGGAGAAGCGCGCGTCACCTTCGAGGACACGGCCTACCCCTACTACCTATGCGCCTACGGCATGAGCGGTTGGCTCTCGGCCTCCGTCAGCCTCTCGGGCGGGCAAGACATCCGCGTCGAGCACGAGCGCTGCGTCCACTCCGGCGACGAGGCGTGTCGCTGGCACGTCTCCTGGACCTGAGCCACCCGTAGCGCACCGGATCCTTGCTACACTCCTCGGCCGTGACGCTGGACGAGGCGAGGGAGCTGCTCGAGCTGGGAGCGGACGCGGACGGACGCGCGATCCGCCGGGCCTACCTGCGCGCCGTGAAGCGGCATTCGCCCGAGCGCGACCCCGAGGGCTTCGCCCGCGTGCGCGAGGCCTTCGAGCTGTGTCGCGTGCATGTCGCTTGGACTCCTCCGCTCGCGTCCGAGGGAGCGGAGCTCGAGGCGAGCGCGCCCGCGCCGTTCGTCGAAGCAGCCTCGCCGCCGCTGCGGGCTGAAGTGGCTGCGGCTGTCGCGAGCCGCGACCCCGAGTCCACCCTCCGGCTCTTCGAACAAGCCTTCGAGGTCTGCGAAGGCGAGGGAGAGGCGGTGTGGGCCCCGCTCGTGCTCGATGTGATTCTCGGCCTCGAGGCCGAAGAACGTCCGGACGAAGCCGTCCGCCTCGCGCGTCGGCTGGAGCGTCATGTCGCCTGCATGGGCACGTGGTACGGTGGGCCCATCGCGGCCCGCTGGGCCTTGATCATGGAGTTCGCCGAACTCGGTGATGAATTCCCTCGATCCATTCGAGCTGCCTTGGCTCGCGCAATTCTGGCCGGCGAATGCACGACACAGCAGAAGCGCTCCGCCGAGCTTCGCTCACTCGCGGAGCATGACGTCGCCAACGCGAGATACGCGCTCATGCTGCTGAGACGTGACGGTCCCAACCTGGGAGCCGTCTACGCCGAGCTGATCGATGATGTTCTCGTCGGCAGCAAGGTGGACATACGGCACGCGGTGATGCTCGCGGTCTTCGTCCTTCTGGCGATCGGTGCTGTCATCCGGCACGGACCACACGCCGCGCAGCCTGCTCGCCCGATGCTGATGGCCCCTGTTGTCCATAGAGTCTCACTCGGGGATCTCGCGCTGATCACGGTCAGGGCGTGCGCGCGCTCTCCGCGACTCTGCCACGCGATGGAGCGCTTGGTGTTCGACGTCGAATGGGAAGACTGCGCGAATGCACGCGACGCCCTGACGGAGTTGCGCTCCGACGCCAGCGAGTACGATCGCGTCCTGCCTTCGAACTGGAACGACCTCACGCTCCAACAGGCCGTCGACGATGTCTGCGCGGGTGTGCCGCCTTGACCCTCGCGTCAGAAGCCCTCTCCGGGCGAGTCTCGGAACGCTGATCCCACTCCCCAGCTGCTACACTCCCCGGCCGTGACGTTGAACGAGGCGAGGGAGCTGCTCGAGCTGGGAGCGGACGCGGAGGGACGCGCGATCCGCCGGGCCTACCTGCGCGCCGTGAAGCGGCATTCGCCCGAGCGCGACCCCGAGGGCTTCGCCCGCATGCGCGAGGCCTTCGAGTTGTGTCGCGCCCGGCCGGCGTATCCGTCCGCAAGCGTGGCGCCGATCCCGAGCGCGCAGCCGAGTCGGGCGCTGCTCGACCGCTGCTACGATCCAGAGATCACGCCGCAGGAGCAGCTCACTCGGGCCGAACAGGCCATCGAGCAGCTGCCGGAGGATTCCGCGGCGTTCTGGGCGAAGTTCGACGCGCTGTGCGCTCTCGGCGACGACGAGGCCACCCTGGCCTGGCTGCGTCACGGACGAACCGAAGGCGTAGAGAATTGCCTGCAGCAGCTCGCCGCGAGCGCGCCACACACGCTCGACGACGACGACGTTGCGGCGCTGCTGGAGCTGCGGCCTTTTCCGACGCACCTCGCGCGGGCGCTGTCTCCACGCGCGGGAGAGCGCGTGGCCGAGCTGCTCGAGCAAGCCATGCAGACGCAGGAGGAGCGGCAGCGGTTCGTTGGACCCGAGGAAGTGGGCGACGCGAGCCCGCACTTCTGGAGCGGGCACGCCATCGACGTCGTCCTGGAGCTGGTCGGCCAGGCGGACTTCGCGACCGCGCAGCGCCTCTACCGGCGGCTGCGTCTTCATGAGCAGCGCGTGGCGTCGCCGACACGGGTCAAGCGAGCTCGTTGGCTGCTGACCACGGAGCTGATGCAGCTGCCGCCCAGCTTCCCCAAGCGAGCGCGCGCGCGACTCGGCCAGGCCATCCTCGCGCTCTTCGACGATCCGGAGCAGCGCCCCGCCGCGGTGCGTCTGCGTCTCCGCGGTGCGCTGGGCGCGCGCGCAGACGGCCAGCTGAAGCACGCCGCGCCCAACCTGCACGCGCTGATCGCCAAGCACACGCCCGCGGCGCCTCCGAGCAAGAGGTCTCCGATCGGGATCGGGTTCTTGGCCCTCATACTGCTCAGCGGACTCATGCGCCTGTGCACGCACGCGGCCTCTCCGTCGACCGCCTCACTGCGACAACCCTACGGAACCCTACGGCTGCCCGTCTTGCCTCAGGTCGAGCTCACCCTCGCCTCGTCGGACCCGGCGGAGTTCTCACGACTGCAGGCCGCCATCCTCGACATCCACGATCGTCGCTGTCCCGGCGCGGGCCCGCTCGTCTGTGCCGATCTGCGCGCCTTCTCTCGAGCCTTCAGCGCCGAGCGCTGCGCCGACGCCCGCGTCGCGCTCGACGCCGCCAGCGCCGACCGACCCGCCTACCAGCGCGCCATTCCCGACCCCGCAGACCGCGCGACCTTGCAGATCGCTGTCGTCAGGATTTGTCCCACGCCGAACTCCGTCGGGACGCTCTCCACTCCACCGCCTCCAGTCGATGTGTCGAGTTCACCCCCTTCGCGAGAGGAGAATCATGAAATCAGTCCGTGAAAAGGTCGTGGTCGGCATCGACCTCGGCACCACCAATTCGCTGATCGCGACCTTCTCGGGCGGACAGCCCTTGGTGCTGCCCAACGCCCTCGGTTCGAGGCTGACGCCGAGCGCCGTGAGCGTGGATGGTGACGAGGTCTTGGTCGGTTCAGCGGCCTACGCGCGGCACGCGACGCATCCGAACGACACCGCTTTGGTGTTCAAGCGCGACATGGGCGCCGACCTCACGCGCAAGCTCGGGCGACGCTCCTTCTCTCCGCAGGAACTCTCGGCCATGGTGCTCGCGAGCTTGACTCGTGACGCGGAGGCGACGCTCGGGGTGGAGGTGGTGGAGGCCGTGGTGACCGTGCCTGCCTACTTCGGCGAGCGTCAGCGTCAGGCCACTCGCGACGCGGCGGCCATCGCCGGCCTGCACGTGGAGCGCATCATCAACGAGCCCACCGCCGCGGCCATGGCCTACGGGCTGCACGAGCTCGATCGCGAGCTGAAGGCGGTGGTGCTCGATCTCGGCGGCGGCACCTTCGACGTGACCGTGCTCGAGATCATGGAGGGGGTGATCGAGATCCAGAGCTCCGCCGGGGACGCGCGACTCGGAGGAGAGGACTTCGCCCTCGCCTTGGCCGCCTTGGCGTCCGCACAGCTGAAGGCGAAGCTGGGTCACGCCCCGACCGCCGACACCTCCCTCGCCCGACTGCGCGAAGCCGCCGAGCGCGCCAAATGCAGGTTGACCGAAGACGAGGAGACAGATCTAGCCCTGCCTGCGCTCGAGGTCGGAGGCGCCGCGCACGACGTCGCGCTGAGCTTCTCGCGCCCCGAGGTCGAGGTGGCGTGGGCGCCGCTGATCGAGCGCTGCCGCCACCCGATCCTGCGCGCCCTCAGCGACGCCGGCGCGCGCGCAGCAGACATCGACGAGGTGATCCTGGTCGGCGGCGCCACGCGCATGCCCTGCTTCGTGCGCCTCGCCTCGCAGATCTTCGACCGACTCCCGCGCCGCGACCTGCCCGTGGACGAGGTGGTCGCCATGGGCGCCGCCGTGCAGGCTGCGCTGAAGGCGGGCGACGCCGCCGTGGAGGACGTGGTCGTCACCGACGTAGCGCCCTTCTCCATGGGCATGGAGACCAGCACCTTGCTCGGGCAGCGCGAGGTGCGGGGCCTCTACACGCCGATCATCGAGCGCGGCACGACCATCCCCGTGAGCCGGGTGGAGCGCTTCTTCACCTTGGCTTCGGGCCAACGACGCATCGACGTGAAGGTCTTTCAAGGCGAGCACAGCCTGTGCAAGGACAACACCTTCTTGGGCAGCTATCAGGTCAAGGGGCTGCCGCCCAAGCCCGCAGGAGAGGTGGGCGTGGACGTGCGCTTCAGCTACGACCTGAACGGCATCCTCGAGGTGGAGATGAACATCGCCGGCTCGGACAAGAAGGAGCACCTCGTGATCGAGGAGCGCCCCGGGAAGCTGAGCAAGAAGCAGATCGAGCGCGCCCGCGAGGCCATGGCGAAGCTGAAGTTTCACCCGCGTGACACCCTCCCCAATCGCACGGCCTTGGCGCGCGCCGACGCCCTCTACGTCGAACTCACGGGCCTCGCACGCGACGAGCTCGGCGCCCACCTCGCTCGCTTCCGCGCCGCCCTCGAGTCTCAGGACAGCGCGTTGATCGACGAAACGCGAGCCCAGCTGCTCGCCGTGATCGACGCCTTCACGCGCTAGGGCGTGACGAGCCGCCGCCTAAGCGTCTTCCCACGGGTTCGTCACCAAGACGCCGCTGCCTTCGAAATCGCGAACATTGCGGGTCACCACGTGCAGTCCGTGTCGCTTTGCGGTCGCGGCGATCAGGCCATCCGCAACGGATCGGGAGAGTCCTGCGCGCTGTCTCGCGACGTCGAGCTCGCCCCAGATCTTCGCCGTGTCCGTGTCCACCGGGAGAATCCGGTCCGCATAGTCTTGCTCGAGCCGCAGCAGGGCAGCGTCAAATCTGCGTCGCTTGTTTCCAGCGGCCAGCAGCGCGACGCCTCTCGTCATCTCTCCGATGGTGACGACGCTCAGATAGACGTCTTCGGGCTGGAATGCAGCGACCCGATCCTTGACGCGCTGTGACCCGCGGGGGCGCACGATCTCCGAGATCACGCAGGTGTCGAGCAGCACCCTCACAGTTCGAAGTCACGCATGGCGTCTTGCTGTCGTTCCAGGTCAAGCTCACTCCAGTCGGGACCCTGCAGGAGAAATTCGACCATGCTCGGTTTTTGACCCGTGAGGCGTTCGTATTCCTCCTGCGACAACACGTAGACCGCGTCGTTGCGTCGCTCCACTCGCTGAGGTCCCTCGGTCAAGGCGCGGCGCACGACCTCGCTGAACTTCATCTTCGCGTCCGCGAGTTTCCACGTCATGGCTGGCCTCCGACAATCTAGATCACCTAGACCAATATGGAAGACTGGAAGGCCAATGTCAACGAGGGTGGCCGACGCTAAGGCGCGGGCGGCGCGAAGGGCGCCACGTCGAGGGGAGGTGTCTCCGTGGCGCCCGCCTCGATGTAGCCGATGTCCGGAGCGGTGCCGAGGTAGTGGTCGTTGATGCCGAGGATGCGCTCGGCGGCGTCCACGTTGGGGCTCGCGGCTTGCGGCGCGAACTCGAAGCCCGCCGGGTTCACCAGCATCGGCGCCGCGGTCTGCGCGTTGCACTCGAGGCTGGTCGCCGCGCACCAGGCGGGCACGTCGTCGTAGCGGATGTTGTCCCATTTGATCACCGGCGCACCCCGGGTGGTGAACCAGTTGTCGTAGTCGAGATCGTTGGGGTTCGCGTCGCGGCTCATCTCGACGGCGTAACGCGTGCCGCGCACGACGTTGTTGCGGAAGACCATGTTCGCGAACGGTCCCGACACGCTCATGCCGTTCTGATCCGCGCGATCTGTGTAGCAGGTGTTGTGATACAGGAAGACGGCGCCGCTCGAGTCGTTCGAGACCTTGAAGCCGCTCTGATCGTAGTCCGTGAAGCGGTTTCGCATCACCCACGTGGGCCCGAAGGTGATGGGCGCCAAGGACACGCCGTTGTGCACTCCGTCGATCACGTTGGCCCAATAGCGCACGTTGATGCAGGCGCCCTCGGGCTCGAGTCC
>JAADHO010000424.1 GCA_013151775.1 Deltaproteobacteria bacterium | reverse complement strand
AGCGTGGAAGCCATCGAGTTCGAGTGGTCGCCGGGTCGCGGCGATCCCAAGTACACGGACGACAACTCTGCCTTCGACGTGTTCGTCCGCTACGCCACGCCGAGCGGCGCGCCCGGCTTCGTCGGCATCGAGGTGAAGTACCACGAGGGCCTTCACGAAGCCCCGGCCAAGCTGCGGCCGCGCTACCTCGAGGTCGCCGACGCGATGCGCGCGTTCCGTAGCGAGCGCCTCGACGACCTGCAGGCCAAGCCGCTGCAACAGGTCTGGCGCGACCACCTGCTCGCCGGAAGCATGCTCACGCGGGACGATGCTTGGGCCGACGGCCTCTTCGTGTTCCTCTATCCGCGCCTGAACAAGCGCTGCGACTCGGTCGTGCGCGAATACGAGACGTGCCTCACCTCCACAGACTCCTTCGCGACGTGGACGTTGGAGCATGTCGTCGCGGCCATCCGCGCCGAGACTACGGCGGCGTGGCCCGTCGCGGTCCATGACCGCTACCTCGACTTCGACCGCGCGGAGGCCTTGCTCGGCCCGAGCGCAGCACACTCATGACAACCTGGAAGGGCGTCACGCCCGACTTCCTCACGGGCGCGGAGAAGGTTGCTGGCGAGCCCTCGCATTCCTCGCATTGACCCGTGTGGCGGATTTGCGTCGTCTTCTGCTATCTTCGTCCACATGAGGGGTCGGCATCGTACGGCGGGATTGGGCACTGAAGAGGTTCCTTCGAACCTGATGGACCGTTGGCCAGGCGCTGCATGGCCGACGCTGCTCGTCCTGATCACGCTCGCCGGATGCGGATCCGCGCCCGCGTCGAGCGACGCCACCGTGGATGCGGCGGTAGACGCCCCGGCCGACTCGAGCCTCGACGGCGGTCTCGACGCAGACGCCGGCGACGCTGGTTTCGACGCCGGGCCGCTGCCCTGCGAGGACGTCGTGCTCGAGGCGTGGGACCTCGGTGCGGGCACTTGGTCGCCAGACCTCGGGCCACGAGGTTTGTCGTTTGACGGTCCGGGCCGGGCTCAGGTGTGGGACCTCGCGGTTCACGATCACGCCCTCTACGTCGCAGGGGAGTTCTCGCACGCGGGCCCAGTGGCGGCGTCCAACGTGGTGACATGGACCGAGGAGGCAGGCTGGCTCGCCCTCGGCGCAGGCGTTCCCGTTGCCGTGCGACGAATCGCGGTCGCACCCGACGGCACCACCTATGTCGCGGAGCGCACGACGGCCGCCGGAGATCCGGTCGCGATCTACCGCTACGCGAGCGGCGCATGGGCCTTGATCGGCACCGCCAACGCAGAGGTCGAAGACCTCGCGATCGACGTCGACGGCTCGCTCCTCGCGGGAGGCTTCTTCCGGGCGATTGATGCTGTGTCGATGCCGAACGCCTTCGCGCGCTGGGACGGCAGCGCCTGGACCTCGCTCGACAAGCCCGTCGGATTCGACGTCAGCGCGATCCTCGTCGACGCCGCCGGCCTCTGCATCGCGGGACGACAGGCAGGCTCGGGCGGCTACGTCGCGTGCCGAGCGCCCGGCAGCTCGTCCTGGAACGTGATGCCGACCCCTTGGCGTCCGACGCCGGGTCCGAATCCGGTCAATGCCATCGTGCACGATTCGAGCGGTCGCGTCGTGATCGGCGGCGCCCTCTACCTCGGCAGCGGCTCACAGCTTGGCGGGGTCCTGCGCTGGACTGCCGGCGCCTGGGAGAATCTCGGTCCTGGCCTCGGGGACGGCAACTCACCCATGGAGGTCTTCTCGATCGCGGCCGCCGACGACGGCAGCATCTATGCAGCCGGGACATTCACGACGATCGGCTCCTACGTGGCACCCAGGGTGTACGCGCAACATGTCGCGCGCTGGTTCGCCGAGAGTTGGCAGTCGATCGGCGGCGTGCAGGGCGGCTACCCGCCAGCCTACGCTGTTGCGACCGATGGCCCAGACACCTACTTCGGCGGCAGGATGACCGAGACCTTCTCTGCTGCCGTAGGCGGACCTTGGCACGCGGTGGCTGGAATCGTCCGCTATCGGGGCTCGACGTGGAGCCCACTTCAGCACCCTGGAAGCGTCGCTCATGGTCCGCGCAACGTCGCAGCCATTGCCGTGCGCGCAGGCTGTCGGCCGTACGTCGCGGGCGACTTCCAGGTCGTCGAGGATGGCATCGTGTCGCACGTCGGCAGAATGGCAGCGGACGGGGCCGTCCGGGGAGTCGCGACGACCAGCGGATTCCAGTCGTTTGGGCCGGAGGCGCTCGCCGTGGGCGCAGACGGCACGCTCTACGCGGGCGGATCACTCGACCTCATCGTCGCAGGCGGGTTCGGCGTGCGCGCACCGCTCGCGCGAAGGTCCGGTCGCGAGTGGGAGGACTTCGGTACCTTGCCTCCGGGCGCGACAGTCTATGCCCTCGCCATCGCGGAGGACGGCTCGCTCTACGTGGGGGGAAGCTTCACCGACGAGGCGAATCCCGAGCGGAGCCACCTGTTGCGCTGGGATGGTTCCGTGTGGTCCGCGGTCGGCGCGCGGGTGGATCCGCTACCCGTCACCGCGTTGAGCCTCGACGGCGGCGCGCTCTACATCGCCGAGCGGCTCACGCCCTCCGGTTCGCGCGTGTCCCGCTATGAAGCTGGCACATGGACGGTGATGGGCGACCCCCTCAGCGGTCAGGTCGAGGCGCTCGCGGTCCATCGCGGCGTGCTCATGGCGGGCGGAAGCAGCCTCGTCGCGGGCTCGCCGGTCGCTTCCTTCGACGGCGCGACGTGGATATCGGCCGGACCACTGGGGTCCGAATCAGCCCGTATTCGTGCCTTTGCCGTTCTGGGCGACGAGCTCGTGGCCGGCGGCGCGGACGGATATGCAATCGACGCTCCAGGGATCCTGGTGCACCGCACCGCGAGCGGCTGGGAGGACGTCGGCGGAGGTGTCGACGGGGCGGTGGATGCGGTCGCGTTCACGGCTGACGGTCTACTCATCGGAGGCAGGTTCGATGTCGCCGGTGGCGTGCCGTCGTGGGGCTTGGCGCTGCTCCGCGCTCCGTAGACGTCGTGTGGCATCGGGCGACCTGATCTGTCTCTAACTTAGCGGTCCCTGCTCCCTCAGCGGCCAGCGCCGACGGCTACGCGTTACGGTCCTTCCCGGCATCGGGGTCGACTCGTTCGACCTCCAGCAGCTCTGGCGAGAGATGGTCGAAGTCCTGGTCCGTGGTGAGTAGAATCGCGCCCGCAGCCTTCGCGCACGCGGCAATCCAGAGGTCGTTCTTGCCCATGTTGCGCGAGCCATCGGGATGTTTCTGCGAGTACAGATCGATCTCGACGTAGGCATCGAGCACCGCCAGATGGTTGATGTCGATAGTGACCAAGTTGTTGAGAGCGATTTCGAGCACCGCCAATTTCTTCTCGCCCCAGCTGTTTCGGTGGGCCAGCACCCGGATCTCTCCGTGCGTGACCAGACTGATCAGCGGGCGCTCCTTCGCGGCTCGGAGTCCGAACGTCTGATCGAGGTACGTGCCCAGTTGCCCGCCGCGCACCAGGGCCAACACGATGTTCGTGTCGAGCACGAACAGCCGGTCGCTCATCCGATCGCCCGTAGCGCCTCAAGCAGTGCTTCGTCGCTCTCATCGCCAGGCCATGTGCCGAAGAACGCCGAGACGCCAGACGTCTCGTCCTGCGGGAGCATCTGAGCCACCGGACGCCTCGCTCGCACCACGGGGGTGGCTTCGAAGAGAACATCCTTCTCGCCCGCTGCCGCGATCGACTCGACGTTCACGAGAAGCAGACGACCCGATGGTCGATAGTGCGCCATGCCCGAGACGACGACCTTTTCGCCGAAAAGCTGCTTGAGCATCTCGGCCTCATGGTCCTCCAGGCGAGCCGGAACCTTCACCCCGTCAGGCAGCGTGAGGACGACGTCCGGTCGGGACGCGGAGATCGTGTCCAGCGTCCCGCTGACGCGGACCGCTTGCGCGGGCGGGGTTTCGTCTCTCAGCCGCTCGATCTTGGGAACGTGCTCTGGCTTGATGACGACAGGTGCGCTGCGATTGGCGAGTCCGTCAAGCTGGACGCCGTCGAAGGGGCCTCTGGCTGCCGTCGCAAAGCGAAAGCAGGTGTCGAGGAGCGCACGATCCGCCAATACATCATCGGGGTCTCCCTCGACGATCGCCGCCAATACGCTGCCGAAGAGATCGATCGAGGTCTGCTTCGCGATCTTCCTGTCGTGCTCGTCGAAGAGCGACGTCTGCCCTCCTTCGCCGAAACGCGCGGGATCTGCCTCCTCCAGGGTCGGGGCCTCGAGTGCAAGAACCGCGGAGCCGGGCGAGAGGGCCGTAATCTGGATCTCGCATGTCGCCTCAAGCCACGCTGGCCGCGGCCCCTTCCGAATGCTCTCGCCCTCGACGAAGAAGCGAGTCGCCTGACGGGCCCCCTCGAGCAGCGCCCCCACCGTCTCATGAAGGATCGAGGCCGAGACCCGAAGCTCGCCCTGGACGCCACCCAACAACGTCAGCCTGTGTTTGTTCATGGTGGCCTCCTCATGGCGCTGCACCCTAGCGCATTCGCAGCTCCGTCGCAGCAGGGCGGGTCGCGCGATCCGCAGGAGTCCGCCGCCTTTGAACCGTCAGTTCGCCGCCAGCCGCCGCGTCCTTGACCAGAAGCGAGGTGTTTGCCTCGCAGCGAGTCAGCAGGAAGAGAGTCCGACAACGATGAACCACGAGAAGCAGACGGTGGTCCTCGGCCACACCCAACGTGATGACGGTGTACCGTCCTCGGCCATGGCTCCATCGGAAGAGGCGGTGCTTCGCGAGCACCACGTGTGGGTCGAGGGCGACAACCGTTTCCAGCGGCGTGCGCGGTTGCTGCAGGCGTTGTGGCGCGAGGATCAGGGGCTGCCCATCGGCGAGCATCGAGGACTTCCGCAAGGCTCCAGGCTGGCCATGCCGCGCCCGGAACAGCGCCTCGAAGCCTACGTCACGCCCAACATCCGCGAGCTGGTGAAGCGTGAGGTCGTGGCGGGCGACAAGAGCGCCGGCAAGCTCTACGGGCGGCCCCGGATCTTCGAGAACCTGCTCAGCAGTCAGCCCCTCTGCTTCAATCTCTTCGGCGAGCTCGCCGTGGACTTGGACCTCGCCAGTGCTGTGTTTCGGCGCCTGCTTCCTGCGCGCGTCGCCAGCGTGGAAGCCATCGAGTTCGAGTGGTCGCCGGGTCGCGGCGATCCCAAGTACACGGACGACAACTCTGCCTTCGACGTGTTCGTCCGCT
>JAADHO010000358.1 GCA_013151775.1 Deltaproteobacteria bacterium | reverse complement strand
ACGCCCGCGCCTGCAGCCGCGACGCCCACGCCTGCAGCCGCGACGCCCACGCCTGCAGCCGCGACGCCCACGTCTGCAGCCGCGACGCCCACGCCTGCTGCCGCGACGCCCACCGAGGCTGCACCCGTCGACGCGGGCGTCGAGACCCTCGACGGCCTGATCGCGGATCCGGACAGCGTGGTGATGCGTTGGGTGACGCGGGGCTTCTTCGTCAGCCTCGACCGTGACTTCCGCCGTGGGCGCCGGCGCTATTGGCGCACCCAATCCAACGGCTTCGTGCCCTACAACGCCGTGGTCACGCGCGAAGGCAGCGAGTACACCGGCGTGCACTTGGCGCCGCCGCTCGCGCCTGACGCTGCCCGGACCGAACCACGGGACGCGGGCCCGGACGCCAGCGCCCAGGTCTCTGATAGCGCATGGCGCTTGCCGGTCGGCTGGGTGCTCTCCCGACGCTCGAGCTTTTACACGGAGAACGCCAACGGTCGTGTGCGTCGCGCTCGGGGCAAGCCGGGCTACCACTACGCCTTCCGGCTCTCGAGCCGAGTGGAGCAGGGCGACCACGTGTACTACCGCGATCCCGAGGGACACCTCTACCGCGACTCGGACGTGGCCCTCGCCGAGCGCTCCGATCCTCCCTCCGAGGTCGGCGAAGGCGACGAGTGGATCGATATCGATCTCACACGTCAGGTGCTCGTGGCCTACGAGGGCACGCGACCCGTCTTCGCGACGCTGATCTCCAGCGGCCGCATCGAACGCGAGAATGATCCCTCTCGCGATCACCGCACGCCGACGGGTGTCTTCCGCATCTCCTCCAAGCACCTCACGCACACCATGGACGGGGACAACGCCATCGATGGTCCGTACTCCATCGACGACGTTCCCTACGTGATGTACTTCCAGCTAGCCTTCGCCATCCACTCCGCCTTCTGGCACAACGCCTTCGGCCGCCCCAAGAGTCATGGCTGCATCAACATGTCGCCGCCCGACGCGCGCTTCCTGTTCGGCTGGGCCGGGCCGCCCATGCCTCGCGGATGGCATGGCGTATACCCCACGGAAGATCAGACGCAGACCGTGGTGCGTATTCGTGGAGAGACACCTCACTGAGGCGAACTCGAGGCCAGATAATGAGACGCCCCATCGATCGGTGATCGACGGGGCGTTCCGTGTTCGAGCTGCTCTCGAGCTTGGCAGTGTCAGTCGTAGTATTCGTGGCCGAGGTGCGTGATGAGCTCTTCGTCATTCATCCAGCGCAGCATGTTCTTCATCTTCACGAGCTGAACGAAGAGATCGTTCTCTGGGTAGAGCCCAGGCGCTGTGATCGGCGCCTTGAAGTAGAAGGAGAGCCACTCCTGAATACCGCTCATCTCCGCGCGCTTGGCCAGATCCATGAAGAGCGCGAGGTCGAGCACCAGCGGCGCCGCCAAGATCGAGTCACGGCACAGGAAGTCGATCTTCACCTGCATCGGGTAGCCGAGCCAGCCGAAGATGTCGATGTTATCCCAACCCTCCTTCTGGTCTCCACGCGGCGGATAGTAGTTGATGCGCACCTTGTGATACATATCGCCATAGAGCTTCGGGTGAAGCTCCGGCTGAAGGATCGTCTCGAGCACGCCGAGCTTGCTGACCTCTTTGGACTTGAAGCTGTCTGGATCATCCAGCACTTCGCCGTCGCGGTTGCCCAGGATGTTGGTCGAGAACCAGCCTCGAATTCCCAGCATACGAGCGCGGAAACCAGGCGCTAGGAGCGTCTTCATCAGCGTCTGCCCGGTCTTGAAGTCCTTGCCGCAGACGGGAGTGCGTGTCTCCCGCGCCAGCTCGAGCATGGCAGCCGTGTCGGTCGTGAGGTGAGGCGCACCGTTGGCGTAGGGGATGCCTTCCTTCAGGCAGGCCCAGGCGTAGACCTGTGAGGGGCTGATGTCGGGGCTGCTGTCGCGCAGGCCCTGCTCGAAGGCTGAGAGGCTCTGGTGCACGTCGCTGGGCTCACGGTAGACCTCGGTGGATCCGCACCACACGGCCACGCAGCGGTCGAGCTTGTTGGTCTGCTTGAAGTTGCGGATGTCCTCACGGACGGCCTCTCCGAGCTCCATCTTGTTGGTCTGCGTCTTCACGTTCTCGCCGCGCAGGCGCTTGACGAATTCCGGGAAGAACACCGCGGGCATGGCGCGAATCGCCTCCAGCTCGTCCTTGATGGCGTCGAGGTGTTCACGCTTCAGCACCTCGGCGGTCTGGGCGGCCTCGTAGGCGTTGACGGGGAAGAGGTCCCAGCCGCCGAACACCAGATCGTCGAGCTTCGCCAGGGAGACGAAGTCCTGGATTTTCGGGCTGCGCCCGTCCGTGCGCTTGCCGAGGCGGATCGTGCCCATCTGGGTCACGGAACCGATGGGCTCGGCGAGCCCCTTGCGTGCGAGCAGGCAGCCGGCGATGAACGTCGTGCCGACGGCCCCCATGCCGGGGAGTAGAACACCCAGGCGACCTTCGGCCTTGGGGATGTTGACGGGCTTCTTCATGAACTGACTCCTGCGGGCTCGCCCGCTTCGAATAATCGAGCCGCCATGGAGGCGGCGAACGGGCCTAGCACATGCCCGCGTAGCATCAACGTCGGTCCGTACGGCCAGGCGTTGCAAAAGTCACTCGCAAACATCATGCCGTCCGATTGGCCGGAATTCACCGCGGGCTTTGCACGGGATGGTGACGGAGTGGCTACAGGAGTGGCCAGAAAGTGTGGCGTCACGGCACGCTCCCTCGTGCATAGGGATGAGGACTGGTGCCTGAGCCGGGCCACCAAGCTCGAATCAGCGGCGAATCGGCCGCCTTTTCACGGTTGCGCCGAACGAGCGGACCACCCCCAAACGAGGATGATATGTCGGCACGAATTGTGCTTGATGGACACGGAGACGGCCGGTCGGCTCGAATTTCCCGATTTCTTGCCCGGCGCCCGTTGCTCCCATTCACTCGTGTGGCTTTCTTGCAACGATTGGGCGGGAATATGGACGAAGAGATGACCACCGAGAGCAACCTGGAGCGCAGATGAACCGAGCGATCATACTGGCGGCTGGCAAAGGCACACGACTCGTGAAGGGCTTCGATTTTCCGAAGCCGCTGAAGCGAGTGGGCGGAGTTCCGCTTATCGTTCGTGTTCTGCGTAGCCTCGAGCGCGCCCACGTGGACGAGGTGGCCATCGTGGTCGGCTACCTCGGTGACGAGCTGATGCGTGGGCTGGAGCGCTATCACTTCCGCCTGAGCTTGGAGTTCATCCAGAACGACGAGTACGACAAGCCCAACGGCACCTCGCTGTTGAAGGCGCGCGACTTCGTGAAGGGCCCGACCTATCTGATGATGAGCGACCACCTGTGGAGCGACGAGCTCTTCGGTCGCGTGGCCGCTTTCCCGCTGGCGCACGACGAGACCGTGCTGGGTGTAGACCGGGCCATCGATCGTTGCTTCGATCTCGACGACGCCACCAAGGTGCGCATCGAGGGCGATCGCGTGGTGGAGATCGGCAAGGAGCTGACCCGCTACGACGTGATCGACACGGGCGTGTTTCGCATCACTCCAGCGCTGATCGAGGCGCTGGATCGAGCGGACGGGCCCGAGGGCGTGTCGCTCTCGCAGGGCGTGGGCGCGTTGGCGGCGGCTGGCAAGATGCGCGTGGCGGACGTGGGCGACGCCACCTGGATCGACGTCGATACGCCTCGCGCGCATCAGATCGCCGAACAGCTGATCAAGCGCTTCGGAGATCAGCTGAGGGTCCCGGGGCACCTGCCCGCAGCCCAGATGGCCGCCGGCGCGTAGTTCCGGACGGCCGCTGAGGTCGCGCGCGTCGACGCCGAGGTCGCGCGCGTCGACGCCGAGGTCGCGCGCGTCGACGCCGAGGCTAAGTTGCGGTTGTGACGTGGGCTCCGGCGGTGAAGGACCGCGGCGGGGGTGATGTGCCAGATACCCCAACGAAACCTCGGCCGAACCAAGGCTGCGTCGAATGGGACGGACCTCGCTGCGCGAGGACCTTCCCACCTCATCGACTTCGTTGCGCCGAGGTGGCTGTGAGGGAATCGGGCCCCACCGCGAAGTGAGCGCGCGCAAAGCGGCGTTGGGAGGGGGCCCCGCTGCGGCCGCCCGCAGTGGGGGTCCGGACGCGCCACAGCGCGGCGGACGGGCTGCGGCCAGACCCTCCAGAAAGTCAGTGCGCGGCGCGGATGGCGCGCAGCAGGTCGCGCCCGCCGCGTCCCACCTTGCTCGCGACCCGATCGGCCACGCCGTGGGTCGCCTGGGCGAAGCTCGCGCGCTCGGCGGCGGAGGGCGTGTGCACCTCGAGCCCGTAGCGTTCGAGGTTGCGGACCAGGATCGGATCCATGCGTCGCACGTTGGTGCGACCCTCTTCGACCATGTCCTGGGGCACGTTGCGGAGCAGCTCTTGGATGTCCGCGGGCAGTCCGTCGAACCAGCGCTTGGAGTAGACGATGATGCCGGGCTGGTAGGCGTGGCGGCTCAGCGTGAGGTGATGCGCGGCCTGGTACCAGCTGGTAGCGAAGGCGAAGAGGGGCGTGTTGTCGAAGCCGTCCACCACGCCCGTCTGAAGGCTCGTGAGCACGTTGGTCACGTCGATGGGCACGGGGCTGGCGCCGAGCGCGCGATAGGTCTCGAGGTGCACGAGCGCCTCTTGGGAGCGCATCCGCAGGCCCGACAGGTCGCTCGGCGCGCGGATCGGGCGGTCCTTGGTGAACCAGGAGCGGAAACCGTTCTCGGCCCAGAAGCCGAAGGTGAATCCGCGACGCGCCACCAACTGCCGGACCTGTGCCTTGACCGCCGCGTTGTCGAGGGCCGCGTCCGCGGCGGCCGAGTCGGCGAAGAGATAGGGCGACTCGACGACGTTCATCTCCTGAACCAGTGAGCCGAGGGCGGCGGTCGAACCCGCGAAGACCTGGATGCTGCCCTGGGCCGTCCGGCGCACGAGGGCCTTCTCGCCTCCGAGTGACCCTCCCATGAACATCTTGACCTGCAGGCGTCCGCCGCTGCCCTGCTCGACGTAGCGCTTGAAGCGGCGCAGCTGCTGCTCCCAGGGTGTGCCCTCCGGGGCCACCGTGGCGATCTTCATCACGATACGCTCTTGGGCATCGACCTCGCCTCCGCCGAGGCCGAGCGTGAGCGCGCAAATTGCGGCGGAGAGGGCCGCCAGGACCAGGGGGAGATGCTTCTTCAGGGTCATGTCCGCTCCACGTGGGCTACCTGGGCCAGACGAGGCGCAGGG
>JAADHO010000230.1 GCA_013151775.1 Deltaproteobacteria bacterium | reverse complement strand
CGTTGCAGTCGGTGTTGGTGTCTGCCAGGTCCGGCCCCGCGCAGGCGAGCTGAGGCTCGCCTGCGCCGAAGCCGTCTCGGTCGTTGTCGGGGTAGAGCATGCGCGGGGCCGTGCCGTCGTCACACAGCGCGGCGTCGACCTCGGCGTCCGCGGTGTCCGGCGCGTCGACCGACGCATCCACGCTCGCGTCCTCGGCCAGCTGGCTGCCGGAGCAGGCCGCCAGGACGAGGAGCAACGGGATCGACGATCCGAGCCGAAGTTGGCGTAGCGCCCGCGCATGCTCGTCCTTCACGGGCAGATGTCCAGGTCGCAGCTTCGGAGGAAATCGTATCCGTCTCTCGGAACCCAGCCGTCCAGGTCGGGGCGGCCCTCGAGCTCGAGGCGTGTGAGTGTGTTCATGAGCCTGCCGTGCTCGCCGATCAAGTTTCCGACCAGGGTCACGTCCTTGAGTCGCTCGACGGCCACAACCTCTCCCCGTGCCTCTTGCACGCTCTGTCGAGGGGTCGCGATGGCGGAGTGCCGGTGATCCCCTCGGCGAGTGAACTGTACGACCGGTGCGCACTTCGGCGCAATATCCAAGAAGAGGGACACGTCGTGCTCGATGCAAAGTGCAGGGCCGGGCGCTCGTCGCGGGCCGCGGCAGGACGAGATGGCGGGCGCGTCTACTCTCGGCCATGCTGCGCTTTGGAGGTGCGCATGTATCGAGAGAACGCCCAAGAGGATCGCTCGGTGTTGGTGGTCAGCCTGAACGGCCGAGTCGTGGGATTCGATGCGAGCAGCGGCGAACGACGTTGGCAGTACGACAACGGCGACAGACAGCCGGGTCCAGATGTGCTGGTCCACGCTGGGCGCGTCTACGTGCTCGCCATGACCAAGGGGCTGACGGTGCTCGACTACCTCACGGGTGAACAGCAGGCCAAGACCGACGCGCTCGGCACCTACGGAGGAGCGCGGCCGACCATGTTGGTGGAGGGCGAACGGCTCTTCGTGACCGCGGGCGCGGAGGTCTTCTGCTTCGACCTGGTCGCTAATCTCCTGTGGCACGACCGGATGAAGGGCATGGGCATCAGCAGCGTCACGCTGGCGTTTCCAGACAGCATCCGCCACGCCGACCACGGCCGGCGCTGACGCCAGAGCGCCTTCGCGCTGATGCGGGACTTGCGTTCGTGAATCCGTGCGCGTGGCTCCTGAGGCCGGACGTCGGCAGCGCGCGTGTCGACATGCCGTGTGATATCATCTCAAGACTGATCGGGGGCAAGATGTTTCCATGTGATGGTATACGGCGTGTCGGCAGGCGCCGCCGTTATCTCGTTCTTGCGGTTCTTGTTTTCTTGTGCGGTTGTTACAAGTCCCATTCGATTCCGGTGTCAGACCCGCTGCAGAGCGGGTCGTTGATCCATATCGGCGGTGTGGGTGAGGACAGCGTCGCCGCGGTCGCGGCGCTGGGCGACGGTCGAATCGTCGTCGTGGGCACGTTTGAGAACGAGGTTGTGTTTGGCGAGAGCGGTGGGGATGCACGTCAACTAGTCTCGATGGGAGGGCAGGACGCATTTGTGGCTGTGTTTGCTGCTGACGGATCGATGTCTTGGGTTCGGCAGATTGGTGGTATACGGGAGGAGTACACAACTGATGTGGTTGTGAGCGACCACGATCGAATCTATGTTTTAGGTACGTACGAGGATTCGGAGGTGAGGTTTGGCAATCCTGAGTCGCCGGATGCGGTCCTCGGACATAGCAGCGGGACTGACGTGTTTCTGGTCGCCTATGATAGTGCTGGTACATTAGACTGGGTGCAGCACGGTGGAGGTCGTGACTATGACGCTTCATGGCATGCGGCAGTTACTTCGAGTGGTGGTATTGTAGTAACCGGCGCTTTCCAAACATCTGCGGTGTTTGATGGTGTCGGTGTACGAGTGAATTCGACGGACAGTTTCTACACCTTCGCGACGTTCGCTGTTCGGTACGAGAGTGACGGTACTCTCGCTTGGGCTCGCAGCCTTGGTGCGGGTGATTGGGACAGCCACATGGGGAATGTCGCGCCGAAAGGAGGTGTGGCAGCGCTTGAAGCTGACAGCATCGCCGTCACAGGACCCTTGGTTGGCCAATCGGTGTTCGGCGCTGGGGAGTCAAGGGAAATGACCCTTCCGTCGGGAGATGGTGTCGAAGCATTTATCTTACGGCTGAACGCTCGCGGTGAGCTGGTCTGGTTGACTGCTGTTGAGACCGGAGGTGGGACTCGCGGCTGGGTCAGAGCGGAGTCTATCGCGCCGACGTCCGATGGCGACATTCTACTTGCTGGCGCGTACGCTCCAGCTGCAAGTTTCGGTGTGGGAGAGCCAAACGAGACGACATTGACAGTGAGCACTTTCTGGGATGGTTTCGTGGCCCGCTATCGCAGTGACGGTTCACTTCTTTGGGTCCGCGCATTTGGGAGCGATCGTGGTGTCAATAGCAGTGCAGTAGGTACAGGCGTCGTCCAGGGCGACTGGGTGGTCGGATACTTCGCCGGGACCGTGGTATTCGGTGGTGGCGATCGTGCGACGTCGAGCCTGTCGTCAGCGGATCCATTCGACGGCTTCCTTGCGCGCTACGGGCCCACCGGTGACCTTCGCGCCATTTCGTCGTTTGGAGGTAGCGAGGACGATGTGGCCACGTCGGTGACAACAGTGGGAGGCTCCGTGGTGGTTGCGGGCGAGTTCGGAGGCGAGGTGCGGTTCGGAGGCGCGGAGGGCCAGAGCCTATGGTCTGCCGGCGGCACCGATGGCTTCGTAGCGTGGTATGTGCCGTGAAGCCTTGCGGCCGTCTGACCCGGGCACTGCCACGGGCTTCTGCCCAATCGAGTCTCGCGATGTCAGGTCACGCTTCGGCCGGCGCTGACGACTACTCCCAGGCCTCGACCAGCTGATCGAGTAGGGACGCCTCGGTGGCGTGCATCCCGTCCACGGCGCTGATCCCGACGAGCACGCCGTAGAGCCACTCACGCACCTCGGGGCGCTTGATGCCTGCGGCGGCTCGCAGCACGTCGTCGTGCTCGGGTAGCTCGTGTCGCGCGCGGGACAGGGCGCTCCAGAAGGTGGCGCTGCCGACCTCCGTCGCGAGCCTCGCCATGGCCTCCGACTCGGCGCTCGTCAGCTCGCCGTCGGCGCGCACCATCAGGCCTACCAGCGCCGCGAAGGCGAGCTGTTCGAGTTCGTCGAGCTCGTCCATGCGCATGCACCGAGGATACACGCGAGGCCCGTCGGGGGCCTACCTCCGAGTTTTCTCGCACCGGATCTCGCCGATGGGGTAAGCCCTTCGCGGTCCATGGGAAGCGCGCGCAGGAGGCAGAGCATGCAGACGGAGCGGCGGACAGCGTTGGTCACGGGAGGTAGCGGGGGCATCGGCCTCGAGACCGTGCGTGGCCTCGCCGCGCGGGGCTATCGCGTGATCTTCACCGGCCGAAACCTCGAGCGCCTCGCCTCCGCCAAGGCGGACGTGGAGGGCAGCGTCCAGCGCGCCGAGCTCGTGAGTGTGGCCGCGGACTTCTCGAGCTTGGATCAGGTCCGCGTCCTCGCGGCGAAGGTGCGTGAGCTCGCGCCGCGTCTCGACGTGCTCGTGCACAACGCGGGCGTCTGGCATCAGCAGCGACGCGTCAGCAAGGACGGCATCGAGGACACATTCGCGGTCAACCACCTCGCGCCCTTCTTGCTCACGCGAGAGCTCGAAGGCCTGCTGCGTGCGTCGGCCGCGCGCGTGGTGGTGGTCTCGTCGCGTCTGCACGAGAGGCAGCGTCGCTTCGACTTCGACGACCTCGAGCGCCGTGGTCGCTACCGCGGGCTCTACGCCTACGGTCAGTCGAAGCTGGCCAACGTGCTCTTCTCGAACGAGCTCGCGCGTCGCCTCGCCAGCGCTGGCGTCACCAGCAACGCGCTGCACCCAGGGGACGTGGTCACGAGCATCGTGCGCGACAGCGCCTGGCTCAGCCTCGGCATCCGCGTCGCCTCGCCCTTCCTGAAGACGCCGCGGCAGGGCGCAGAGACCTCGCTGCATTGCGCCACCTCGCGCGCCCTCGCGGGAGTGACGGGGCGCTACTTCAAGCGCTCGCGTGAGGCGCGACCCGCGGCGGCGGCGTTGGACGAGGGCGTGGCCCGCAGGTTGTGGCAGCTCAGCGAGAGCATGGTCGGCGTGTGAATCACGCGCTCGGTTCCGCCGTCCATGGGCAGAAGCCTTGGACCGTCGGCCGTGATCGGGCGTAGTGTCCCAAGCTGAATCGATGCATCGCATCGGGAGGTGAACATGAAGCGGATTCTGACTCTCTCACTCACATCCTTGCTGGCCTGTGGCGGTGGCGCGGAGGCCCCGGCTCAGACCGCGGCTCCTCCCACCACGGCGGTTGCGCCGGCCGTCGCTGCGCCCTCGGCGCTGGCGTCGGCGAGCCAAGCCTTGGCGCGCTTGGGCGGCACCGTGATCTCCGTCGGGCAGAAGCTGATCGAGGTCTTGCCCTTGGCTGACGGAAGCGTGCGCGCCTCGCTGATGGACGCGCAGGGCGCGCCGGTGGCGGACCCCGCCGCCACGGTCACCGTGAAGGTGCGAGGAGACGACGGTGAGCAGCATCCCGTGGCCTTGAGCTGGGACGCCGAGGCGGGTGTCTACAGTGGCCGCGTCGGCGCCGATGTCACGATTCAACCAGGTCCCGTCGAGGTGGTCGTCGCCAGCGGCGGACAGGCCGCTACCGCTCGCGTCGAGCGCGTCTCCGTGGCGCCCGTGGCGACCCATGGGGGCACGGTGATGGTCGCCGGCGATCGGGGCGCGGAGCTGCGCGTCAGCCGAGACGGCAAGGTCGAGGCCTGGGTCGCCGGTGAAGACGGAGCCTTCCTCGACTCCGCCGATCAGGGCGCCACGGTCACCGTGGAGCTGGGCGCCCCGGGTGCACCCACGCAGCCCGTCACCCTGACCTGGAGCGCCGAGGCGGGGAACTATGTAGGCCGCGCCCAGGGCGTCACCTTCAGCGACACCACGCCCGTCCAGCTCTCGGTTGCGCGTGGTCAGATGCACGGCCAGACCCGCGTCGCCGAGGTGCGCGTGGTGACGGCGGCTCCCGGCCGCGTACGCGCGGGTGTGCAGGTGGGCGTCCGCGCCGACGGCAAGCCGCCCACGGTCGACATCGGCAACGCCGCCGTTCGCGTGAACGTGCCCGGCGCTGGCGTGCAGGTCGGAGGCGGCCGTGTTCAGGTGCGCGCGCCGGGCGTGAACGTGAACGTCAACGGCGG
>JAADHO010000287.1 GCA_013151775.1 Deltaproteobacteria bacterium | reverse complement strand
CCGAGGGGGGCCGCGAAGACGGCGTCGGCGAAGGCCGGCGAGCGACGTGCGGCGAGCTGCGCGTGGGTGACGCCCCGTGCGCCGTAGCCCGCGGGGCGCGGGTCGCCGAGGCGCTCTGGGTGGGCCGTGTCGGGATCCACTTGTAGCTGAGCGAGCGCGGCGCCTGCGCGCGCGTGCGCGGCGTCGTCTGTGAAGAATACCTCGTCGAATGACACGCGTGGCGGCGTCTCGAAGAGCGAGGCGTGGGCCGCGACGAACGCCTGGAGCTGCGCATCTGTGGGCGCAGGCACGTCCGCCAGGCCGCGCAGCAGAAACTCCATCTTCTGGATCAGCCGCCGGCGCACGATCACGTCGCCCTGGTCGAGACCGAGGCGCTTGGCCTCGCGATACAGCGCCTCGTCGCGCACGAAGGCCCGCACCAAGCCCTCCCGGTCGGCGTCCTCGGGCGCCTCCGCGCGTCGGCCCAGGGCGCGCACGAAGTCCGAGGAGATCACGATCACCCGTGTGTCGTCCGGCGCCCGCTCCCGCGTGGCCGCCTCCAGGCCGAAGAGCGCCGCCCCGAGCACGAGAAAGTGCACGAGGGGTTCGCGTGCGAGTCGAGTGAGCAGCGCCACGCGCGGAGCATGCCGCCTCGGCGCCGCTCGCGTCACGTCCGGCGTCTACTCGGGCCGGCGCGCCAGCGTGAGCAGGCTGCCCACCTCGCGCTTCCAGTCTTCGACCTCGAGCTCCGCCGGCGGGTAGAGGCGCGTCTGCTCGAGCACGTCGAGGCCGGCCGCCTCGACGGCGTCCCGCCACTGCGCTTCTGACAGCAGGTTCATGGGCACACCCACCATCTCCGGCCAGCCGTGGCTCGCCGCGTTCTCCTCGAAGTAGTCGACGACGCAGGCGAAGCGACCGCCCGGCTTCAGCAGCCGCCGCACGTCGGCGAGGCCGGCGGCTAGATCCGGCAGATAGTAGAAGACCTCCATGGAGAAGATGGCGTCGAAGGCGCCGCTGCGCAGCTCGGGCAGCGGGAAGGGCGCCTGGATGAAGCGCGCGTTGGGCTGCTCGCTGGAGCGCTTGCGCGCCAAGGCGATCATCTCGCCGCTGACGTCGAGCCCCACGGCCTCGAGGCTGGCGTCCAGGTCGGCGGCCCAGCGCACGCTGTAGCCGTTGCCGCAGCCGATATCGAGGTAGCGCTGATTCGCCCCCAGCCGGAAGCGCGCGCAGGCCTGCCTCGCGGTGGCCTCGTGCCCTCGCTGCATGACCTCGGAGCGTCCGCTCAGCGCCCACTCGTCGAAGAGCGCGCGCACCAGCTCGTGTGTGTTGTCATCAGCCACGTCGTCTGGCTACGTCACCCGGCCCCTCGACGCAAAGGCTCGCCGGGTCTGCGCTTTTCACTCTCCGTTGCGGTGGCAGCGGAAGTGGCGTGCCCAGACTCCGGGTGCGTCGGGCCGTTGGTCGACCCAGGCGATCACGACTTGGTCTCCGTCGACGGCCATCTGGACGAGGTAGTCGCCGGGGTTGGGTCCGTCGTCGGCGGTGCGGGGTGCGTTCCCGAGGCGTGTGGACTCGGGCGGGGTGACGGTGACGACGGGGCTGCCGCGTCGTCCGCCCGGCGTGATCATCGTGAGGTAGATGCCCTCCGTCCACGGGGTGCTGCTGGTGACGCGCGTGTTCCAGGCGTCGAGCATGCCGTAGGCGTTGCGCTCACCCCATGCGATCACGGCGTCGCCGCTGGGCAGGGAGCGCAGATCGCTGGAGGAGGTGAAGTAGCGCCGGCGGTTTCCATCACACGGTAGCTGCCACGGCGTGTCGTGGACGTGGGTTCCGTCGGCGTCCATCAGGTGCATGCGCTGGCACATGTTGCCGCTGAAGTTGAAGGCGTCTCGGCGCTCGTTCCAGAGGATGCGATCCCCGGCGACCACGGCGGCCTTGGGCTGATAGCCCGAGTCGACCGACGGGTGACCCCAGTTGGGGTTTCCGACCATGATCGGCGGCACGGTGAGTTCGAGGTCGGCGTTGACGCGCATGTAGGTGACATGGCCGCCGACGGGGCGCAGCGTGACGGGATCATCGCCCGGATTGCCGAGGCGAAAGAGCACGCCGACCTCACCCGCGACCGGCACGAGCTGAATGTTGGTGGCTACGAGGTCGTTGGGCAGCACGAGGCAGGGGTCGTCGCCCCAGAGGAAGAACTGACTCCTCTCCGTGAACAGGAGGTTGCGGTAGAGGTTTGCATAGGAGCCGCCGCAGGATGCCGGAATCGCGGTAACACCCGCAATGATCTCATCTGCTAATTCTACAATCGGGAGTTCTCCTTGGCTGCCCGCAGATATCTCGGCGTAGCTGAGGCTGGGAGCTGGCAAATCCCAATCCGGCCGATAGCGATCACGACTCAGGGGCAAGTCGACGAGGGTCGGTTCGGCAGCTTCACCCGGTGCGAATCGCCAGATGCCGGCTGCATCCAGTGCTTGGAGTGGTGGAACGCTCGCGCTCGGATCGATGTAGAACTGCCCGTACAGCGCGTGTGCATACGCGATCAGTCGTGAGCGATGAGCCGGTCGTCCGGTACCGATGGTCATCAGGTCGCTCTCGGCCACGAAATCCCGATCGAACCACTGGGCGGCGTAGCGTACGTCGCTCGTCTCCGACGCCTCCAACGCTACGCCCCAGATCAAGAGCGTGTGTCCGTCGACGCTCCCGAACGCCATCGTGAAGGCGCCGCTAGGGCCTGCGCTCACATACTTGGCTTCAGCGACGGGCTCGCACATTCCGACCGAATCGATCGAATCGGATCCGCAGGCCGAGATCGCGGGCGCACAGCAGATCAGCGACACTAGGAGGATCAGATCTGCGGTGGCCAAGGATCTCACGACGCCTCTTCCACAGAGATCAATTCCATCGTCCGCGTCTCGCTCCGGAGCTCGCGCCTCGAGCGCACCAGGCCCACGCCTTCGGCGACCCAGAGACTGCCCGCAGGCGTCGCCTGGCCTTCCAGCCATTCGGTCATGTCCACGCGCCAGCAGTCGAAGTCTCCTGCGGGCACGGAGACGCGTTCGCGGGCAGCGACCGTATGGCGGCGCCGCGTGGCCATGGGCGATTCGCCAGCGACGAGCAGGCTGACCTCTCCTTCGAAGATCTCTCCGAGCCGCAGGTGTGCCGGCCAGCGCCAGGTCGGCTCCGACAGCTCGGCGAGTCCCGGGATTCCCAGTGGGCCCCAGAATTCGGCCTCGCCGCGGGCATCGCAATGCCGCAGGAGTTGGCCCGTGAGCGCCGGATGGTCGCCGATTCGCAGTTCCGTCTGCCATCGGTTCAGCGTCACGCCTTGCTCCGAGTCTCGTTCCAAGAAACGCACGACGAGCTCTTGAGACGCCTGGGGCGTTTGAACCGCATAGTGATACACGGCGCCGGGCCCCGGCCCCTCGAGCACGCTGGCGCAGGGGCCGCCAAGTGTGGGCTCACCGGCGTCTGCTCCCGTCTGGTTCGGGATGCTGGTCGTGGCGCTGTGTGTCGATGGTGAGCCCGCCAGCTCTAGACCGTCACGTGGAGTCGCCGCTCGGTGGCTGCTGGCGTCCGGCGGCCACAGCGCCCAGGCCAGCAGGCCCAGGGCCGCCAGCGCGGCGGCGCCGATGTAGAGCTTCTTGTTCATTGACGGCTGGGGATGGCGAAGGCCACGGAGCGCCGCTCGCCTCCCACGGTCATGCCGACCCACAGCTCGGCCTTTCCATCACCATCGAGGTCACCCGAGGAGGCTAGCGCGCTTCCCACGCGTGCGCCCCAGTACACGCGCGTGGCGACGCGCCTTCCGCCCGCGGCGTAGACGTGGATCGCGCCCGCGCCACCGTCACGACCGGGTGCGCCCACGACCAGGCGGTTCGGGCCCAAGGACTCGGCGTTGGCGTAGAGGCTGGCACCGAGCTCTTCCGAGGCCTGGCCTCGCACCACGCGATCGCGGCCGTTGTCACGGAAGAAGAACAGGGCGCCGTCCCCGGCGTAGGCGGAGGGCGCGCCGCCGACCACCACCCAGCCGCCGTTGGCTCGCTGCACCATCACGCCGCGAGAGAGGCCCGCGCCGGGCACGCTCGACGCGAAGCGTGCGCTCTCGCCTTGGTTCGTGTCGATGGCCAAGATGGCGCCCGCGCCGGCTGCTGCGTTCGGTGCGCCCGCGAGGAAGAGTGGCGGCCAGGTGGCGTCGGCTACGCTCACATCTTGACCGAGTCCGTCTCCCGGTTGACCGGTGACCTCGCTGCGAAGGTGCGCGGCGCCATTCACCAGATCGTAGACGTAGACGGCTCCGTCGGCCGTCTGATTCGAGGCCATGCCCGGGGCGCCCACGGCGAGCGTGGTATCGGCCAGGGCGAGACCTTGCCCGAAGTGTGCGTAGGCCTGTGAGCCATCGAGGCGTAGCAGGGCGTGACCGTCCGTGGAGGCGAGGACCATGACGCTGCCCGCCTCGGGTAGGTTGAAGGGTACGCAGTCCCGAGTGATGGGGCAGTCGTAGGGCGAGCCGCCCGCGCTCGCGAGGGGTGAGGAGACGAGCAGTTCACCCTGGCCGTCACCGTCCCAATCGAAGCTCGTTTGGATGACCTTCGTGCCGAAGCCTGCGTCGAGGTTCAGGGCGGTGGGCGTGAGCGTGGCCTCGGCCTGACCGATACCGGTGAAGAGCTCGATGGCTCCGAAGCTGCCACAGGCGTCGGCCTGCTGACCCATGCAGAAGCCGAGGCTGCCGATGGTGCAGGTCTGGCCGACGCATTCGTTGGCTCCGGGTGTGCCGCGCCAATAGATGCCGCTTCCCGCGGGGTGCCCGGCGCTGCCTCCGGCGGGCCCACCGGCGCCACCACCGCAGCCGAGGCCGCCGCCGGGTCCGGCGCAGACCGGATCGCAGAGGTCACCGAGCGCGCTACCGCCGCTGTCGGTCTGGTCCGGGTTGGTGTCGACGCTAGGGTTCCAGATGCCGTCGCCATCGCCCCGCGGGCAATTGTCGTCGCGATTCAGCACGCCGTCATCGTCGAGGTCGGCGTCGCAGACGTCCAGGAAGGCGTCGCCATCGAAGTTGCCCTCGAGGCTGCCATCCAGATAGCGGGCGTCGGAGTTCTCGAAGGTGGCGCCCTGTCGAATGCTGCAGGCGATGCGCTCGCCCGACAATGTCACGCCCACGGTGTGGTCGATGCAGTCGTTGCCATTGGCGTCGCAGTCGCAGGCGTTGGGGATGCCGTCGATATCGAGGTCGCCGAACGCGCCGGATTCCAGCTGGCCCGGCGCGCGCGCGTTGTCGATGCCGGGACACAGATCGCAGGCGTCGCCCCAGCCGTCAGCGTCGCTGTTGGCTTGGTCGAGGTTTGGCGTCTCCGGACAGTTGTCCGTCTCGTCGGCGATTCCATCCTTGTCGCGGTCGAGGATGTACTCGAAGCGCGCCTCCATGTCTCCTGGCACCCCGGGCGTCCTGTCCACGCTGGTCGCTCGGATGTAGTGCGCACCAGGCGGAAGCGGCCTGGCGAAGAGCGCTCGGAGCCGGTCCCCGAAGAGCGGCGCCGTGGAGAGCAGCTTCGCGAGGTGCGGTGACTTCTGGATGTGGAAGTCGTCCACACTAGCCACGGCAGACGTGAGGTCCACGCTCGCGACGAGGTTCGGCCCGTCGCAGAAGCTGTTCGGGCCCGTTGCGCACACGTCGCACATGATATAGGTGGCGCCCTGGGCGCAGGCGTCCCGCACCTGTTGTAGATCTCCCCTCGCGCGGGTGACACGGATGGTGGATCCCCGAGCGAAGGCGACGACGGCGGCGTCTGTGAAGCTGCCGTCCTCGCCCGTGATCAGCACGTTGGTCTGGGCGGCTTCGGTGCCCAGCGCGTTGATGTCCGCGTAGGCCTCGAGTGTGACGTGGATAAGGTCGGCGACTTGACTGATCGCCAGACCTTGGCCGCGCCCCTGAGGTAGGCTCTCGATTGCCGACCTCAGCTCGCCCGGGCTGAGCACGCCATCGCCGTCCGTATCCGGTGAAGGAACCGTGGCCATGAGCGCGTCCTTCAGGGTCAGACGGAAGGTCGGGGGGGTGACCGCGAGCTTCATCATCTGTTCGAGATTCGCTGCTGTGTCACACAGGCTGCCGCGGATCGACCTGCGGAGGCCGCGGGCGGCGCGGCGGCAGAGGTACCACGCGGATCCGGGAATCCAGCCAGGCACTGAACTCAAGATTTGATTCACGAAGAGTGGGCACCTCAGGCCAATCTCGACCTGGGCGCTGGTCTCCACGGCCTCGCTGCACACTCCGAAGTTCAGCGCCTGGCCGGGTGCCCTCGCGTCTGCCCCGAGTCGCAGGGCTTCTGCCCGATAACCGCTGAACAGGATGGTGTCGTTGTCCGCGCAAGGCTCGCCCGTGGCCGAGCCGGCACCGCAGGGCGTGGCTGCGATCAGATGGGCGAAGCGAACCTGCGCGCGCATGCTCCGGAAGAGCACGCGTCCAAGCCAGCCCCGCACGACGCGGACGCGGAAGTTCGTGTCGAGGCGCAGCACGGGCTGATCGGGTGGGGAGTTCTCGTCCCAGGAGAGCTCGAAGGTTGGCACGCCATCCGGGAGACCATTTTGCAGAAGCACCGCGTTGGAGACGATGGAGTCCTGGATGAATCCGCCTCCTCCTCCTGGGATGGTTCCGTCCGGGGGCGTGCAGATGGAGTCTCCATGCCAGCCGCCTGGGAAGTCGCTGGCTGCACAACCCGAGCCAGCGAGCATCGCTTTCAGAGAATCCGGCAGTCTGTTCTGGTCACGCTGGAGCTGGTTGGAGGTGGCAAACCGGACCAGCGTGGTGTCGTGGGGAACAGGATCGTGTGTGCCGAGGACGTCACCGTTCGGATTGAATTCCTCGATGTTGCCCGTGAAGGACCAGCGGATGGGGCCGTTGTTGGGCAGCAGGACGCTGGCGTTGTCTCGCAGCAGGCGCGCCGTGGGCCGGAGTGAGTCGCCCGTCGAGCGCACCTCGTGAATCAGGCTGCCATCTGGGGCGCGCCGCGTGGCGCTGTGTCCCATCTGGAGATTCGCCAGCGAGCCTTCAGCGGGTACGGCGCCGCGACAGGCGCCGAGCATCAAGGCACAGATTGTGAAGAGAGAGAGAGAGAGAGAGTCGGTTCTTGGGTGCCATGGCGCAGTCCCTCCTTGGAAAAGCTGACTCTAAGGTGAGATCATATCGCGCTCCGTGTCAACTCTTTCTTTTCATGATTGGATATATGGATTGCGCATGCTCAAGTGCGATTGAAACAAGTTCCGGCTGGATTGTTCAAAGAGGAGTATGCCCACTGTTGTGGCAAGGGTGGATTCTTCTTGAATGAAGGAATGAGACATGTTGCTTCGCCGGTCCCGATAGCGCCTCGCCCGCCTCGCGCGTCCCCAGGCGGTGGGCCGGGCCTACCGCGACACGCCGCGCCTATGTCATGGTGCAGGCATGGACTTCTACGCACGCACGCGGCTGCTGCTCGGCGCCGCGCTCTTGATGCTCGCTGGCGCTTGCGGTGGCTCGGGCGGGCCGGCCGCGGACGCGGGGCGGG
>JAADHO010000419.1 GCA_013151775.1 Deltaproteobacteria bacterium | reverse complement strand
CAGGCCAACGCCCGTTTTCGAGCCTCCGTGACGCACTCCAAACTTGCCCCGCTTCACAGACTTTTCCGCACCTCGGGTCAACGGCGGGGGGTCAACGGCGGGGGGGGTCAACGATGGGCCGCCGGGGAAACGGTGGGCCGGGGCCTGCGTTGAGAAGTTTGGATGTGATGGTCGGGGGACTGGGCTTCCGGCTCTCTCTCGTCACCGCTGGCCTAAGGTGGCCTCTGTCGAGGCTGTGATTGCGTCGGCTGGAATCCGCGCCCGGATCAGGTCGGCGGCCCACTTGAGAGCGCCTGGTCGGGCTTCATGGGCGGCTGCTCGCCCGGCCAAGTCCGAGCTCGTTTGGCGAGTCACGCGCGCGGCGGTCGCCGAGATGGCCGCCTCGACCGCGTCCTTGCCCACAGCGGCAGCACCCTCCGCGCAGGCGATACGAGCCCCATCCCAGGCATCTTCGAAGGTGTAGTCGTCGTCGTAGTCGAGTTCAGTGGTCAGCGCGGCTTCCCCGGCAGCGCGGGCCGCGCGGCTCGCAGCGTAGGCAGCGTAGGCAGCGGCTCGATACGCACGACGCTCCGCCTTCGCGACGCTCTTGCGAGCCTCACGATAGGCGAGGGCCGCCTCCTCCGCAGCGTCCGCAGCAGCCTGACAGCGTTCGGCAGGGATTGCTCGCTCGAGCCAGGCGCGACCTGCGGCCAGCGCTTCTCCTGGGCGCGTCTCGTCTGCCCCAATGTAGGCAGCCACCGCAGCCGCACAGTCGCATGCGGCGGCGACACTCCACCGCGGGTCGAGACCCGCGGCTCCAGCGACACGCATCAAGGCTTCGGGATCGGCGCATGCCGCCCAAAACTCGGCAAGGTCCGACGGAAGGGAACTCAAGGCTGCGAGTTCTTCCTCTTCGACGCCTCGCTCCCGCAACGCTGCCAGGATTCGCTTCACCCCCGGATGGTGGCCTCTCGCGGCCTTTCGGTCCACTTCCCGCTCGTCAGTGGGAGGTGTGCGCCGTCTTGGGAACAGATGAAGCGAGATTCGCGAAGACTCGCTCCCCGTGTACGCGAGGCGTCGATGCGCAGCTAGGGAGACGGGGGTGTGAAGCACTCTGCGTTGCCGCTCGCTCTCGGATCCGGGCCACGCAGTCGGAGGCGAGCCTATTCAGCTCACCCGGGTGCCGGGCTGTGCGTCGTGGAGCGGCGAAAGCACGCCGAGCCCCACCTCATCGCGGGCGGCGAGCACCATGCCTTGAGACTCTAGTCCCATCATCTTGCGCGGCGGCAAGTTCGCTACGACCACCACCCGTCGGCCCACCAAGGCTTCCGGCTGATAGTGTGCGCTGATGCCTGCGAGGATCTGGCGTGGCCCTTTTTCCCCCAGGTCGATCTGGAGACACAGCAGCTTCTTACTCTTCTTCACCTTCTCCGCTGAGAGGATCAGGCCGACGCGGAGGTCTACCTTCATGAAGTCGTCGAAGCTCATGTCGGGGGCGAAGGGTTCCGGGGGCGTCGCGTCGGCCGCGATGGCGGGCTCCGAGTTCTGCGTCGCGCCAGATGCGCTGGGCGCTCCCGGCCCCTCCTGCTGCTCACTCATGCGGTCACTTTCCTTGTCTCTGCCGAGCCCGAGGCTGGCGAAGATGCGGGCCTTCTCGTCGTCGTCGATGCGTGGAAAGAGTGGTGTGCCCAGGGCGGTCTGCGTTCCCGCAGGCAGCTCTCCAAAGTGCGCTGGCCAGACATCCACATCTTTTTCTCGGTCCTCGAGGGCCTTGAGCCCGAGCTGAGTCCTCAGAGCCTCGGCGCGCTCCGGCATGAAGGGCCAGATCATGACCGAGAGCCAGCGCAGCGTCTCGAGCACGGAGTACATGACCACCCCGAGGCGCCCCGTCTCGCCGCGCTTGGCCAGGCTCCATGGCTCCGTGCGATCGATGTAGCCGTTCGCCTCGGCGACCAGCTTCCAGATGGCGTCGAGGGCGCGACCCGGGTTCACCTCCTCGAGCCAGCGTGCGCTCTCACGTGCAGCTTCCTGCGCTTTCTGCTCGAGTGTTCGGTCCAATTGCTCATAAATCGGGCCGTCCTCAGTCGCGATTTCCACGACGCCGCCGATGCGGGGAGAGTCGGGCACCACGCCCCCGAGGTTCTTCTTCACGATCGAGAGCACGCGATTCAGCAGGTTGCCCAGGCCATTGCCGAGCTCGCCATTGTAGCGCGCGACCAGCGCCTCGTGACTGAAGTCCCCGTCCTGCCCGAAGGCCACGCCGCGCATCAGGTAGTAGCGCAGAGCGTCCGTGCCGAAGGCCTCCGCGAGCGGTGCAGGCGGCAGGAAGTTCCCGAGGCTCTTGCTCATCTTCTCGCCATCCACCGTGAGCCAGCCGTGGGCCCAGACCTGTGTCGGCGGCGCGATGCCCGCGCTGAGCAAGAAGGCGGGCCAATACACAGCGTGGAAGCGCAGGATGTCCTTGCCGACGATGTGCACCTGAGTCGCATCCTCACCCCAGAACTGCTTGTAGAGCGGCGCCTCCGCAGCGGGTCCACCGAGGGCGCTGATGTAGTTGGTCAGGGCGTCGAGCCACACGTACATCACGTGCTCGTCGTTGCCGGGCACGGGCACGCCCCAGCGGAAGCTCGTGCGCGAGATCGATAGGTCGCGCAATCCCTCCCGCACGAAGCTCTTCACCTCGTTGAAACGCCCCGCCGGCCGCACGAAGGTCGGGTGCGACTCGTAGAACTCGAGCAGGCGCTCCGTGTAGGCGCTGAGCCGGAAGAAGTAGCTCTGCTCCTTCACCTTCTCGACGGGCTTCTTGTGCACGGGACAGAGGTTTCCCTCGAGCAGCTCCTTCTCCGTCTTGAACGACTCGCAGCCCACGCAGTACCAGTCCTCGTAGTCGCCGAGGTAGATGTCCCCGGCCTGCTCGAGACGTGTCCACAGCTGCTGAACGAGCGCCTCGTGCCGCGGCTCTGTCGTGCGGATGAAATCATCCGGCGTGCACTCGAGCACGTCCCACGCTTCGCGAAAGGGCGCGGCCATGCTGTCGACGAAGGCCTGGGGCTCCTTGCCCATCTCCTTCGCCCGGCGCTCGATCTTCAGGCCGTGCTCGTCGAGTCCGGTCAGAAACCGCGTCGGCACTCCTCTCAGCCGGTGATAGCGCGCCAACACGTCGGCAGCGATGGTCGAGTAGGCGTGGCCGATGTGCGGGCGGTCGTTGACGTAGTAGATGGGCGTCGTGACGTAGAAAGGCTTTGAAGGCTTCATGACGATCCTCGGAAGCAGCGCGAAGGCCGGAGCCTAATACAGCTGTCCAGAATATCGATCGAAGTTTTCCGCGCATTTCGAAAGGTGTCGTGGTCGGGGTATGCGGGCCGGAGCTTCACAGACTTAATCACACCTCGGGGCGCTAGTTGGCGCCTCAGCGAGCGCATCGCAGCTGCGACACGAGGCGGTCGAGGGCGAGGCCTCGGTTGGCGTTGCGCTCGAGCTGCCGCGTCACGTCCGCGAGCAGGGCCGCGCGTCGGGCAGCCGCGCCGGCTCCGAGTTGTTTGGCTCGTGCCTGCGCTGTGTCCGCGAGTTGGCGAAAACTGAAGGCGGCCGCGGGCATGCCCACGGAGGCGCACGCGACGTCACGGTAGAAGGTGATCAGGGTCTCGAGCAGGAGCGGCAGGTCCGTCTCTCGGGCCAAGCCCTCAGCCAGGTCTACGAGGTCTCCAGGCCGCGGCTTGGCGAGGCTGAGGTCGAAAGCTGCCGCGCGCTCCAGCAGTGCCTGGGCGGCGCCCTCCTCCGCCAAGGCCAGGGCTCGATCGGCGCGTCCGCCGGCGAGGGCGATGGCCGGATCCGAGTGTCCGTGCTCTTTCAGGATGCGGGCCAGCGTGGAGGCAGGCAGCGGCGCGAGCCGTAGGCTCTGGGTGCGCGACCGAATGGTGGGCAGGAGCCGCTCCGGGCGCTCGCTGAGCAAGATGAAGTGCACACCCGGTCGAGGCTCCTCGAGGGTCTTCAGCAGCGCGTTCGCCGCCTCCGAGTGTGCCTGCGGGAAGGACACGTCCGCTTCGGGGAAGATCAAGAAAGCGCTCTTGGCCTCGAAGGGCGCGAAATTCGTGACGGGTAAGATCTCCTCGCGCACCAGGTCGACGGGTAGATTTCGGCTGCCCTCGTCCCTAGGCCGAAAGATACGCACATCCGGGTGCATCCCCGCCTCGACGCGCGGCCACGCGGCCTCTCCGAGCACCGCCCGCGCCGTGGCCAAGGCGAGCCGCTCTTTCCCCACGCCGCCCTTGCCTTCGAAGAGATACGCCGACGCCAGGCGTCCGGTCTCGATGGCGCGCTCGATCACCCTCACGGGGGAGGACTGGGACCAGATTCGGTCGAAAGGGCCCGCCGAGCTCATGCGGGCTGCGGCAGCTCGAAGAGGGAGAAGGCCAAGGTCTCGATGGAATTGACCACGTCCTCCGGAGAGAGGACGCCGGGCTCCACGAAGTGCTGCATCACGAGACCGTCGAGCAGGCCGATGACCAAGCGGGGCAAGAGTTCGGCGGGGATCTTGGGGCGGATGCCCAGCGCGAAGAAGTGCGCCGTGAGGTGCTCGGTGATCTGATCCGCGGCCAGCCTGTAGTACTCCGCGAGGCGAGGCCTCAGCTTGTCGTCGTAGAGGCTCTGGGCGAGCAGATCCGCGACCACCAGGGCCTCGTCCGTGCGCTCGGCGCGCGCCGTCCACAGCGCCTCGAGGCTCGAGCGCAGAGACGCGAAGGGGGACTCGGCGTTGCTCCAGGCGTTCAGGGTCTTCTCTTGCACGGCGTTGCAGGCCGTCTCGAGCACCTGATCGATCAGCGTCTCCTTGGTCGAGTAGTGGTAGTGGACGGCGCCCTTGCTCATGCCGGCCTCGCGGGCGATATCGGCCAGGCTGGTGCGAGCGTAGCCCTGCCTCGCGAGCACGCGGATGGCCGCGTCGATGATCTGAGCGGCGCTGATCTCGGACTTCTTGTAGCGCATGGGTGGGTGGTCTACCGGGGCCAGGGAGGGCTCGAACGATGCCCCTCCGGGCGCCAGCGCGTCAAGGCTCGCGGCGCAGGGCCGGTGTGGGCAGGGGGATGCTGCCCCCGCTGATCTCGCGCAGCCCACCCACGGTGGTCGCCGGGGCGCTAGTCTGGAGCCGTGGTCCCACCGACGAGATGCCGAAGGGGCGGAAGTAGACCCGGCCTCCATCCCCATCTGGGTCGAAGAAGCTGACCTCTCCCGTCCCGATGCCCGCTCCGGTGGAGGCGCACGACAGCAGCGCTACGACGAAGCCCGGCTCCTCGAGCCCACCTTCGGCGCACGAGCTCCCGGTGGGCTGACCTTCGAAGGAGGAGTTGGCGTCGCTCAGCCCCTCGCCGACCGCCACCCAGGCGACGCAACCGCTCGAGGGCGTGGCTGGAGGCGAGAGGACGTGAGTCGCACCGGCGGTCGCGGGAGCCACTGTCTCGACCGCATAGCGTCGCCCGGGGACGAAGCCACGTCGTGACAGGGCGGCCTCGGCGATGGCCATACGCAGCAAGCTCGGCCCCGAGAGCCCGGTGGCGGCCCGCGCGTCCGCGGAGAGCCCGGGCAGAGCAAAGTAGCGTGCCCGTGCCGTGCCCGCGCCGGAGGAGAGGGAGGCTCCTGCGTCACAGACGGAGACCACAGCGAGCATTCGGTACCGCCGGCTCGGGTCTGCGAAGAGTCGCGAGCCGGGATCGGCGTTGATCAAGGCCAGGCCGCAGGCTCCGTCGAGCAGAGAGCGGTTCGCGGCCCACGGGAGGCTCAGGGTCTCGGCGGCCTCGGGCAGCTCGACCAAGCCCAGCTCCCCGAGCCGCGTAGCGAGGTCTGAGGGCGGGTCTGGTGCGCCGGGTAGCGTGGGACCGGCGCTCTGTCCCGGGCACACGCCGGAGACGCTTCGGAGCGCAGCGAACACGCCTACCACGGGCTCCCGGGGCGGCGTCCAGCCCCAAGGCGACCGAAAGTTCTCGATCGTGTGCGTGGTGCGCAAGACCAGGACCAGCGCGCCGAGGCAGAGCAGGGCGAAGCTCACGCCAATGGCGATGCCACGACTCCGACTCGTCCCCTTTCCCGCTTCACCTCGGCTCATGCCCTCATCATACCCCCGGGGTGCGTCTCAGGCTTCCCGACCCGCTCTTCAGCTGCTACGTGGAGCCCGTGAACGGTGAGACCCTCCCACGCTTGGTCGAAGTGATGCGCCGCCTGCTCGCAGAGGACGGCTGCCCTTGGGATCGCGAGCAGACCCCCGCGAGCCTGACTCCCTATGTGGTCGAGGAGGCCTTCGAGGTGGTCGACGCCATCGATCGCAACAGCCCTGCGGCCCTGCGCGAGGAGCTCGGTGATCTGCTGTTTCAGGTGGTCTTCCTCAGCGAGCTGATGTCCCGCGCCGAGGGCTTCGACATCGACGACGTGATAGCGGGCGTGTGCGCGAAGATGGAACGCCGCCACCCTTGGGTCTTCGGCGATCTGAAGATGGAAGACGCCGACGCCGCCATCCGTGGCTGGGAGGCGATGAAGGCCGAGGAGCGCGGTCAGCGCGGCGCCCTCGACGGCGTGCCCATGGCGCTTCCGCCGCTGCTGCGCGCCATCCGGGTGGGCGACAAGGCCGCGAGCGTGGGCTACGACTGGCCCGACGCCAGCGGCGCCCGTGGCAAGGTCGACGAGGAGCTGAGGGAGCTCGATCAGGCCATCGCCGCCGGGGACGACGCAGCCGCCGAGCGCGAACTCGGAGATCTGCTCTTCGCGCTCGCCAGCTTCGCTCGCAAGCGTCGCATGGATCCCTCCGCTGCGTTGCGCCACACCCTCGACCGCTTCACCGATCGCTTCGCCCACGCGGAACGCGCGGCCGCCGACCGAGGGACGACACTGCACGAGCTGGACGCCGAGGCCCTCGACGCCCTCTGGGAAGAGGCCAAGCGAGCCCTCTCCAAGAGTTGAGGCGGCCGCTCGCACTACCGCTCATGGCCGACTGCCTCCACAATGCATGGATGGGCCGCAGAGTAGGAACGTGGCGCCTCGCGTGCGTCTTCGCCTGCGCGCTGATGCTGGCGGGCTGCGCGCGTGGGCCCACGTTGACGCGCACGATTCAGCCACCGTCACTCCTGCCCCTGCGCACCTTCCCTCGCGTCTGGGTCGCGACCAGCGAGCAGGCCGACGCGCTGCGCTTGGCGGATGCCGTGGTGGCGGAGTTGAACGCGGGCGGCTCCGTGCGGGCGCGTCGCACGACGCTCGCGTCTCTCGAGCCTGCGCGGGCGTCCGGGCGCATCCCGGCGGGCACCGCGGTGCTAGCTTTCGACAGCGCATGGATTCGCGGATCACCGAGCACCCCGAGACGGTGTGTGGGCCGTTCGGCTGCTATCAGGAGAGCCGCCTGACGGAGTATCAGGTGCCGGTGCTCAGCATGGATCTCGAGGTGGTCGTGCACGACGGGCCTAGCGCCGCAGAGCTGGCGCGCTTCAGTCTCCACGCGCAGGAGGAGGGACGCGAGTTCGCGGAGCTGCGTGTTCGAGCCAGCGCGGAGTTGACCCGCAGGCTGATGGCCATGATCGATCCCGAAGCTCGGACCCTGCACGCCCGCCTCTTGCCGGTGCCCGATGCCGACGCAGAGCGAGCTCTGGCGTTTGCGGCGAAGGGACGCCTGGCAGACGCTCGGCGCGAGCTCCGGGGTCTGATCCGGAGTGATGCCCTGGCAGCTCTGGAGGAGCGTTCGCGTGCCGCCGTCTTCTACGATTTGGCGCAGCTGCTTCGCTTTGATCCCGAAGCCCCACGGGACGCGCCCGCGCGAGCGCGCAGGTTGCTCCAACGCGCCGTGCGCCTCGACCCTCGAAGCCGCTACGATCGTGCCCTTCGGGATCTCGCGGAGGACGAGCGACGCGCCGCGACCCTCCAGGACCAGAGATCCGCCGCCGCTCACAACTTCGCCCTTGGGCGAGGAGAGACTCGCGGCGAAGCAGGTGCACCCACGCCACCTGCGGGATATCGCTAGAGCATGGAGTCGGGGATCGCCACGACGTCTGCGATCGAGTCGGCGCCGAGCAGGAACATCACCAGTCGATCCACGCCGAGGGCGTTGCCACCTGCGGGGGGCATGCCCTCCTCGAGGGCGCCGAGAAAGCGCTCGTCGATGGGGTAGACGGGCAGGCCGCGAGCGCGTCTGGTGGCTTGGTCACGCGTCAAGCGCTCCCGTTGCTCCACCGGATCGATCAGCTCTCCGAAGCCGTTGCAGAGCTCGATGCCGGCCACGTACGCCTCGAAGCGGTCGGCGATGGCGGTGTTCTTCGGGTCGAGGCGGGCCAGGGACGCCATGGACGCTGGATAGGCGGTGAGGAACGCGGGGCGCAGGCGCCCGAGCTGCGGCTCGACCTGCTCCACGAGCACGCGGAAGAAGGCGTCCTCGTCCTGGGCCAGACGCTGTGCCGAGACGCCTGCGTAACGCTGGAACGCTTGCTCGACCGTCAGCCGCTCCCAAGGGGGCGTCAGGTTCACGTGGGTTCCGTCCACCTCGATCACCAAAGAGCCGGACGAGCAGCCGCGGGCCACGGCCGCCACCAACTCCTCGGTGTCGTTCATCAGGTCTACAGAGCCGTGAAAGGCCCGGTACCACTCGAGCATGCTGAAGCAGGGCTCATGGTGCGTGCCGCGCTCGCCGCGCCGAAATGCCGGGCCGAGCTGGTAGATGCGCGGCAAGCCACCGGCGAGCAGCCGCTTCATCTGGTATTCGGGGCTGGTGGCGAGGTAGCGCGCTGGCTCTGCCCCCGCGACGGGGAAGGCGTCGAGGTGGAGGTCGAGGCCGGGGCTTGGGACCATCGCCGGCGTCTGCACCTCGACGAAAGCGCGCTCGTCGAAGAAGCGCCGGATCTCTCGCAGGATCAGCGCGCGACCCCGGAGATAGCCGGCACGTCGCCCGTCTGCATCCTGCAGCCTGGCCCAATCTCCGTCCGGTTGGGGAAAGGGCACGCGGGGGGCGTTGAGGATCTGGAGTCGACCCGCGAGCACGCGCTCTCCGTTCCACTCCCCGGAGGCGGTCACCCACGAGCCCATGGGCGCCTCCCCTGCGCACTCGACCCAGATGGCGCCCGTGGCTCCGCGCAGCTGCACGAAACCATCAGCGCGGGAGGTGAGTCGCCCACTGACGCGGACGGGTGCGGGCGCATCGAGACGACGCAGCACCTCGATGGGGTAGCGGGGCGGTTTCGACACGAGCGCAGGCTACCGGAACCGGCTCAGCCCTTCGAGCGCTCCACGTAGGAGCCCGTGCGCGTGTCGATCTTGAGCTTGTCGCCCTCCTCGACGAAGAGCGGCACGTTCACCGTGAAGCCCGTCTCGCAGATGGCCGGCTTGGTCGTGTTGCTCGAGGTGTCGCCCTTGAAGCCGGGTTCCGTCTCCTTGACTTCGAGCACCACGAAGTTCGGTGGCGTGACCCCGATGGGGTTGCCCTCGAAGAGCAGGATGCTGACCTCTGTGCCGTCGAGCAGGAAGAACGCGGTCTCGCCGAGCTGCTCGTTGCTGAGGGTGATCTGGTCGTAGGTGCCCGTGTCCATGAACACGCGTCCGTCTCCGTCCGCGTAGAGATATTGCATCGTGCGCTCTTCGAGGTCTGCGGGTGCGAGCTTCTCGCCGCTCTTGAAGGTGCGGTCCATGGTGTTGCCCGTGATCATGTTCTTCAGCTTCGTGCGAGTGAAGGCCTGACCCTTGCCGGGCTTGACGAACTGATGCCACACGACCGCACAGGGCTGACCGTCGATCAGGACCTTGAGGTTCTTCTTGATGTCGGAGGTCTCGTACATGTTCTTCTCAGTTCTCGCCGCCGACTACCTGCTCGGCCACCGTGAGGTCCGAGGGTGTGGTGACGTCGCGGTTCTCTTCCGCGGTGATTCGCAGCGTGAAACGCGTCAAGGGGGTCGTGGCGATCATGTGCCCCGTACGGGCGTCTTCGTCGTAGTCGAGGGCTCCGGCCTTGGCTGGCTGCTGGCCATCTTGCGTCAGCCACACGACGTAGCTGGTCATGCCGTCCGCCAAACGCGCGGGAGGAGGCAGGTGATCGAGAGTGAGCGTGACCATGTGGTTGCCACCCTCGATCTCCTCCACCTGAACCGTGCCGTCCGTGCCCGCGGCGCGGGCGCTGCCGATCAGGACGTACTCGGCAGGGCCTCCACAGCTCGAAACGAAGAGGCTGAGGGCAAAGACCAGCAAGAAAAACTGCGAGGGGAGGGCGAGATCCTTCATCGAGCCGGGCTTCTAGGCCCAGCCGCGCTGGCGGTCAAGCTATCCCCAGGGTGCAGGATCAACTCTCGCGGGGAACCGTGCGGCTTTCTGCACGAACCGCCGGGCACGCCTTCTTGGGGCCTGGGGGCGCAGATGCTTTTTCGCTCCTCGATCCCGCAGGACGGCCATTCGCTGGCCATCTGGGCCAAAGGATGGCAAAAGCGCGGACGACCGCCGAAGTGGCGACACATACGCATCTGGAGGAAACATATGCGAGACGACAACGAGACGAAGATCGGCCGCCGCGCGGCCATGAAGCGCAGCCTGCTGGTGCTCGGCGCCGCAGCCATCGCACCGGCAGCCCTCGCCGCTTGCGGCAGCGAGGAAGGCGGCGGCGGGAGCGCCAACGCCTGCGCGGACACCGCCGGACTCAGCGCCGCGGACCTCAGCACCCGCACGACCAACGCCTACGTCGACCCCGGCCCCGACGCCGCCAAGCATTGCGCCGCCTGCGCCCTCTACGTCGCCCCCGCCGGCGGCGCGCCCTGCGGGACCTGCCCCGTGGTGAAGGGCCCCATCGCCACCACCGGCACCTGCACCGCCTTCGTCGCCAAGCCCTCCTGAGCTGAGCACCACCCGAGAGGTCGGCGTCCTGCGGGATGTCGGCCTCTCTGCGTTCCGTCTCCCCGACACAGCGTGCGTTCCCCCATGGTCAACACACTCGAAGTCGCCTACCACGCCCCTCGCTCGCGCCATCCAAAGGAGCCACGCCGTGAAGACCATCATCGAACCCTTCCGCATCAAGTCGGTCGAGCCCATCCGCATGACCACACCTGAGGAGCGCGAGGCGGCGCTCACCAAGGCGGGCTTCAACCTCTTCAAGGTGCCCGCGCGCGACGTGCTGATCGATCTTCTCACCGACTCGGGCACCGGCGCCATGAGCAGCGAGCAGTGGGCCGGTATCATGCGCGGTGACGAGTCCTACGCGGGTGCGCGCTCCTTCGAGCGCTTCGAGTCGACGCTGCAGGAGATCACGGGCTTCGACCACATCCTGCCGACACACCAAGGACGCGCCAGTGAGCGCCTGCTCTTCGAGGTGATCGGCGGCCCCGGCATGGTCGTGCCCAACAACGCCCACTTCGACACCACGCGAGCCAACGCCGAGCACAGCGGCTGCGAGGCGCTGGATCTACCGATCCCAGAGGCGAAGGATCCCGCCTCGCGCTACCCCTTCAAGGGCGACCTCGACATCCAGGCCCTCGAGGCGCTGATCGAGCGCGTCGGCGTCGAGCGCATCCCCGCCGTGATGATCACCATCACCAACAACAGCGGAGGAGGCCAGCCCGTCAGCCTCGGCAACATGCGCGCGAAGTCTGCGACCGCCACGGCCTGCGCCTGATCCTCGACGCCTGCCGCTTCGCCGAGAACGCCTGGTTCATCAAGCTCCGCGAAGAAGGCCAAGCCCATCGCAGCATCCCCGAGATCGTGCGCGACACCTTTGACCTCGCCGACGGCGCCACCATCTCGGCCAAGAAGGACGGGATGGTGAACATCGGGGGCGTGCTGCTCCTGCGCGACGAGACCCTGTTCCAGAAAGCCAGCGAGCTGCTGATCCTGACCGAGGGCTACGTGACCTATGGCGGGCTCGCCGGGCGTGACCTCGAGGCCATGGCGCAGGGCTTCCGCGAGGTGCTCGACGAGGACTACCTCGCCTACCGCATCCGCTCCACAGCCTACCTCGGCGAGAAGCTGCTCGAACTCGGCGTACAGATCGTCGAGCCTCCCGGCGGACACGCCATCTACGTGGACGCCAAAGCCTTCTGCCCCCACATCCCGCCCGCCGAATTTCCCGGCCAAGCGCTCGCCGTCGGCCTCTATCGCGAAGGCGGCATCCGAGCCTGCGAGATCGGCAGCGTGATGTTCGGCGGTGGCGGACACGAGGCGCCACCCCTCGAGCTCGTGCGCCTCGCGATCCCGCGGCGCACCTACACCCAGAGCCACATCGACTACGTGGTCGAGGTGTTCGAGGCGCTCTACGCCAAGCGCGACACGCTGCGTGGCATGCGCATCGTGGAAGAGCCGCCCGCCCTCAGGCACTTCACTGCGCGCTTCGCGGAGATCTGACTCAGTACTTCGGGGTGCAACGCATCCACGAGTCGGGACACCGACGTCCCGTCAATCCATGCACGTGGCGTCCTTGCCGGACACAATGCCTCCATCCACCTGGACGTTGCAGAAGCAGCGCGAGAAGACCCAGCCATCGTGCGCAGTCCACTCCTGGCCGCGCTCGGCTCCGGGCTCGGCCGTGCGCGGGTTGGAGGCATGGCGTCGAAACGGGCCCATGACTGTGAGCCCCTGATCCGTGGCCTCGCGTTCCATCTCGCTGAAACGCGCCGGCGCTCCGACGACCACCGATTCGCAGAAGGTGTTCACCCGATCGCGCGCGACGCGGACGCGCACAACCGGATACCCGATCAGGCAGCTGGGCACACTGAGGACGAAGAGGGCGATGACCACGAGCTTGCGCCGGGATCGTCGCTTGGGCGGAGCGGGCTGCGGCTCTTCTGTGAGCGTCACAGGCGTCAGTTCATGCGATCTGCGGAAAATGCGCAATGGCTATGTCCAACGCGCCATGTGTCACGTGACCTCCACTGTTGAAGAGGCGCGCAGGGCGACGAGTCGACGCGAATGCGCACCACGTGCAGGACTCAGCGCTGCAGCATGCGCGCGAGCAGAGTGAGGTTTGGGCCGCGCCGCATCAGCGTGTCCAAAATGATCACATCGTGGTGCACATAGCGAAGCTGCAGCGCACCGACCTCGCCCGCGAGGAACGCTTGTTTGGCTCGCTCGAGCGTCAGCACGGCGCCATCCGTGCGCTGCAAGGGGGCGCCCTTGGCCATCACGGAGAGTCGCTCGGCTTCCTCGGCGATACGCTCGAAGAACGCCTCGAGCGTCGCATCATCGAGTTCTGCGCGTTCGATCTCCGGCAAGTCATCTGCCGATAGTTTCTGCATTTCCTTCTCCTTCGCCTGGCCAGGTGTGGAGCGTGAATCCGCCGCCGCCCTCGAAGCCCATCATGGACGTCACGCCGCTCGGGTCGAGCCCCGCCAGCACTCGCTCGATCCGCGGCACGATGTGCGTGCGGAGCTGCTCGCCCTCTTCGATCATCATCCAATGGCGCCCCATCTTGTGCGCCACCGCTCCCGTCGTGCCCGATCCCGCGAAGACGTCGAGCACAAGATCGCCTGCGTCCGTCACGAGCTCGAGCACGCGGGCGAGCAATCGTTCAGGCTTCTTGCCCCCGCGAAAACGAACACCACCCTCCGTGGCGATGCCCTCCCAACTCAGGTCCGTCCAGATGTTGGTCATGCATGCGCTCGGTCTGAGCACGCCATCGATCAGGGCCACGTTCTTGTCGTAGAAGATCAGCTGCGCCCCATCGAGCACATAGCGCGGCGCCCTGCCCTCGCGCCTCACGACTAGGATCTCGCCCGGTCGCTCTAGGCTGCGCCGCTTCGCATCCGCCGTGGACTTGCCCGCTTTGGACTCTCGGATGGCAGCCTTCCGACACACGCCCGCGGCGTTCGCGACCACGAAGGCTTCCAATGCCGCCGCGTCACCACCTCCCGCCTCCAGGAAGACTTCCCGCAGCGAGCGCAGCCGCCATCGCGCAGGCTCCTGCTCACGTCCCTCGACGAAGAGCCCGTAGGCACGGTCGAAGGGACGCGCCACACGCAGCTTGTGCTCCTTCAGCTTTAGTCGCTCCCGCGCGTACCAGAGCACATACTCGCTCGCCTTGAAGAGACCGCGATTCACGGTGCTGAAGGCGCTCGGCGCACGCGCCCGGAGGGTGATGCGCGAGACGAAGGCGTCGTCACCGAAGATCTCGTCGAGCATCACCTTCGCGTAGTCGACCAGGTTGTCATCGAGTTGAACGAAGAGCGAGCCCGAGGGAGACAGTGTGCGGCGCAGGAGCTCGAGTCGCGGACGCATGAAGTCGAGCCACGCCCCCCGCCCGCGGGCGTCGCCATAGTGCTCGCGTCGCTGCCCCGTGTCGTAGGGGGGATCGATGTAGACGCAATCCACGAAGCCCTCGAGCCGCGGCATCAGCGCGCGCAGCACGGGCAGGTTGTCGCCCTCGACGAGCATGTTCTCGAAGGGCTCTCCCCAAAGCGAGTCCGCATCTTCGATCAGCCGCTGTGCATCCGCGAGCTTCGATCTCGTCGTGGACCTGACCATGCGCCGAGCGTGACATGGGCGCCCCCTGGAAACTAGGCTGCGCAGCTGACGCTCGCGCCCCGGCGTTGACGCGAGTCGGCAGCCGCGGCTATGAGCGGCCATGCACTCGCCGCGACAACTTAGCCTCTTTCTGCTTCCCCTCTTACTGGCCTGTGGCGGCGTGCCCCACACGGCGACCACTCCACCGCCCACCGAAGGAAACGCACCGATGACCGACGCGCCTACCGCCGCTTCCACGCCGAGCGCAGAAGACGTCTCCGATCCGCATTTTCCCGAAACCTGGGCGCTGACCTCGGGCTTTCGCCTCGGGCACCCGACGGCCATCCGGATCACCCCCGAGGGGGATCAGGTGCTCTTCCTGCGCTCGGGAGCGAGGGACCTCTCGCGCGCGCTCTACTCCTTCGACGTGGCGACCGGCGAGGAGCGTGAACTCTTGACAGCGGAGCGCCTGCTCGGCGGCGCGGACGAGGAGCTCTCCCCCGAAGAGGCCGCTCGGCGCGAGCGCCTGCGCATGACGGCGCGGGGCATCGGCGGCTACGAGCTCAGCCCCGACGGCAAGCTGCTCTTGATCCCCCTCTCCGGTCAGCTCTTCGTCTACGACCGCGAGTCGGGCGCTGTCCGCACCCTGCCCCACGAGGGGGGCTACGCGCTCGACGCCCACTTCTCCCCGGACGGCGCGCACGTCGCGTGCGTGCGCGAGGGCGACCTCTACGTGATCGACCTCGCCCACGGACGTCAACGCAGGCTCACGCGGGACGCCAGCGAGCATGTCACGAACGGCCTGCCCGAGTTCGTGGCCGCCGAGGAGATGGCCCGCTACCGCGGCTATTGGTGGTCCCCCGACAGCGACGCGCTCGTGTATCAGAGCACGGACACGAGCGGAGTGGAGACGCTCTACGCCGCGGATCCGAGCCACCCCGAGCGCCCGCCGCGCGGCGCGCCCTACCCCCGCGCCGGCAAGGCCAACGCGGTGGTGACGCTGCACGTGCTGCCGATCCGCGGCGGGCGATCCCGCGAGCTCGAGTGGGACAGAGAGACCTTCCCCTACCTCGCGAAGGTCGACTGGACGACGAAGGGCATCTACGCCTTGGTGCAGGACAGGGTGCAGCGACGCGAGAAGCTGCTGCGCTTCGACCCGCGGACGCGCGAGTCCGTGACGCTGCTCGAAGAGCGGGACGCCGCCTGGCTCAACCTCGACGCGAGCGTCCCCGCCTTCGTGGGAGACGACGGCAGCTTCCTCTGGAGCACGGAGCGAAACGGCGCCTACGAGCTCGAGCTTCGCGGGCCGGACGGCGCCCTCGTGCGGCGCGTCACGGAAGCCTCCCTCGGCTACCGCGCGGTGGAGCACGTGGACTCGGACGGCGCCCACGTCTGGGTGCTCGGAGACGCCCGCAGCAGCGTGCAGCATGTCTATCGCGTGCCGATCACGGGTGAGGGCGCGCCCGCGCGCGAGGGCGACGACGACGGTTGGGCCGGCGCCACCTTCGGCAAGAGCGACGACGTCCACGTGCGCGTGGAGGCGCCCGTCGACGGAGCGCCGCGAGCCCTCGTCGTGCGCGGCGAAGAGACGCACGAGCTCCGCAGCGTGGCCGAGGCGCCCTCCTTCTTGCCGACGCCGGAGTACATGCGCGTGGGCGAGCGTGAGCTCGAGGCCGTAGTCTATCGTCCACGGAACTTCGTCGTGGGCCAGAGCTACCCCGTGATCCTCTCCGTCTACGGCGGACCGGGTTTCGTGAAGGTGCGCCACGCCCTCTACGGCGGGCTGCGGGATCAGTGGCTCGCCGACCACGGCGCCATCGTCCTCAGCGTGGACGGTCGCGGCACGCCTCACCGCGGGCGCGACTTCGAGCGCGCCATCGTGCACGACCTCATCACGATCCCGCTCGATGATCAGATCGCGGGGCTGCGCGGCGTCGCGGAGCGCGTCCCGGAGATGGATCTGTCACGCGTCGGCGTCTTCGGTTGGAGCTTCGGCGGCTACTTCTCCGCCATGGCCGTGATCCGGGCGCCCGAGGTCTTCCGGGTCGCCGTCGCCGGCGCGCCGGTGACGGATTGGCGCGACTACGACACGCACTACACGGAGCGCTTCATGGGCCTGCCGTCGGAGAACGCAGCCGGCTACGACTCCACCTCCGCCGTCGTACACGCCGCCGAGCTGACGCGTCCCCTGTTGCTGATCCACGGCACCTCGGACGACAACGTCTACTTCGTCCACACGCTGAAGCTCGCGAACGCCCTCTTGCTCGCCGGTCGAGACTTCAGCTTGGTGCCCCTGCCCGGCTCCACACATATGGTCGCCGACCCGGCCGCCGCCCGCGCCTTGCAGGAGCGCATCGCGCGCTTCCTCTTCGACCACCTGCGCTGAAGAGCAGGGGCGCGGATCCCGAGAGTTGGGGCGTGTTGCGGGGGTTTCGTAAGGGCGGTGGCGTGAAGAGAGGAAAACGGGGTACCTCGATGAGGT
>JAADHO010000098.1 GCA_013151775.1 Deltaproteobacteria bacterium | reverse complement strand
GTCGTCGATGATGAGAAGAACATCCGCCGCGCCCTGCGCATGGTGCTCGAGGGCGCCGGCCTGAACGTGCGCGAGGCGGCCAGCGCCGAGGCCGGCCTCGAGGTGCTCGACGAGGGCGACATCGATCTCGTGGTGCTCGACATCCGGCTGCCGGGCATGAACGGCATCGCGGCGCTCGAGAAGATCCGCGCCCAGCCGGCCACGGCGCGCCTGCCCGTGCTGATGGTGTCGGGCCACGCCTCCGTCGCCGAGGCGGTGTCGGCGGTGCAGGCGGGGGCGACGGACTTCTTCGAGAAGCCACTCGATCGCGACCGCGTGCTGGTCAGCGTGCGCAACGCGTTGAAGACCTGGCAGCTCGAGCGCGAGGTGGACGCCCTGCGCGCGGACGTGCAGCGACGCTACGAGATGATCGGCGAGAGCGCGGCGATCCGAAAGCTCTTCGCCCAGATCGAGAAGGTCGCGCCAACCAGCGGGCGCGTGCTGATCACGGGCGAGAGCGGCACGGGCAAGGAGCTGATCGCGCGCGCCGTGCACCGGCTCAGCGAGCGCACGGACAAGGCGTTCATCAAGGTGAACTGCGCCGCCATCCCGGCGGAGCTGATCGAGTCGGAGCTCTTCGGCTACGAGCGCGGCGCCTTCACGGGCGCCCAGGGACGCAAGAAGGGCATGTTCGAGTTGGCGAGCGAGGGCACGCTCTTCCTGGACGAGATCGGCGACATGAGCCCGAGCGCCCAGGCAAAGGTCTTGAGGGCGCTGCAGAGTGGAGAGATCAGTCGGGTCGGCTCGGAGAAGCCGATCGCCGTGGACGTGCGCGTGCTGGCCGCCACCAACAAGGATCTCGAGAGCGAGGTGGCCGAAGGGCGCTTCCGCGAAGATCTGTATTTCCGTCTGAACGTGGTGCCCCTGGTGAGCCCCGCCCTGAGGGATCGCCCCGAGGACATCCCGGCGCTGGCGTCGGCCTTTCACAGCGCTTTTTGTCGCGAGAACGGCCTGCGGGACAAGCCCGTGGAGCCCGAGGTCTACGCCGCGCTCTCGCGCCGGATGTGGCCGGGCAACGTGCGCGAGCTGAAGAACGTGGTGGAGCGCATGGTGATCCTGAGCGGCGATCGCGTGACGCTCGAGGACCTGCCAGATCCCGGCAAGCTCGGCGCGGGCGGTGGGCTGGCCAAGAGCACGGACGAGTTGCCCTCGACCTTCGACGAGTCGGGTGCGCGCCTCAGCCTGCGCGCCTATCGCGAGAAGGCGGAGCAGAGCTACATGCTGCGCACGCTCGAGGAGTGCGAGTGGAACATCTCGCGCGCCGCCGTGCAGCTCGGGGTGGAGCGCACGAACCTGCACAAGAAGATGCGCGGCTACGGCATCAAGCGAGGCGGCTGATGCGGCGGCTGTTTCGCGCGGCGATCTCGCTGGTCGGCCTGCTCGCCTTCCTGTGGGTGCTCTTCATGGTGCCCTTCGGCCGGCGCACGCTGTGGGAGCATCTCACCCGGGTGGCGGCCACGCCGGCGGCCCAGGAGATGGGCTCCGAGCTCGGGCGCGCCGGAGAGGACCTGGCCGACCAGGTCGTGACTCAGGTGGATCGCCTGCGGCAGGACGCCGGGGCCGACGCGAGCGAGCCCGGGGACGACTGACGCTCAGTCGCCGCGCTGACGCTCCCACTCCTCGACGAACTCCCAGTCCGCCACCAGACCCTTCTTGATCAGCAGCGTGAGCAGCGTGGAGAAGAGCAGCTCCCAGCGATCGTCGGGCAGCACATGCTTCACGTCCTCGCCCTTGGCGCGGGCCTGCAGCGCGCGCACCAGATCGAGGGCGGTCAGGGCTTGGGCCGAGTCGTCCGCCTCCACGGCCTCGGCGCCGCCCCCCGGCGCGGGCAGGCGCACGGTGGTGCCGTCGAGCAGCGTCAGGGTGATCATGCGCGGCCCAGCGGCCGCTGGATGCGAAGAGGCGGGCTTGGCCGTCTTGGACCACGCCTGCCCCGGCTCGTCGTCCACGTCCTCGGCCGCGTCGGCTGCCTTCGGCTCCGTGTCGACCTCCGCTTCGCCCGCGTCGGCTTCCTTCGACTCCGTGTCGACCTCCGCCTCGGCCACGTCGGCTTCCTTCGACTCCACGGCGGCAGCCTCCGGAGGCCCGACCTGCGCGGGCTTGGTGACCTCGGGTGGGGGCGGGGCCAGCTCCGAAGCACGCCTGGCGCGCGCGCCTAGGTAGTAGACGCGGATCGCGTTCTGGATCTCCGTGGGCGGCGCGACCATGGGCTTCACGGGCATGCCCGTCGCCTGCACCACCGCGGCCAGGGCCTGCTCGTCCGTGGGATCTTGCATGGCGACGAAGAGCGTGTTTCCGGCGCGCCGGACGTGGCGGATGTAGATGGGCACGACGACGTGCTCCTCGGCCAGCGTCGCGGGCAAGAGGTTCAGCAGCTCGCGCGTGAACTGCACGTGGTTGAGCGACACCCAGGGGATGGAGAGCTGATTCGACAGCACCTGAGTGAACTGCACCTCCGTGACGAAGCCCATCTCGAGCAACTCGGCGCCCAGGCGACGTCCCGTCTCGCGCTGACGATCCAGCGCCTGCTTCACTTGGGCTTCGCTGACGAAACCGGCGGTGACCAACATGTCCCCGATGCGAATGCGTGCGACCATGATGCGTCGAGCATATCAGCCGAGTCGCTCACGCATCAGCCGAATCGCCGCCGCACGGAGTGAATCCGGGGTGGGCGTTAGGCCTGCGCCTGCGCCGGCTTCGCCAACTTCTCTTGGAGGAAGCGCACGAGATCGGGCAGGTCGTAGGGCTTCGGCACGAAGCCGATGGCGCCCACGCCCGCGCGCTCGAGCTGACGCTCCGAGAGGTGATAGGCGCTGGTGAGCACGACCTTCACCTCCGGCGCCCGGAAACGCAGGCGACGCGCGAGATCCAGGCCGTTGATGCCCGGCATCATCAGATCGACGATCGCCACGTCCACGCTTCGGTGCTCGAGCAGCTCGAGGGCCGCCTCACCGTCAGCCGCCTCTTCCACCACCCAGCCCTCGAGGCGCAGACCGATGCTGAGCGTTCGACGATGGTTGTCCTCGTCATCTACGATCAACACACGGGTAGCCATGGTGTCCGAGCCTGCAAGCGCCATTCCGACTCATTTCCGCGCCTAAACGGCCGCAATTGACGTGTTTTTCGTGATCCTCAGGCCAACCTAGCCCTTCGACGCTGCAATCGCGTTTCAACCTTGCAACTGGCGGACTGCAACTGGGACGGTCGCAAGCAACTACGGCCAGACCACCTCGAGGCGCTTCATCTTGCGCCAGAGGGTGGTGGAGCTCAGGCCGAGGACCTCGGCGGCGCGCTCCTTGTTTCCGTCCACGTCCTGGAGCACGGCCTCGATCGCCTCGCGCTCGGCACGGTCGACCACCTCGGCGAGGGAGCGGCCTCCACGTCCCGAGCCCTGCTGCGTACCGCGCAGCTCCAGCGGGATGATGTCGTCGAGCGTCACCACTCCGTCGACCACCAGGGCGACGCCCTGCTCGATCAGGTTCTCGAGCTCACGGATGTTGCCCGGATAGGGGTAGCCGAGCAGGAAGTCGAGCACGCCCTCTCCGAGCTTGGCGCGCCGACGCATCTTGGCGCCGTACTTGACCAGAAAGTGATCCGCCAAGAGCGGGATGTCCTCGCGGCGCTCGCGCAGTGGCGGCAACACGAAGCGGGCGACGTTCAAGCGGTAGTAGAGATCTTCTCGAAACCGCTTCTCCTTGATCGACTCCGCCAGGTTCTGGTTGGTGGCCGCGATCAGCCGCACGTCCACGTGGATGGACTTGTTCTCCCCGAGGCGGCGGATCTCTCCCTCTTGAATCGCCCGCAGCAGCTTCGCCTGCAGCGAAGGGGGCGTCTCGGCGATCTCGTCGAAGAAGAAGGTGCCGCCGTTGGCCTCCTCGAACAGGCCCTTGCGCGCGCTCACGGCGCCGGTGAAGGCGCCTCGCACGTGACCGAAGAGCTCGCTCTCGAGCAACGTCTCGGTGATCGCCGCGCAGTTGATGGTGATGAAGGGCTTGTCGGAGCGCGCCGAGTTGGCGTGCACCGCCTTGGCGACCAGCTCCTTGCCGGTGCCGCTCTCGCCCGTGATCAACACGGTGGCGTCCGTAGGGGCGATGCGCATGATGCGCCCGAGCACGTCGCGCACAGCGCCCGAGCGCCCGATGATGTTCTCGAAGTGATAGCGCTCGCGGAACTCCGCGGCCATGGCGTGCACCTCGCCCACGAGGCGGCGCTTCTCCACCGCCTTCTGCACCTTCATCAGCAGGGCGTCTTCGGTGAAGGGCTTCTGGATGTAGTCGTAGGCGCCGATGCGCATGGCCTCGACCGCGCTCTCGATGGTGCCGAAGGCGGTCATCACGATCACCTCGGTGGCGGACGAGACCTCACGCGTCTTGCGCAGCACGGCCATGCCGTCCGTGGCGCCCATCTTGAGGTCGGTCAGCACCAGGTCGAAGCTCTCGGACGCCACGCGCTCGCAGGCCACGTCGCCGTCCTCCGCCTCCGAGACCTCGTGTCCCGCGCCAGAGAGCATCATCGACAGCGTGGTGCGCATGTTGCGCTGGTCGTCCACGACGAGGATCTTCGCCATGGCTGGGATTATCGCGACTGACGCCCTGGCCGCAACGTCCAAAAACACGGAGGCGGTCTGGACGACGGAAACGCGACCGCTACTCCTCTCCCGTGTCGAGGGTGAGGGGAGGAGGGTTCAGGGGCATGGCGCCGCTTCCTCGGTCGCGCAGCAGCGTCTGCATGGTCTGCCCCAGACGCTGCACGTCGTCGAGATAGCGATAGCCCAAGTGCACCGCCCACAGGCTGATCGTGAGCGCTAGGAGCGCCACACCGAGGGCGGCAGACGCCAGCCGACGCGCCAAGGCATCGCTCATGGCGTGCCGTCGAGGGGATGCGCCACGTACCCGTGGCCCACCACGCGCACCAACCCAGGCACGCCTTCGAAGCGGCCCGTCAGCGCCTCGAGCCCGTAGCGCTCGCCCCCGTAGACGAGATCCACCGCGGGGGTGACCTCGTAGACGCCGGGTACGGAGAACGCCTCGGGGCAGGCGTGGGTGCCGATCCGCGCGGAGACCCCGCGGCGTGCGCTGATGCGGCGATAGAGATCGACGATGGGGGTGATCGGTAGACGGCTCTGGTGGCAGTCGACCTCACCCAGCGGACCGCGGATGTGAAAGCTGTAGAGATCGTCGCGAGGGTAGACGACCTGCGCGGCACCAGCGGAGCGCAGCGTGACGCGCAGGCTCGGAGGCGACCCGACATGCAGCGTGCTCGGACGCAGGGTCAGGCGAATCGGACCGTCGA
>JAADHO010000220.1 GCA_013151775.1 Deltaproteobacteria bacterium | reverse complement strand
CACGTCGCGGACAAGCTCGAGCGCCACCTGCATCTGTGACCCGTCAAAGCCGACCGACGAACCAGAGGCCGAGGGCTCAATCCCATCCTCAACAGGCTCGCCGGTCAGTTCTCCTTCAACGCTCTCGGACTCGCCGCTACCACTCGGCTCATCCGTTGCACTCATCTCGACCTCTTCACCCTCTGCGCCGCCAACGATGTCGCCGACCGGGAGCAGCGCCCCGGACAGCCAGACCACATCGGCGTTGCGCGGGGGCGTCAGGTCCAGGCCGACCATCTCAAACGCGTCGTTCCATGACAGCGCCGCGCCCGTGCGCACGAGCTCGCGGGCCTCTTTCAACTTGTCCAGGTTCGCGAAGCTGAGAGCCTCGACGCTAGAGACATCGAACCGCGCGACGTACCCCGCCGGGGGGCCAGTGAACAGCGGCCAGAAGCTCGCGGCGAGGTCGCGCTCAACGCACGTCAGGTGTGTGAGGACGCCGAGCCCGCCAAGCCACAGGTCCCGCTTCGCTTCAAGCAGGTTGTTGTACGTCGAGTCCTCGTAGACGCCCACCAGCGGGGGCGGGACACCGAGCGCACCGAGGATCGTCGTGCGCATCTCTTTCCACAGCGTGTGGAATTCCATGTCCTTCGCGGACAGCTTGTTCGGCGTGTACTTCGCGTCCGAGTCAAGAACGATGTTGCGGCCACGGTTCTCGGGGTTCGAGAACATGTCATCGATCTCGTTCTGTACCCGATCCTTCTCGCCCCGAGCGCCCATCCGCTTCTCGTAGGTGATGATCCCGCCGGGGTCGCCGCCGTTGCGGAGCACGCCGGACTGGTACCGCTCGGACTGGAACATCAGGTCCATCGTGCGGCCGAGCACCTGCACCGTGCCCAAGCCGCGCGTCATGTCGTTGGGGTCGTACTCGCTGAAGTGCACGACCGCATGCGCCTCGAAGACCCGGGGCTTGCCGTCCGAGCCCGTGTACTTCCACGCGGAGGGCACCCCGTTCGGCGCGCGCTTGGCGGGCTCAACCCTCGATCCACGGATCGGCCACAGTTGAGACGGGACCTTGCCCTGCTCGACCTGCTCCCCGTCGTCGCCGACCATGAACCAGAAGTTCTCGCCGTCCAGCGCCATGTTGATGACGTGCGCAGCCCAGAACTTCGACGCGCTCATCAGCGGGTTCGGGCGGCTGAACAGCGTCACGAACTCGTCCTGCGACGGCAGCGGGTCGGCCTCGATGTCCTCCGTGCGCCAGATCGTGAGACCCACGGACGCGGCGGCGGTGCTCTTCACCTTCAGCGCCGAGTGCACGAAGATGTTCTCCTCGTACGGCCGGGTGATCTCCTCGCGCCCGCCGGGATCGAACGCGGCGCGGTACAGGCCCGCGTTGAACTGGCTGAACAGGCCGCGCTGCTCGTGACCGTTGATCGCGCCGTTCAGGCTCGGCGACGGACCGCCAAGCTGCGTCATCGTCAGAGACGGAGCGCCGCTGCCGAAGTGGGACTTCCCAATCGGTTTCTCAGCCTGTGCGGCCGAGGCTGCGCGCTTCGGGGTTCGGTCTCGGTCCCCGCCCGATGAGCCTCGCGTGGGTTTCTTCGCGGCCATCTGCGTGAAGGTGAACACGCATCGGGCGGGGCGTCAATCCTGTGGTTTCAGTATTTTCAGGATCGGGTGAAAACTGGGGTGCGCATATAAGGTGGGCGGTCACCCAAAGTCGAGCACTTCCTGCGCGAGCCGCTTGGCTGCGATCTCGCAGTACCGCTCCTCGATCTCGATGCCGATGGACTTCCGGCCCAGATCCTTCGCTGCACGGAGGGTGGTGCCAGAGCCCATGAACGGGTCGAGGATCGTGCCGGGCACTAGCGAAACCAGCCAGCGCATCACCGGCTCCGGCTTCTCGTGCGGGTGGCCTGTTTGAATGTTGCTCCGATGCCGGAACCAGTCAAGCAATCCGTCGCCCGCACACCCCCACGCCACAATGGGCTGTATGCCGTACCTAGGCGCGACCCCCTTGCGTGCTGCGGGGTTACCGGACACCCATGCCAGCAAGCGCCACCTGTCGCCAACCCACCCCGCAAGCTCAGGCATTCTCCGTGGTGGGCAGAAGACGGCCCCCGCCTTGAGTTGCGGCAACCAGTCCGTGCGCCACTCATCCCACCCCTGACCCGTGCGCGCGAACTCGCCGTCAACGCGCAGCCGCTCGCCCGTCCCATACGGAGGATCCGTCACGACAGCATCCGCCTCGATCCCCGGCAGCACCTCCCTGCAATCCCCGTGATAGATGGTGATCCCGCCGTGCTCGTAGTAGGGCTCCATCACAGCACCCCGACGTACGGCTGAAGCCCGCCGCTCCGGCTCCACGTCAGCATGTACGCATCCCACTCGTCCGGGCTACGGCCGTGCCTCGAGCGGATCTTCTCCTTCTTCTCGATCTTGAGCGTCGAGCCCGTCCGGCCCTCCTGCTCCATCGTGTACCGAGCCCACGTCGCCTGCCTCCGGCACGACTCGAACTCCGCCGGGATGTGCCCGTTGCACTCCTCAAGGTGACGACGGGCGATCCAGTGGAGCTCGGCCCGGCGGTTCTGCGCGTGGATCTCACCGAACAGTTCCGGCCAGTCGCCCTCCGCGCCGGCCCCGAAGTCCACCGGGTCGCACCACAGGCCCATCTGCTCGAGCCGGTCCGTCACCCCTGACCCAAGGCCCGTCGCGTCGATGTGGATGTTGCGGGCAGGTACCGGGTCGCCCTTGCTCTCGCCCCACTCCGCCGAGAGCGCGGCGATGATCTCCGCCGTCTTCATCAGCTTGGTCTTGCTCCACTCGTGCCTCGCCGCCATCACCCCGTCAATGGTCAGGACGGCGATGATCTCGTCCGCGCCCATCCGGGCCACGTCGACGCCGATGTGCCTGCCCTGCTCGCTCTGCGCGTTCACGCGCTCCGCAGCGTCGAGCATCGACTGGGCCACCACGAGCTGCTGGCTGCTGCCCGGCTTGCTGAAGATCCCGAGACAGTGCGCACGGAACAACGGCGACCCCGTGCCCCACTCCCGCGCCTTCTCATCAATCCAGGTCTTCGTGACCAGCCAGTCCGGCTGCTCGTGGAAGCACTCGTCCGCGAGCACGTCGTGCTCCTGGCCGTACTCCGCGGGGTCCGCGCCGCTCGTGTGGATCCGGTAGAACCCGCTACCGTCCCGGTTGATCTTCGCGAAGAAGTGCGGGTCCTCCTGCTCACGCAGCGGGTTCGCCGCGATCAGGATGTACACCTCACCCGAAGCGAACGAGCCCTGGATTGCGTCGTAGATGCTCTGGTCAATGCCGACCGCATCATCGAACACGAACAGGAGCCTCGATCCTTCGGCCGTCTCCCACGGCGGCTTTGAGTCCGCGTGGAACCCGAGCACGTTGTCCGGGTCATCCGTCGCGAACCCAATCGCGTCCCATCCGGGAGCGATGCGCCACGAGACCACGCCGCACTTCCCGAGCAGCTTGCGCTGCGAACTCGCGACCAGCTTGCGGATCTCCGCCCATAGCTTCTCCTTCACCTGCCTGCCCGTCGGCGCGGTGGAGATCACCATCGTCGGGGCGGTGGACATGAACTCGCAGATGATCGCCGCGAGGCCGCGGGTCTTCCCGTTCTTGCGCGCCCCGATCAGCTGCACCTTCTTGTGCTTGTGCAGCGCCCGGACCGTCGCGACCTGCGACGGGATGTACTGCATGCCGAGCACCTCCTTCGCGAAGGTGACGGGGCGCGTCTTGTAGGCGGAGTAGTCGTTGCCGGTCTTCGTGGGCCACAGTTGCGCCGTGGCCTTCGGCATCGCTTCGAGCAGCAGGTCGCGGTACGAAGCGAACGGGTCGGGGCCGTCGTGCTCGGCGAGGAGCTCGGCTGTGGTCTTGCGGGTCATGTAGCGCAGTCTGCCGCAAGCGCGGCCCTGATCCGCACGGCCTGGCTAGCGTACAGAGACGCGAGGTAGGCCCGTTCGCTGGTACCCAGTGACTCGGACCGGCACTCCCTGCCGTTGTGCTCCATGTCTGCCAGCTTCACGATCATCGCTGATCGGTTGGACATAACCCGGGCGAGGTACGCCCGGTTGGACTCACCGACGCGCTTGCTCAGTGCGTCCACAGCGGCGCCCACCTCTTCGCCGTACCAGTCGCGGACCATCACGAGATCCCACTCGCAGTCCTCAACCACGTCGTGCAGGACCGCCGCGATGCGCTCGGTCTCGGTAGCGCTGGGGGGTAACATCCCGAGCACGCCGAGTGGGTGCAGGATGTACGGCGCGCCCCCTTTGTCTGTCTGCCCTGCGTGAAGGTCAAACGCTAGGGCCACTGCTGACTTCAGATCCTTCATTCCGTCTCCGTTCGCTCTGTGGTCTTGCGGCGGTGTCCGGTCATCAGTGCCGACAGTCCTGGTACTCGCCGTCGATGAGCATAGGGGGTCGGCCGCAGACGTGGCACGCGCGCATGGGGGGCGACGGTGCGACCGTGGGACGCTTGGGCCGTCGGTGCGGAGACGGCGACGGGTCTCCCCATTCCCACTTGTGCCTCCGCAGCGACCGCGCGCGCCGCGATGACCAGATCGCGAGAACGATGGCGTCCACGCATAAAGCGAGGCCAACGTAGAACCAGATGGCCGGGTTGGCGAGGTCTGTCAGTACCAGGCTGATGATCGTGTAGATGGTCACGCCGTGCCCCCCGGGCGGTGCGGCGGCTTGACGATGGGCTTCGGGCGATGCTCGCGCTTCCCATGCCCCGCAGGCACCACCTTCGGTCGCGGACCAGGCTCCCTATAGCCGCATTCAATTTCCGATCCGGCAATTGGCGTTACTAGACGATCCAGCGTGTGGCGGAGCCCACACTCCGGGCACCGCTGCTGCGCGGGGGCGCGTACTGGCGGCATCGGGATCTGCGCACCGCTACGAGGCATGTCGCACGAGGTCCGCCGCTTCCGCTTCGATCGCTCCATGTGCCGAGCCCACACGACGAGCAGAGCCGACCCGACCGCGCAGGCGATAGCGATGTAGATCCATGTGGGCGGGTCGGCTAGGGCTGTCATCGGTGGTCCTCGATTCCGGGGAGTATCGTCTCCTCTAGTGGCGGAGGCGGACCCATGTGCTCCGCATCGGATTGGGGTGGGTGGTAGTCCTCTAGTGGGGCCATGCACAGCCCCGAGTGACCGTGATACAGGAAGCAGCGGGTGTCGGTCATGCACAGCCCCCGGGATTCCCTGCGTGCCCGGCGCATGGTGGTCTCAGCCCCCACCATGAGCGCGACGGCAATCGCTGCCAGGACCAGGCTGATGATTGTGTAGATGGTCATGCCGTGCCCCCAGCTGCCCGCATGTGCTNNCTCAGACTCGCCCCCTATCCGCGTCTGTTCAGAGAGCGGAAGCGCGGTCCTGCGCGTCGCGTAACTGAACCAAGAGCTACGCACCTCGCGCTGGACAAGGACCGACGCATAGACGTCGAAGGTGCCCCGGGGCGCACGCCGGTTCCCGCACTCGGGGCAGAGGTAGAGGTCCCCAGATGCAAGGTACCCGCACTGAGGGCAGTGGCAACCCGTGACGAATCTCGGCTCGCCCATCTTCTACCACTGGGCGCTCATGCCCCACCCCCAGCCCCAGCCGCCGCAACCTGCCTCGGGTCCGTCGCGTCATAGATGTACGTCGACTCACCCCGCCCCCGCGTGAGAGCGCGATGCGACC